>JAFZXR010000008.1 GCA_017616675.1 Bacteroidales bacterium
AAAAAATGATAATGGTTATTGGTTAAAGGTTAATGAAATTTAAAACGGGCTCCACCGAAGATGGTGAAACCCGAATTAAAACAACACCCGGCAGTTTGATTGCTCAGGGACTGTCGGGACTTAACGGTGCAAAGATATAAAAAAAAACAATACGGAGGTGTTTTTTTTGAAAAAAAATCAAAATTTTTTAATTAAGTTCAAAACGTATTTAACATGATCTAGTCCGTATAGCAATGATTTTGAATCAATATCCATCCATTGCAAAAGTCGAATTATACTATCATAACAATGTATAACTTTTTGTGTATCAATGGCTATTGCGCCACCAAAACATATCGGCTCATGATGGGCTATTCGATTTCTAATATGGTTTACATTATCCAATTCGTTAAATATGTATGCGTTGTTAAATTTACAATATCGTGTAGATTTCGGCTTATGAGGAAATATATTTAATAGGCATCGTCCAGACAACCTATATTGCACATTGTTGAACATATATTTCCATATTCCAAACTCCATTTCCGTTAATAATCTTGAATGAGTGTATTTGTGCTCAATTTGTAAGGTGTCATAGGCTTTTTTAATGATTTTTCTGGTTCCTTTTACACGTGAATCAATGCTGAAAAATCCTTTGGGTTTGATTGAATCACGTAACCAATCTGGACCAAAGTTCTTTTTCAATTCCGCATCGATTTTATTTCTCAAAGCGACTTCAAAACAGCCTATAATTGGGAAGATTTCTTGTGACAGTTTAAGATTATAGCGGTATAAAGTCATTGCTTTGCGTCTGTCATATTGGCAGGCGATAAGATATCTTCGCAATCTATCAGGAGAAAAAATGTGCTCAAAATCAGCGTATTTCATAAATTTGAAATTTATATAAAACTAATGATAAGAATATCTAATAGGATTTCTTTAGTTTTTGATTAATTCTGAATTCTTACGCTTGCAAAGATAATAAAGATTTTTGGAATTTTGGTTATAAATTCGTAACATTTTTTTCAAAAAAATGTAGGGGCGAATAATCATTCGCCCCTACAATCAATAATTCCGAATTCTCGGATAGGAGATTATTCCTCGCGTTTTCTTCTAGCGATAGCGTATCCTGCGCCAAGGGCTGTCAAAACGAGCAGACCGGTGCCGAGAGGGGCAGGGGTGTCGCTACCACCGTGACCGCCAGGCAGACCCGGGTCTCTGGTAGGCTCATAAATATTCACCTTGTCGAGGCCGTTGCCCACATCGTCCCAGTCGTTGAAATAGCCGTCGCGCTGTGCACTTGCTGTAAGACCCATTGCCAAAACTATTGCTAATGCTAATAATAACTTTTTCATTTTTGTATCTTTTTTTAATTATTTACTATCTTAATGATATCGTTTCATTAGTTTTTTGTTTGCTTTGGCCATTGGCCATCGGCATATTTCAGCCGACGGTCAAAAGCCAATAGCTAGAGTTATCTTACAACAATCTTCTGGGTCTTAACGGTTTCACCCATTAACTTGAAGATGTAGACAGCGTTGGCAGGAACGTTGACTTTCTGTACGCCGTTGACCTTGGTGTTCAGAACCATGCGTCCCATGACGTCGAACACTTCCAGAGTGCCTTCGCCGTTGACGATGATTTCGTTACCATACTGGTAAGCGAAGATCTCACCGGTGTAGTTCTCATCGATGCCTGTGAAGTTGTTGAAGTCGAACAAGAGGGTGAAGCGGGCCTCATCGTCGTTGGCTGTGGCTTTGAATGTGTAGCTCGGGCTCTCCAACAGGTCGATTGTCTCGCCTGAGAAGTTATCGCGGAGATACATGCTGTGTGCCTCGACGTTGTTAGCATTGATGGTGATGGTGTATTCACCGTCGGCAATAGCCTTAAAGTTGACCGGAATCTTGCCTTCGAGCTCATAAACTGTAGCGGCTGCATAGTCCTCACCATTGTCGATTACATAAACACTTGTCTTGTTGGCAATGTTCATCTTACGCAAGGTGTTACCGTTTTCAAACTGGATGTAAGCGTTGTCGCTACCGTTTTCATTGCCAGCAACAATTTTGATGTATCTGAAGTCAAATGCATCTTTTGCTGCAGGATTCATTGTAAGTGTCTGGCTTGCTGCAGTGGCTTGTACAAAGAAACCTTCACCAGGTTTGACAGCATATTCGTCGGTGGTGTAAGCCGTAAGCTTGGTGCGGTCTTCATCTGTAATAACATACACTGTTGAAACAGGAGTGCTGCCAATTGTCATATCGCCTAACACGAGGTTACGTGTGTATGGGTTACCGACGAGGTTGAAACCTCTCACATCATCACCTAACGTACTTGTGTATGACAATGATTTTGTTTCAGCGCTTTCTGTGCCTATCATCGAACCTGCGTAGCTTACAGTCTGTGTATTCTGGCTTGCATGCAGATAACCTGCACCTCTTGTCATACTTGTGAATGTGTGGTCGCCATTGTTATATGAATACCAGTAGGCTTCCGGCTCATTGTATTCGAATAAGTCGATAACACCAGTAAATGCGGAAGAGATAGTAGTTGAATAAACTGGTGTGGCAATCAGATACCAACCGTCTGAATCGCTGGAGCCTTTCCATACTGCCGGAGCAGTGATGTTCTTCTTAACAGTTGCGTAAACTGAATTGTTGTGGATGAGCTGACCACCGTCCTCGATGATGATCTTATCGCTACCACCACCTGTCACAGTACCCTTGATGGTGAGGGTGGCACCATTTTTAGTTGTGATGACAGAGCTGTTCTGTAATGTGACGTTGTTTGCGGAAGCATCCTCGCCGTCTTCAACTGCCACATTTGCGAGGATTATGGCATTGTCGGTGATAGTCGGGATTTCGCCATCCATCCAGTTGGTTGTTGTCGCCCAGTCGCCAGCGGTGAGGAAGTACTTCTCGTTGCCTGCGACGGTGTTGAAGCTTGTCCATGCAGTACCCAATGATGGATTGCAGTTCGGGACGACTCTTACCTCATATTTGGTGTCTGCTGTAAGGCTGGTTATGTTGGTCGTATTACCTTCGACAAGTTGTGTCTGATAATCGCCGGCAGGTATCCGCTCTTTGATGGCGATATCGTCCACAAAGACGTAGTATTGACAACTTGCCCAATAATGGAATGCAATGTATTTCACATTGTCAGGAAGATTTAATTCATATTGTTGCCATGTTGTGGTAAGATCAAGATCCGTCCAAGTGAAGACTCCTGCCGTCTCAAAATCGTCAGTCGTGGTGGAATAACCCACTTGTAAGTTTTCAGTATTATTGTTATACTTCTTATAATAGAATTGGAGGATACCAGTCACGGTCAGTTCAGGTGAAACTAAATATTGGTCATAAGTTTCTGGTGAACTACAAGAGGTAAATGACGAGAATCTGAAGCCGTAATTGCCATCATGTTTAGCTTCAGCAAGACGACCTGCCTTGCCTGAGGCAATGTTATTTGCTGTGTTCTTACTGGTGAATGTCCAGTTCGCAAATGTAGCCTCGTCTTCAAAGTCTTCGCTGAACAGAGTAGTGGTGCTTGCACTGGCAGCCTCTCTGTAGTAAACTGTGAAGTCATCATCACTTTCGCCGTTCCAGTTGACTGTGACATTATGGTGGGTGATGTTTTCAAATGTGACATCCATTGCCGAGCAGGCGGCGATGGTGGTGAAGTTGGGCAGTACGGCCCATTCGCTGTAACCGTCGGAAGCACCGGTGCAGTCAGCACGCAGTTTCAGGGTGTATTCTTTTTCAGGAGTCAAACCGTTCAGCGTATAGGTGACGACACCTGCGTTCACGGTGACCTCTGACATACTAATATCATAGGTGACAGCGGGAGTGGCGTCGGTAACATTGTAAACTTCCACTTGCCATGCATCGTCGGTACCTAAGTTCCAGTTGAGCAATGCATAGTTCGAGCCTACTGCCTCGATAGCAAATCCTGTAGGAGCCGGGCAAGCCACGTCGGTAGTGAAGCTGACAACTTCAGTCTCTTGGCTAAAGCCCTCTGTACCGCAGTTTCCTTTTACCTTGGCAAAATATTGTGTTTCAGGATCAAGACCTTCAACAGTTTTTTGTGTATCTGTTGTGTTGTATGTATCCCATGCAATCGGATAGATTGGACCGGTAATGGTCACATCGTCAATGAACCAATAATAATAAGTTACTCCTGAACGGTGACGGAATGCGATGCGAGCGCCATTCGGAGCACTTGTCATGCTAAATTTTTCAATATGTGTGTAAGAGCCGTGATCTGAGGCTGAATATGTGTCAAGCGCGACAAAGGTGCTGGCATCTGTGGGATTGGTAACATAACCCAAATCGAAATAGCCACTAGAGGAAACATTGCTGCTTTCGGCTTTTGACCAAAAGTCAATGGTCAGCTGGTTAGTTTCAGCTCCAAATTGCGGCAATACAACAACGTTGTCTGATGTAGCACCTGAGAATTTCAAACTATAGGAACCATTATGAGTATTGCTCGTTGCTGGTACACCAGTACCATTGCCGATATGGGTCCAACCATCAGGCATGGAAGTGCTTTCGAAACCTGTTTCGAGTATTGTACCAGTAACAGGTGTAGCAGTATAATCGTAAGTTCCAACAGAAAGCACATAGCTTTCGCTTGTTCCGGTCCAGCTCAGTTTAGCTGTATGACCTGTAATCTCTGAAGCTGCGAGGCCAGTAGGAGCCGGGCATGCGACATCTGTTGTGAATGTCTCGGGGCCTACCCACATGCTGTAGCCGTCAGTGCTTCCGCAGTTGGCACGTACCCATACATAGTAGGTGGTTTCAGCATCGAGGCCAGTTGTAAGGGTGAACGGGTTACTGTCGGCAACAGTCACTTCCTTCAAATTGATGTCGTCGGCAGGAGCAGTGGCGTCATCTGATAAGTAAAGATGCCATTCTGTTTCTGTGCCGTTTGGTGTCCAACCGAATGTTGCGCCATGAGCTGTCGGTGCTGTGACGGTAAGGCCGTCAGGTTCGATGCATGATGGGATTACCTGAATTGCGACATCGTCAACATAGACAGAACCTTTGCTTCCTTCTCGTGTAACCATGATGGCTACATAATGTCCATCACCTGTGTATTCGTTAAATCTTACCTTATACTCAGAGAAACTTGATTCAGGCTCGATTCCAGCGCCTTGTGCGACAAATGTTGTCGGATCGTTTGGATCTTCCATAATACCGATTGTGATAATCAAATCAGAGGCATCTGCCATAGCCCAGAAGTCGAACTGGTACCAGTCTATAGGATAAGCATGTTTCACCTCTGGAAGAGTAACAATCAAATCACCGGTTTGTGAACCTCTATAGAATTCCAAACTGTAAGTTCCTGTGTGAGCCTCATCGTCAGAAATACTTGTTCTGTTGTATGCTATATTGTCGGAATAAGTGTTCCAGCAAACCGATAATTCGCCGTCTTCAAAGCTGTATGCACTCATCGGCATGTCTAAGCCATAGCATTCAGTATGGAATGTGCAAGGAGTGCTCCATGCGCTTGTCTCCGATGAGCCGCAAACTGCGCGGACATAAACATAATAGGTTGTGGCATCTGAGAGGCCATCCAAAGTATATGGTTTTGTCGAAGTGCCTTCAACTATTGGTGCTGTGCTGTCGTCTGGCACATCGGTCATATCGTCAGTATAGTAGATGTCCCATTCGGTTTCTTCCTTGCCTATTGTCCAATCGATGGTGGCTTCTTCGGTGGTGATGCCGCTCGCTGTTACATTGGTCGGCTCGAGACACGATGATGCCTCTTCGAAAGTGAAGTCGTCAAGTAACAGATAGAAACTGTCGCCTGATGTATATTTAACTGCTATATACTTTGTGTTGGCAGGATAATTAGCCTTGAAGAGATTGTAATTGGCATCAGGGCTGGTGATTTCGTTGCCCCATGTGAAGTGGTCGGGGTCTTTGTCTGTTGTTGAATAACCAATCATGAATGTCTCCGGGTCGTCGGCTTGGATACTGCGATAATAGAATTCAACATGTAAGCCTTCGCTTATACCCGATAATAGTGGAGAAAAGAGGTATTGTGGGTCTGTTGCACCATTGTATGAGCTGAAGGCGAAGAAATTGTCGCCTGAATGTGCATAATCGGTATAATTAACCACTCCGCTGATTCCATTGGTTATGTCATCCTCACAATCAGCAGTCTCCCATTTGTTAAACTCGTTTGCGTCTTCGAAGCCATATTCATAAGGAATGGCAATAGGGGTGGTAAAGGTCTTGCTTGCGAACGCACTTTCGCCGCCGCTATAGATAGCCTGCACTTGGAAGGTGTAAGTAGTGTTGCCTGTTAAACCTGTTAGCGGGGCTGAAAGAGCTGTTGTGCTGGTCAGAGTGTTCCACGTGCCACCTTCTTCTCTGTATTGGTATTTGTAGCTTTGAACATCGCTGTTTGGGGCTTCCCAAGTGATGGTAGCTGTGGTGGCCGTGAGGTTGGTTACTTCCAAGTTCTTTGGTTTTACATATGGTGACGGGAGCTCATAGGAGAACTTTATTTGGTTCTTGAGAGTTGGAGTACCACTATAAGATCCACTTGGCGAGGATGGATTAATGTTTGTATTGTCCTGATAGAAGTACAGTGCCTGAGCTGCAGTGGTGTTGAATGTTTGCCAAGTAGTGCTTCCGTAAGTATAGTTGCCTGAATTATCGTCAACAATGATAGCAAGATTTCCTCCTGTGTAATCGAAATCATTGTTAAAAGCAATGGTTGTCCAGTCGTTGGCTGTGAACGTTACTTCTCCACTGAATACAAGTGTGGCTTCGCTTATGTCAATGTAATTGGTAGTAGCTGTGAAAGACGACTTATCGGTTTTTGCCAAATAGATGTCCAAATCACATACGGCTGCTTTGTTTCCTTTGAATGCGACTGATTGGAGTGTGCATGCGAAACCTCCCATTTCCACAGCGGTGTAAATCTGCTGGGTGTAGGAGTAATCATATAATGTGTTTGTGGGGAGGTAGTCGTTTGTTGAGCCGGTTTCGCCAAAAATATTAATGAACAACTGATTGGTCGGAGTAAACTCACAAGTAGCACTCCAATCGCTTTGGTCGGAGCCGCCGCAAGTGGCTTTCACGCGGGCGTAGTATGTTGTTTCGGCGGTGAGGCCTGTGAGAGGTTTCTCTGGTGTGCCGCTCACGTTCACCGAAGTGGCGCCTGTGAAGTCGCTGGCTGTGCCGTATTCAAGCACCCAGGCTGTTTCGGTGCCGCCTGCAGTCCAGTTAAGGGTGGCGACGGTGCCGTTACCAGGGGTGAGGGTGGCTGTTAAGCCTGTTGGTTTTGGACAAGCGGGAACGTAAAGAGTTACGCCAGTAACGTCGTCGATATAAATGTCGCCGCCGTTGCTGTCAACTATATGAAAAGCGATGTATATTTGCTGCCCAGCGTAGCTGGATACATCGATGATTTTTTCCACAAAAGTACTAGTGCTTGTTGTCCCGATGGTACCACTTGAACCGGTTGTGTATGTGGCAAGGGTAGTAGAGAAAGCAGATGCCTCAGGTGTAGTGGTTGAAACCTTAACATACAATGTTGTTCCAGAATAGCTCTGTGCAGAAACAAAGAAGGACAATGATTCGCCTGATTGAGGTTCCAATTTTGGAGTAATCATATAGTTCTCGTGTCCTGCACTAGCCCAATGTGCGTATGCAGAAGCATTACCGTTGTGGTGTTGGCTGGTGCTTCTTGCCCACGAATTGTTTCCCGAAACATGGATTGTACTCCATTCCTCAGGAGGGAATGTTGCGCTTTCAAAACCTTCGTTTAGTTGGTTTTGTGCAACTGCCCACGGCGCCAACAGCGTCATAAGCAGAATCAGAAGTAAAGATTTTTTAAACATAATAGTTTGAATTTTGTTAGTAATTTGTTTATTTAAAAATTATTTTTAATCAATTCATTATCAATAAATTATCATCTCCTCGCGTATATACGTACGCGTACACACGCGCATATTAAGCCGCAAATATAGGAAAAAATTCAATACGGTGGTTGAGTTTTTTTTAAAAAATATTTTTCAGAATCGGCTGCATGAATAAAAATGTTTTGTAATTTTGCAGTGTGAAAATGCAGATCGGCTTCGGCATAGATTTACTGCATTTGACGATTGAAAAACGGTTAGATCGGCTTCGGCATAGATTTACTGACCGTTTTTTTTGTTTCTATGCTATATTGAACCAATATACCAGTCGTTTTTCTACCCAAAATAACCTCGGTAATTTTGATAATTAGTTGAACAATAAAGAAAATATTTAGTTTTTAAGGTTCTAATACACCGTAAATATAGGAAAAAATTCAATACGATGGTTGAGTTTTTTTCAAAAAAAATAGAGACGCCACAATGTGACGTCTCTACAATTATCAATTCTCAATTGTGTTAGTTGCGTTTTCTTCTTGCAACCGCGTAGCCGGCTCCGAGGGCTGTCAAAACCAAAAGACCACTTGCGAGAGGTGCCTCCTGGTCTGTCTCCAAACCATGCTGGCTCGGCAAACCAAATGCGGCGGTGCGCTCGCTGCCTTCATTCTCTGTCGATCTGAAGAAACCGTCGCTCTGAGCGCTGGCACCGAGACTTAACACCATTGTCAATGCGATTGCAAATAATATCTTTTTCATTGAGGTTATTAATTTCCGTTAAACGAGACTGCAAAAATACAAAAAATTTTGATATGCAGCCCTTAAAAACTGAAAAATTTTTTATAAAACGATAAAAATCAAAGATTTACGGGATGAACAGACAGCTATCGCCGTAGCTCAAAAACCTGAAGCCGTGGTCCAACGCAAAGCGGTAAGCATCCTTCCATTTGTCGCCAATCAAGGCCGAGACGAGCAGCAAAAGAGTGCTCTTCGGCTGGTGAAAGTTGGTGATGAGCGCCTTGGTGAGCATGATAGGGCAGGAGGGCGCTATCATCAAGGCCGTGGTGGCATGCAAAGCCTCGAGATGATGCATGTCGAGGTATTTCAAGATGGCCTCGAGACTCTCTTTTGCTGATGGCAACGAGGCTCTGTCCTGATACGGAAACCATTGATTTACATGGAGATTGCGCTCGTCGAGGCCTTGCTCCAGAAGCATCACTCCGATCCAATATACCGACTCGATTGTGCGCATGCTGGTGGTGCCTACAGGGATGATGGTCCGACCGATATTTTCATGCAAATTCTCGATGCATTTTTTCTTCACGATGATGGATTCCGAGTGCATCTCATGCTCTCCGATGGTGTCGGTCGCCACAGGACGGAACGTGCCGGCGCCGACGTGCAAGGTCACCTCTTCTATGGTATGTCCCCGTTCTTTGAGCTTGGCTATCAATGGCTTAGTAAGATGTAATGAGGCAGTCGGCGCCGCGACTGAGCCCTCGTATTTCGCGAACACCGTCTGATAACGCTCCCTGTCGCTCGGCTCCGCCTCGCGATGCAAGTACGGCGGCAACGGTATCTCGCCGGCATGCTCCAACACCTCCGCGAAGCTTATCTCGGCAGGCTCCCATGAGAATCGTATCACCGAATAGGCGTCGGTTTTTTCAAGGCGTTCGGCCTGCAAAACGACTTCTTTGCCTTTGATGTTCAGGGGCATTGAGAGGACGGACGCGCCACGGCACGTCCCTACTTTCCATCTTCTGGAATTCCCTACTAAACACTGCCACTCGACAGGGGAGCCTGCCGAGAACGCCAGCTGGTAGTCGCCGTTGCCCGTGATTGGCTCCAGACAAAACACCTCGATGGCGGCGCCAGAGTCCTTCACAAACTGCAACCTCGCCCGTACGACCTTGGTCTCGTTGAACACCAAAACCGATTTCTCCGGCAAGTAATCGCCGATGTTTCTAAAATGATTTTCAGATATCTGATTGTCTTTGTAAATCAACAACTTAGACGCATCACGTTCTGCCAAAGGATATTTCGCAATCCTCTCATCCGGCAGCGGGTAGTCGTACTCGGCAATGTTAATATTTTGAACGTTCGAAATCATTCGTCACCCTTCAGTTTATCCAAAATTCGGCGGTCTTTCTTCGTCGGACGCCCTGCGCCACGGTCACGATATTCGGCCTTGTAGGCATGCATGAACTCGATGCGCTCATATTCCTCGGCCGGAGTGCGGTCGACGTAGATATTCACCACGTCTTTCGGCGACACGCGACTCTTCGGGATGCTCAGCACCTCAACGGTTTTATGGAGTTGCCCGAGCTGCACGCTGATAACCTCGCCGACCTTCACGTCGTGCGACGGCTTCATCGACACCTCGTTGACCTTCACCTTGCCGCCTTTGCAAGCGTCAGCAGCGAGCGTCCGAGTCTTAAAAAGCCTCGCGCACCAAAGCCACTTATCTATTCTTAACTCTTCGTTTTCCATTGTAACCAGCTATTGGCTATTGGCCGTTGGCCATTGGCAAGAATAAAAAAGCCAATAGCTAAAAGCCAAAAGCCAAAGTTTATTTTTCCCTGAAAAATAATTGAATCGGCACCCCGTGGAAGTCCCAGTTACTGCGGATTTTATTCTCCAAGAACCTCACGTAGTTATCCTTCACATCCTTCGGCAAATTGCAGAAGAATATGAACTGCGGAGTAGGGCTCTTCAACTGTGTTATGTATTTGATTTTCAAGTATCTACCTCTTGAAGCAATCTGCGGCGGCTGACTGTTTATGATCTCCAGCATGGTATCGTTCAACTCACGCACCGAGACCTTTCTCTCCCTGTTTTCATACACCTTTTGAGCCATCTCAAGGACCTTGAAAGTACGCTGTCTGTTGATGGCCGAGGTGAAGATGATAGGGTAGTCAACGAACGGCGCTGTCCTCTCGCGAATCATCTGCTCGAACGCGAGGTGAGTGTTGCTGTCTTTCTCCACCAAATCCCATTTATTCACCACCAAAACCATGCCTTTTTTGTTTCTTTCGATGAGTCGCAAGATGTTCATATCCTGAGCGTCGAAGCCCTGTGTCGCGTCGATGATTAGTATCGCTACGTCGCATTCCTCGATGGCACGAATTGAACGCATCACCGAGTAAAACTCAATGTTTTCGTACACCTTGCTCTTCTTTCGCAGACCTGCGGTGTCGACCAGCATGAAGTCCATTCCGAAGGCGTTGAAACGCGTGTTGTTGCTGTCACGTGTCGTCCCTGCGATGTCGGTCACGATGTTTCTTTCTTGACCCAAGAATGCATTGATCATCGACGATTTTCCGACGTTCGGACGGCCTACGACGGCGAATTTCGGTAGATCCGAGTAGTCTTCAGTTGTGTCGTTTGGCAGATATTTCACCACCTCGTCGAGAAGCTCGCCAGTGCCAGTGCCTGTCATTGCTGAGAAAGGATAAATCTCGCCCAGTCCGAGGGCATAGAACTCCGCTGCCTCGCCGAATTTGCTCGGGATGTCGGTCTTGTTCACGCCGAGCAGTACTTTTTTCTTGCATTTACGCAGAATCAGCGCCACGTCTTCGTCCAACACATGCACTCCGGCCTGTCCGTCGACCACAAAGATGATGACATCGGCCTCGTCGATAGCCAAATCGACTTGTTTTCTTATCTCTTCTTCAAAGATATCGTCCGATCCGACCACATAACCGCCGGTGTCGATAACGGTGAACGACTTGCCGTTCCAGTCGCTGTGACCGTAATGACGGTCACGTGTCACGCCGCTGCTTTCCTCGACGATGGCTTGGCGTTTCTGCACCAAACGGTTAAACAACGTCGATTTTCCGACGTTCGGTCTTCCTACTATTGCTACTATATTACTCATGATTATGCCTCGTATCCAAAATGTTTTAATTCTTCTTCGTTATCACGCCAATCCTTATCGACTTTCACGCGGAGGTCAAGGAAAATCTTCTTTCCGGTGAACTCTTCGATATCGGCGCGCGACTGTATGCCGACTTTTTTGATTGCGGCACCGCCTTTACCTATTAATATGGCCTTCTGCGATTCGCGTGAAGCGAAAATCGTTGCCTTGATGTTGATCATCTTCGCGCTTTCTTCATACGCATCCACCACAACCTCAACGCTGTAAGGGATTTCCTGCTGATAGTTCAACAAGATTTTTTCTCTTATGATTTCGGTCACGAAAAACCTCATCGAGCGGTCGGTGAGCTCGTCTTTCGGGAAGTATGGCGGACAAACCGGCAGTTTTTCGACTATGCTTTCAAACACATACTGCACGTTGGCGTGATGCATGGCCGAGATAGGGAACACCGTCGCTGCAGGAAGCGTGTTTTTCCAAAATTCAACGGCTTTCGCCACGTCGTCTTGGTTCGAAAGGTCGATTTTATTGAGCAAGACGAACACCGGGACTTCCATCTTCTTGATGCGTTCCACCGTCTCTTCGTCGATTTTCTTGTCGGTGATGTCGACCACATAAAGAATCAGGTCGGCGTCGATAAACGCCACATTTATGTACTGATTCATGATCTCGTGCATCTTATAGGCTGGGTTTTTGATGATTCCCGGCGTGTCGGAGAACACTATCTGGAAGTCGTCGCCGTTCACAATGCCCAAGATGCGGTGTCGTGTGGTCTGCGCCTTCGACGTGATGATGCTGATTTTCTCGCCCACCAGGTCGTTCATCAGCGTTGATTTTCCTACGTTTGGCTTGCCTATTATGTTGACGTAGCCTGCTTTATGATCCATATTTTTATAAATATTTCAAAAATTTTCAAAAAACTCTTGACACGAAAGCAAAAATGTTGTATTTTTGCAGCCGCAAATTTCACGATGCGGGGTGGAGCAGTCCGGTAGCTCGTTGGGCTCATAACCCAAAGGTCGGTGGTTCAAATCCGCCCCCCGCTACTAAAGAGGTCGAAAAGGCCTCTTTTTTTTATTTTATCTTCGCCTTTCCCGCCTGAATGACATGCTTGTCGCCGTTGTCGTAGATGTACGAGACGACGTAGCACTGGTCTTCCCTGTAGGTGGTGTCGACGGTGATGCTCATATTCGTCTCAAACTCCTGATTTATCTCGGTCAAGCCGCTATACAGACTCTGTCCCCACGTCCCGTTGATCGGCGCTCTGAAAACGTTGCGATGCCAGTAGTTCTGGTTCAGGCCCGACGGTGTGAGCTGTCGTCCCTGGATGCTGTCTTCGAGCAAGCCGGCAAAGATATAGAAATCGCCCTCAATCTCTTTCAAAAATGTTGTGTTGAGAGTGAGACTTAGTTCTCTGTTTGTCTCGTTGTAGACTGTCGAGATGCTGATCGATGCTTCCTGTTGTTGCGCTACCTCTTCAGCCACCTTAGTGCCCCATTCGCTGTCTTCGAAGCCATAGCTTCCGCCGCTTTTTTTCATCCTGTTGACGGTGCCGACAGGGTTGTGGTCGAAGTTAAAGGTGTTGTAATACCAGGTGTTGCCTGCCTCAGTGGTGAAATTAGGCCAGTTTGTCTGTGGGTTGGCCTGGTCGCCTGCGTGGATGCTCATCATCACGAGGTTGTTTGGGAACCGCGCGAGCAGCTCCTCGGCTATCTCGTGGGCGCCGGGGCAGTTGACGCAACGCACGCCTGTGTAGTCCTCCAGCAGCACCACTCTGTTGCCTTCGACGGTGGTCTCCTTCAGAAACGGCTCCTTGACCTTACTGCACGAAACCATCATCAAAACGACAGCCGCCAACGCCATATATAATGTCTTTCCTTTCATCTCTTAAGACTTTTAAACTTTTAATCTTATAATCTTATAATCTTATAAACTTCTAAGCTTTTAAACTTTTAAACTTTATAAACTTTTAAACTAAAAAGCCGTTGTTATCGTCAATGAAACTCCGCTCGAGGCCGGCACTTTGCGACAAACGCCGCCCACGCACACCATGCCTTCGCTCTGTCGTCCTCCACTCAAGGTGATACGCGTGGCATCCTTGATAAATCCTACCGATGCCGTGTAGTAATGGTCGCGGTAGTCGGCTACAGGATTGCCATAGTTGTACTTGTCGGCGACGCTGACGAACCATTTCGGAGCGATTGAGTATTCAAGCAATGCCGAGAACCAGTTGCCTCGTTTGATGAAGTTTTCCTCATCGCCTTTCTCAACCTCGTAGCCTGTGCCGATGCAGTCCCAGAGATGCTGTAACTCCATGCGGATGCTGTGTTTCGGGTTGATTTTATATGTCAAATCGAGGAATGCGATGTCGGCCTTCACCATAGGTGCTCCAACATGTCCCTCGATGGTCTCGATGTCGTAAACCAAGTTGATATATTGCACTATGACGCTCCATTTCTTGTTGATTTTCTTATCGATTTCGAAATTGATATCTCTGTAGAAAACCTTATCGCTAACGCCGAAGAACGGTGAGCTGTAGCCCATTGTGCCTTTGCGCCAGAGGACTTTATTGCCGTTGTAAGTTATTGAGTCTCTTACGATATCGTTAACCTGGCTGTAGTTGAAGGCAAGTTTTGTGCCATATTTTCCGCCGAGGGCGGTCTTCTTCGGGATGAGATAATTCACCTGAAACTGTACGCCCATCTCGCCGTTAGGCTGTGTCGAATAGGAATACATCGCCGGCAGGCTGTGGGTATGCGTGTAGTTGATAGGCGGGATGAAGTTGATGTCGAGGTCGTTCTCCTTAGCGGCGTAGTCCGACTTAAAACTCATGTTGTCGACGCGTTTCAGCTGTAACACCACGCCGAGACCTTTCTGCGAATAGGCTAAGGATGTGAGGAGTGCCTCGCCGTGTTTGTAGATCATCTTGTTGATCGACGACGGGTTGTTGATCTTATAGGCGTATTCCGTTGATAATGAGAATCTTCCGTATCCCATGTTGATGCGTCCAGCCGCCGCTGCCACGTTCTCGGGCAGGTTGTACATCGGGTCGTCTTTCACCGATGGCTGATAGTTGCTCACGAAGCTGCCGCCGAGACTCATCCTGAACTTGGCTTCTCTGAGTGCTTCGAGACTCTGGTTGAGGTCCCATTCGCCGTCGACGCCGCGTATGGTGCCGCGTGTCTCGTCTTTTCCGTACGAGGCCCAGTAATAACGCTGCTTTCCGTAGACGCCTTTGAGTGTCACGCCGTCATACGGACGAAACACGGCGCGCATGCCTCGCAGCGAGTTGTCGAATCCCAGCGTCCATTCCTCGTAGGTACGAAACACCAGGCCGTTGCCGAACTGGTCGTAGATGTCGCCCACGGTGAGACCGATGGTGCCGTTGTCGTAGGTGGCGAAATAATTGGCTATGCCTGATCCTTCCAGCTCCGGACGGAAGCCTGACAGCGGCGGCTGGTAAGTCTCGAAACGTATTCCCGCGATAAAGTCGCCGAGCGAATACTGGATCTTGCCGAAGCCGTTGATGCCCATCACTTTGCCGTTCAGCGTGGAGTCGGTGATGCCGATGCCGTCGTCGGCCATGTAGTATTGAGCGTTGATCTCAAAACTCCCGCTGACCTTTGACTTATTCAGGAAATCCTGGGCATACAGCGTGGTGGCACCGAGCAAGAGGACTATTAATAACGATAATCTTTTCATATTTTTTAATTTCCAGACGGTCGACCGACCCTCTCTACTTTTAACTTTCAACTTTCAACTACTCTAAACTCTACACTTTCAACTCTACACTATTTAGAAATCTTCAGGATTTCCTCATAGAGATCTTCCTCGCCGCCTTCAAGGTATCCCGTGTGCTGCCACACGATCTTGCCGTTGCCGTCGAAGAGGAAGGTGTGAGGCGGGTTGCCGACATTCATCGCGCGCGCCAGCTCCTTGTTCACATCGAGCAGAATCTCGAATGGCCAGCCCTTGCCGTCGACAAACGGTTTGATCTTTGCTGTGGCGCGCGCGTCATCGATAGACACAGAATAGATTTTCACGCCAGTCTCCTCAACCCAGTCGTCGTAAACGTCGGTGAGGGCGTTGTGTTCCTTCACGCACGGACCGCACCAGGTGGCCCAGAACGTCATCACGAAAGGCTTGCCGCCGTTGTTGATCTCGCTGATGTTAACCGATTGACCGTCAAGGTTTTTCAGCGTTATGTTCGGCAAATCTGATTTGTTTTGGGCGTTCAGTCCGAAAAACATGAAGCCGAAGAGTAATAATGCTAATAATTTTTTCATGGTATAAGCTTTTTTATGATTCAACGATATAAGTCTCTAATATTTTACAATTATCTAACGCTTTGATTTCCACTTTATTGACTACATTAGGAATTAAAATGCATTCGCCAATGCCGACGATCTCCTCGCCGCCGTCGTATTTCAAGCTGAAACCGCCGCCTACACTCATCAAAATCACAAAAGAATCCAATTCCGAATAGTCTTTTGCCAATGCCACGCCCTTCTCCAGATTGATGAAGTTGGTAGTGAAATAAGGACATTCCACCATCTTGACGGTAGCGTCTTTCTTGTCGCGGTCGTACTCGGTGCGGTAGCTGTCCTCGTGTTTGTAGTTGAGCGTGAACAGCGACTGCGGAATATGCAATTCGCGGTACATCCCGTGCTGGTCGAGACGGTCCCAGTCGTAGACGCGGTAGGTGGTGTCGCTGGTCTGCTGAATCTCAGCCACCATGCAGCCAGGGCCTAAGGCGTGAATTCTCCTTGCCGGGATGAAAAACACGTCGCCGTCGTTAACTTTCTCATAATTAAGCACTTGCGAGATTTTTTTCTCGTAGATGAGCTTCTCGACTTCGGCTTTTGTCACCTCGCGGTTGAAGCCGCTGACGAGCTCGGCGTCTTTCTCGGCGTGCATCACATACCACATCTCTGTCTTGCCGTTCTCGAGACCTATCATCTTTGCAATCTCATCGTCGGGATGCACCTGCACGGAAAGCCATG
>JAFZXR010000077.1 GCA_017616675.1 Bacteroidales bacterium
CACCGAGATGGAATGGTTCAAGAAATGGAAGGAAGAACGTCTGAATTGGCACCTCTCACTGGGTATTCCAGCAGAAAACTATCGTTTCCACGACCACGAGAAACTCGCTCACTACGCCAACGCCGCAACCGATATAGAGTTCAACTTCCCATTCGGTTTCAAAGAGTTGGAAGGCGTTCACAGCCGTACCGACTACGACCTCAGCCGTCACGCCGAGTTCTCAGGCAAGAAACTGCAATATTTCGACCCAGAGACCAACGAAAGCTATACTCCATACGTCATCGAGACCTCAATTGGTTTGGATCGTATGTTCCTCGCGATGTTCAGCTATGCTTATACAGAGGAAAAACTCGAAGACGGCAGCGAGCGTGTCGTGATGAAGCTGCCTCCAATCCTCGCACCTTACAAAGTGGCTATTTTGCCATTGGTGAAGAAAGACGGACTCCCGGAAAAGGCCCGCGAAATCATGGACAGCCTGCAGTACGACTTCATGTGCCAGTACGAGGAGAAAGACTCCATCGGAAAACGTTATCGCCGTCAGGATGCCATCGGTACTCCTCTCTGCGTAACCGTTGATAATCAGACACTTGAAGACAACACAGTGACCGTCCGCGACCGCGACACCATGGAGCAGATCCGCGTGAATGTGGCCGAACTCCACGAAATCATCAGAAAGAAAATTTCTCCAAAGAAATAAATATGGAAATAAGCGCTTTTCTCAATCCGGTAAAGGAAGAAGTCATCGAAAACTGCCATCTGACGCATAAAAAACAGCTTGGCAACACCATTACAATCTTCAAAAACGAGGAGGATTTTCCGAATCTGGAAGGTTTTCAGGTGGCAATCCTTGGAGTTGAAGAAGAACGCTATGCCGTTGATAATGAAGGATGTAAGGATGGTCCGGATGTTATCCGCCATGCCTTATATCCTTTGTTTAACCACTGGCCGGAGCTGAAGATTGTCGACCTCGGCAACGTGAAGCTCGGCTTGAGGACCGAAGACACCTATTACGCGTTGAGCGAGGTGTTTCTGATGCTTTTGAAATATCACATCGTGCCGATAATTCTTGGCGGAAGTCAGGATTTGACATATCCGATTTATCAGGTTTATGAAAATACCGGTAAGTTGGTGAATATCACCGCGATAGATCCGCGTTTCGACCTTGGCGAAGAAGGCGAAGGTATCAATTCGGAGTCATATCTGAGTCATATCATCCTGCATCAGCCGAATTATCTTTTCAACTATACTAACATCGGTTATCAGACTTATTACATTGATAATGAGAATATTAACCTGATGAAGCAACTGCTGTTCGACATCTACCGTCTGGGAACGATCAAGAACCGCGCTGAGTTGTCGGAGCCATTGCTTCGTAATGCCGATATCATCACTATCGATGCGGCTGCTTTCTGCGCTGCCGACATGCCTGGTGTGAAACGCAGCTCGCCGAACGGTTTCAGCAGCGAGGACGGCTGCAAGATGACGAGATACGCAGGTTTAAATCCGAAGTTGACTTCAATAGGATTCTTCAATTATAATCCGAAATTTGATGTTAACTATCAGAGTGCCAATAACTTAGCTGAGATGATTTGGTATTTTTTAGAGGGTTTCTCGCTTCGCCAGAACGACTTCCCGACAGCCGACAATCGTGACGAATTCACGAGATATACCGTCAGACTTGAGGATTACGACGACATAATTTTCATGTGTCACAAAACGACTGGGAAATGGTGGCTCGACCTCTCATTCCGCAGCAAAAACAAGGAAAAATACGAGCGCCATCACTTCATTCCGTGCTCGAAAGACGACTACGACATGGCGATGCGAAATGAATTACCCGATCGCTGGTGGCAGTTTTATCAAAAATTGATGTAATTATTTCCACTTTACATTAGTAAACAAGCCGGCAAACGCTGTAAACACTACGTAAAACGGATAGATGAATTCAAGCGGGAACATCCAGAAAAGGAGTTTCTGCTGTTTCATGAAATGTGTTATCCGACGTAAAATCGGGAAGTCGACGAGCGTTTTCATGATGACGTAAAGTACGAAGAAAACCCAGAAAACTCTCATGAAAAAGCCCGCTCCGAAGAAGAAAACGATGCTAAGGTTGAACAGCAAGACGATGAGCGCCGTGGCGATGATCTTCCAGTTGGTGTAGGCCTTCGTTTTCGATGCCCAGCGCTTTCTCTGGCGGAAAAAAGACCGCAGGTTCGGCATAGTCTCCGTCTTCACAATCGCTTCATTATCAAGGAGAAAGCGTACTGATTTGCTTCCGTAATGTTTAACAAACTGCTCCATAAGAAACATGTCGTCGCCCGATGCGATTTTCATGTCGGTGCGGTATTTTTCAACGTCGAGAGCTGCCTGGCGATCGTACATCATATTAGCTCCGTTGCACATCACCGGCATCCCGATGGCTGCGGAACCAGCTGTACTCGCGATAAGACTAAGATGCTCAAGCACTTGCAGTTTTTCAAACAAGGTGTTTGCAGGCGACAAAAGTACTGGTCCAAGCAGCATTTTCATGTCGTGGTTTATGAAATAATTGACCATCACCTCAATCCAACGCTCCAGCAATTCACAGTCGGCGTCTGTGACCATAACCAATTCATTTTCAGCGGCATGCAAAGCTTGAGAAATGGCTTGTTTCTTGCCCGAACCTGTGGCTTTTAATAGTTTCAAGTTCATTTCAGGATGAGATGCTCGGAAATTCTCAGCAATCTTAAATGTCTCATCAACTGAATGGTCGTCAACGATAATTATTTCAAATTTTTCTTTGTTAAATGTTTGATTATAAAGCGATTGAAGTAATTTTTCAATATTTTTTCCTTCGTTACGGGCGGCAATGAGAATGGAAACCTCTTTATCTCTTTTATCTTTTATCTTATTGTCTTTTAACTCATATAATCCATACGTAAACGCAGCGATACAGATGAGGTACAACGCGGCAAATACCATGATGACATTCAGGATTATATGGATTGTCTCAAGACTCATAACTGCTTCTGATAAATTTTAATTTTCTGATGAAAAACAGTCCGAAAATCGCCGGAATAGCCAGGTTATACAGCCAAAGCATGGTGCTTGCCGAGAACACCATCATTGTGAACGAAGTGTTGATGCCAAGCATGGCTAGCCAGATTTCGAAAACCCCGATACACACAGCTCCACGTACTGCAATTTCAGTGATTGTGATAAATGGAATCACCGTCATCAGCAGGTATGTCAGCATAATCGGAATCAGCGCCTTGAAATAGTTGAGTGGCACGTCGAAAGCCCATATCAGCAGTACAAATTGGAACGAATAAACCGCATATTTCGCGATCGCAAGAAGCAAAATCATGGCCAAATCTTTTTTCGAATAGCTGCTGAAAATCTCCATATATTTCTCGGTTCTCGGGCGCCATTTTTTAGGAATCAGCCGCTGGATGTGCCTCAAAATGTGAATGTTGAAATAAATCAAAAATCCTAAAACAATGATTATCAATGATATAATTAAGATGTACCAATAATGTTTTTCTTGTCCGAAGAAAATCCATGCGATGCAGCCAAGACTCACTGTGACGAGCATCTGCGCGATATTTCCCACGAAAGTAAGCATTGCCGCCTTGATTCTGTTACCTTTTTCGAGTATGAAAATACGTCCGAGGAAGTCGCCAGTGCGGTTCGGAAACATCATTCCCGCTGTGATTCCGGTGAAAATCGCCGTGTAAGCCTTCTTGAAAGGCACCTTTTCGACTGGCAAAATCGATTTCTGCCATTTGCGAGTCTCCAATGCCATATTGAGTGGCATCAGGATGAATGCGAGGACCATCAGGAGCACATTTTTTGGTGATGAGAACGACGTTTTCACCGACATCCACATCTCCGTAAGGTCTTGATTCTTAATGATTTTCACATAAAGAACCCAGCAGCCGGCTAGGACAATAAGAATTTTTATCGCCATCTCAGCGATTTTTCTTATTTTTGCATTATGTGAATTCGCACTCATTTCGACTGCAAAGATAAGAAATTTTGAAAACTGATAAAATAATATTAGGAATCGACCCGGGAACGATGGTCATGGGTTACGGTCTCATCCTTCAGAGAGGTAAGGAGCTAAGCATGATTCGTATGGGGGTTTTGAAGCTGAGTAAGCTTGAAAATCAAGCACTTAAGCTTCGAAAAATTTTTGAACGTGTGCTCGAGATCATCGATGAATATCATCCTGATGAGCTCGCCATCGAGGCTCCATTCTTCGGAAAAAATGTGCAGTCGATGTTGAAACTCGGTCGCGCTCAAGGTGTTGCGATGGCGGCCGCTTTGTATCGTGACATCCCTATTTTTGAGTATTCGCCACGTAAAATCAAGCAGTCGATAACAGGAAACGGTGCCGCATCGAAGGAGCAGGTCGCCGCTATGGTTCAGAAACTCTGCAACTTCACCGAACATCCCGACTATCTTGACGCCACCGACGCCATGGCAGCGGCTGTTTGTCACAGCTTCCAAAACCAACTCAACATCGTTGGAGGCACTGGCGAATCTAAGCTTCCGAAAATCCCAAAAGGAAAGAAATCGTTCAACAGCTGGGAGGCGTTTTTACAGCAAAATCCAGAAAAAAAAGTTTAGTAGGGTGTAAAAAAACAAAAATTTGTCAAAAATTGTATATTTGCAATGATTTAAAACAAAGTATTATGTAGAAAAACGACATATTGACATATAAATAGCGGTTCGAAGCTATTCAGGCAAGATTTACTTCCACGCCTTTTTTATGTTTTTGGAATATGACAATATGATTAACAAATAAATGTTTAACTAAATTTAAAAAAATGAAAAAACTATTTATTGCCGTGTTAGTCCTAATCTTTGGGGCTAATATCATGATGTCGCAGGAAAACAAGACTTTTACTGTTGGCGACGTCACATTTGAGATGGTATATGTTCAAGGTGGTACATTCACCATGGGTTGTGCCGACGAGAGTTCTGGAGAATGTCGTTCTAACGAAATGCCAGCTCATGAAGTTACTGTGAGTGACTTTTATATTGGAAAATATGAAGTGACTCAAAAATTATGGGTAGCTTTAATGGGGTATAATCCTTGCTACGACCAGGGAGACAATAGGTGTGTGGCAAGAATAGATTGGAAAAAATGTCAGGAATTCATCACAAAGCTAAATAATCTTACAGGTGAGACATTCCGTTTGCCGACAGAAGCGGAGTGGGAATATGCGGCAAAAGGCGGCAATAAAAGTAAAGGCTACAAATATAGCGGTAGCAATAACATTAACGAAGTGGGATGGATAGTTAATACTGGCCCTATTCATAATGTTGGACTTAAGGCTCCTAATGAGTTGGGAATTTATGATATGAGTGGTAATGTTTGGGAATGGTGCCAGGATTGGTATGCTGCTTATGGTATGGTAAGTGAAACGGATCCGACGGGACCAGAGAATGGCACTTATCGTATTATGCGTGGAGGTAGTTGGGAAAGCCAAGCAACCCAATGCCGTGTAACGTTTAGAGGGGGAAATTATCCTATAGAACACGAAAATATGAATACCGGTTTCCGTTTGGCTCTTGTGCCTAAAACAACAGGCAATGTAGAGGAGTCTTCACTGGAAGTTCCGGAAGGCGCCGTCAAAGGCATCTTCTCTATAAGCGCAGATAAAAAGGTCTTTTTATCAAAAGGCAATCTTCAATACCAACCGTCGACTGAGACATGGCGTTTCTCAGATAACCCATGGGATATGATTGGCAATCCGAATATGAATGTTTCTAATACCTATGAAGGCTGGATTGACATGATGGCGTGGGGCACAGGTAGATATCCTGCTGTTAAGCCTTCCAGATATTGTAAAGAAATAAAAGTAATCGATTGGGGTAAAAACGATATTTCGAATAGTGATGTAACCAGTTGGCGTACATTGTTAAAAGATGAGTGGGAATATCTGTTTAACGCGAGAAACACAACCTCCGGCATAAGATATGCAAGAGCGACTGTTCATAATGTGAACGGTGTGATACTTCTGCCTGATGACTGGAATCCGAATTTATATGAATTGAAAGACAAAAATATTATTTCTGATACTGACTGGACAGATATCTTTGAGGCTAATGGAGTAGCCTTTTTACCAGCCGCCGGCTTTAGAGATTTCAATAGTTTCAATGGCTTTAACAGTGAAGGTTATTACTGGACCATGTCGAATGATGACACTTATTGGGCATATAGTATGATGTTTTCTGATTACAGTTTTACTTCAAATAACATGTCGGCTGCTGCAACTGGTTGCGCTGTGCGTCTTGTATGTCCGACAGATGCAGTAAAATACAAGAATCAAGAACAGAATAAACCTACTCAAAATAAGAGCAACGGAAAGTTCTCGGTGAGTGACGAGAAACAGGTCTGCTTTTCAAAAGGAAACTTGCAATACAATCCTTCAAAAGGAATATGGCGTTTTGCAAGAAGACCGTGGTACGTGTTAAGTCGTGAATATGGAAATCAATGGTCATATGATGGAAGTTGGATTGATTTGTTCGGATGGGGCACAGGTGACAATCCATCGGTGCAATCTGATAATAATGGTGATTATGTAACATTCCATGAATGGGGAGAAAACAAGATTGCTAATGGTGAAGGTAAAGAATGGTTCACTCTTTCTAATGAGGAATGGAATTATCTGTTCAATACCAGAACCACGACTTCAGGAATGAGATATGTCAGGGCGTCGATTGACTGCGTGCCTGGCGTGATTTTGTTCCCTGACGATTGGAACGCTAATGTTTACAAGTTTAAAAATGTCAATTATCCTACAGGATATAATGTTGTGTCGGATTATGACTGGGATATGGTTTTAGAGCCTAATGGTGCTATATTCCTGCCATGTTCTGGACAAAGAGTTGGCGGCAGTGTCAGATATGACGATGAGGGATTTTACTGGTCAGCAACGAGTCCTGATGACGCCAACGCTGTTTTGATATATATAACAAAAGGAGGAATTGATTTCTCACGTGTTATGGGGCGTAGCTTGGGAGCTGGCGTACGTCTCGTATGCCTTCCTGAAGAGTAAGTGTTGTACAATTAAAATTAACCGGTCGCAAATTTGCGACCGGTTATTTCTTTTTATTAGGAAATTCTTTCTAAAATCATTTTCACCATCCACTCTTCATTAATCAGCGTTACGGCAAAACATCTCTTTCCGGCATCTTTTACCGAAGAGCCTATAGAGTAGGCGATGGTGGAGTTAATGATGATGCTGGTTTGAACTGCGGTTTCGCTTTTAAGTACTGAGGCTAACATGGAAACGCCTTGCTCGGTAAAGGCATAAGAATTATATTTCGAATGCTTGCCTCGCAAACTTGAAGTCGCAATTTGCGACTTCAAGTTGTTCAAGGTCACAAATTGTGACCTTGAAAGCTCTTTGTCGTTCTTTAAGGTCGCAATTTGCGACCTTAAAGAATTGTAATATTGTTGCTCATCGTTAGTGAGCTGAAACATATAATGTGCAGGAAAGCGTTCGATATTACGCCTAACCTGTTCGTTCAAACGTTTCGTTTTCACTTCATAAATATCCGCTAAGTCCCTGTCAATCATGACTTGAACGCCACGTATTATGAAGATTTTATCTTCAATTTCTTGAAGTGTATCTAATTTATAGCTGTTTGTCGCCACAACGGCGCTTGAAATATTTAAAGATTTCATAACAAATAGTTTTTAGAATTCGACAATGCAAAGATACAAAAAAACTTTGAAGTCGCAATTTGCGACCTCAAAGTTTTTTAATAAAATCTTGACAAGATTAAAACTTCATCTCCAGATTTACTTTCACGTCGGGATGCAGTGATTTTCCAACAGGGCAGGTGTCGGCAGCTCGTTTTAGCATCGCCTTCTGTGCGTCGGTGTAATCGTGTTTCGGGAAGGTAATAACGATGTCGATTTGTCCAATACGGCGCGGGTCGGCAGCCATCGTCTTTGTGATTTCGTAGGTGGCACCGTCGATGTCGAACCCCTTCGTCTGTGCTGTGATTCCCATGATTGTCATCATGCAGCCAGCCAATGCGGCACAAGCCAAATCGGTTGGAGAAAAAGCCTCGCCCTTGCCGTGATTATCTGTCGGAGCATCAGTCAAAATTGTGGTTCCCGACTGCAAATGCGTCATCTCATTGCGCAAATTGCCTTTGTAAGTTCCTTTTATTGTTGCCATAATTCAAATATTTTATTCATAAATCATTGCCTCAACCAAATTCCAAGCGCCTTGATAGATGTCCTTTAAAGTAGCATTCAGCATGTAGCATGGCGTTGAGAAGACCTTGTTTTCCTTATCGATGGCGACTTCGCCAGTGGTGGTCTCGGTGTGCGTGCAGCCAATCATCGCAAGTTCCTTGGCTTGACGGCACTGGCCACTTCCCATGGTGACGTTGACATTTCCAAGCACCTTGGCGACCATCAATGGCGCAATGCACATCGCCCCGATAGGCTTGCCTTGGGCGTGAATGACGCGAATAGCTTTTTCAACCTCTTTGTTGACCTTAAAATTGATACCGTCGTAGGCGTAAGAGAAGATATTTTTCGCCGCTCCACTGCCGCCAGGGAAAAACAAAGCATCATAATCGTCGGCACGGAATTTACTCATTGGCAAAATGTTGCCACGGACAATGCGGGCCGCTTCAACCAACATATTCCGGCGCTCGTTGGCATGCTTTCCAATGGCGTGATTGTAAACCTCTGCCTGAAAAGCGTCAGGTGCAAATGCTTGATACTCAATATTATGCTGATCCAAAGCCAGCAATAAAGTAACAGTCTCGTTGATTTCCGAACCATCAGCAGAGCCGCATCCGGCAAGCACTACAGCTACCTTTTTCATAAAACATCCTCCACTTTTTCTTCAACTTTTTTGTATTGTTCATTAATCTTCTCGATCCAGCCGTCCTTGTTTTCGTAAATCCAAGTCGCCACCTTCTCGGAACTCTTGTAAAGCTTGGAACTTTCACAGGTTTCTTTGTTCAAAATATCTTTTATTCCAAAGAAATCGAGAAGCAAAATTATAATTCCTACAAGTAAAAACCCTTTCGCGATGCCAAAGATCACGCCGCCGAGTTTATCGATAAAACCAAGACTTACCGACTCGATTATTCCAGCGATAACATTTCCCAACCAATTGATAATCAAAGCTAAAGCAATAAAAACTACAATAAAAGAAATCACCGACATAAGGTCGTCATTGACATTGATGAGCTTTCCGAGCCATTGTCCGACCATGTCGCAAAGCTTGATGGCTCCATAGATGCCGCCGATGAAGGCCGCCAGCGAAAATGCCTCGCGGATGATGCCGTTTTTCAATCCGCCTAAAGCGAAGATTATCAATATGATACCGATGATTATGTCTAAATAATTCATGATTTTTTGTTTTAAAAGTGTTTTTCAGGGTGTAAAATTACAAATTTTCGAAAAAATTGAACCGTTTTTTTACAAAAATAATTATTTTTGCAGTTTAAATATACCATTATGAATCTCGAAGAAGCTGAAAAAGAAGAAAAGAAATCGCTGAATTTCATTGAAGCGAAAGTTGAGGAAGATTTACGAAACGGCAAGAACGGCAAGCGAATCCAGACGCGTTTCCCTCCGGAGCCTAACGGCTACCTCCACATCGGTCACGCCAAGGCTATTTGCCTGGATTTCGGCATCGCCAAGAACTACGGCGGCGTTTGCAACCTGCGTTTCGACGACACTAACCCTACAAAAGAGAACATGGAGTATGTGGATGCCATCAAGGAAGACATCCAATGGCTTGGCTATCAATGGGGTAACGAATATTATGCTTCCGATTATTTCCAGCAGCTTTGGGATTTTGCTATCGAACTGATTAAACGCGGCAAGGCATATATCGACGAGCAG
>JAFZXR010000078.1 GCA_017616675.1 Bacteroidales bacterium
CTCACCGAAATATTTTCTGCGCTCGCTGTGACCGATGATGCAGCAGCTTACTCCTATCGAGTCGAGCATCTTGGCCGAGACCTCACCAGTGTAAGCTCCTGATTCCCAAGCGGCTACGTTTTGTGCGCCCACTTCAAACAGTTCATGCTCCGAAGCCTCGTCGGTAGCGAGTTCGAGGTAAGGAAATGGAGGGCAGATTATCACTTCGCACGACGGTTGTTTCTCGTCGAGGAGTTTTTCGAGGTCTTCGATAAGGGTTTGGGCTTCCTCGAAATCGAGGTTCATTTTCCAGTTGCCGGCAACGATTTTATTTCTTTTCATGATATGATGGTTTTAATTATTATCTTTAAAATGCAAAGATAATAAAATTTCTTCTTGTTACTTTTTTCTTGATAAAAAAGTAACCAAAAAATCAAGCGCCATACAAAGCTCTAACCGCTGTATGGCGCTGGCCAATGCTGTAAACCCTTTGGGAGCAATGCCCTAAAGATTTCCCTATTATTCTATAGTAACCTCATATAAACGACTATTTCTTGTGTTGTCGTTTTTATACAAGAAATAGGCTTTGCCGTTGTAGATGCGGAGGTTTTCGATGAATGGGAAACCTCCAAACACTGCAATGGTTTCCGCTGTTCCGTTTTCGATGTTGATTTTCTTTAATGTGGTAATGCCGTTTTCAACGAAAGTTGTGTAGAACCTGCCTGTCGCGGCATCGAGAAGCACTTTCTTGCCCCATTTCTTGATAACACGCATCTCGCCGCTCCAATGACGGTATTTGTGAAAAGTGAGTGGATATTCACAGACATATTCCCCTAAATTATTGTAAATAAATGTCTTATCTTCATCAAATGAGAAAAGATATAGATTGTTGTCGTAAGAAAAAATCGGGTCGTAAGTCGGTTTGCAGAACAAATCGCCACTGCGTCGAGGGAGGCCCCACTTGTATTTGATAGCAAAATAAATATAATCACGCCCTTCTTCGTTCACGCAATGATGGAACTCGTGCGGCTGTTTGTCGCCACCTATGTTAAAATAATAGTAAAATATCTCCTGATCGAAATAAAAATACCGACCTCCAACGATTACGCTATCGGTGGCACAAGCAATATTTGAAAACGCTGTATAAAACTCCATCAGCGGATAGTGATATAACAATTCCATCGCCATGGTCTTGCCCATCAATGTCTTATGTCCTATTTGCCATACATCATCATTGGAAATTATATGCATCTCTCCAAATACATCTTTAAAAATATTGTAATAATCAGGACTGATTTTCAATTCGGTAAGGGTATCGCAATTGAAATTCAGATGCAGAATTGCGTTATTGCGGCGGCGTTGCGCGAGAAGATAGATGCCTTTCTCATTGATTTCGAAATCCTTGACTGTAACAATCTTGTTATCGTAAGCCACATGCGGCACATTTTCAACAAACTCGACCTCTGGCAACTGCAGACGCGTAGGCGTCATTTTGATTACAATTCTTTTGTTAACATCAAGACTATCAATAATATACGTGATATTTTCAAACGAAAGATGGCTAGCATAGATAGTGTCGCCAGGTTGTGAATGCTTCAGCGAAAACTGTCCGTCCTTATTGGTTACGGCGAGGATTGTGGAGTCGATGGCATAGATACCCGCGTCGCGAATCGGCTTGTTACGGTTGTCGAGACACACGCCGTTGATGACAGTGTTTTGAGCCGAGACGTAAAGTGGTGACAGAACTATTAGAACAAATGAGAAAAATAAAAGTAACGATTTGATTTTCATAGAATTAAGTTTAATTAAGCTTTGTTTTTTCGATATATGAAACATCAATATTTCCTGAGTCTTTCTTCCTTTTCAGAGAATAGAGATTACCTTTATAAATTATCATTTTATAGCTCAGATATTGATTAGCGCTGGCGCGAGGGATTGTCTTTCCAGTTTTCACGTCGATTTCGTTCAAAGTTGATCCGAAAATGGTGTAAAACTTACCCCAGGCGCGATCCTGATAGATGATATGCCGCCAGAAAGTCTCCTTGTCGGGATACACGATATCGCAGCTATGAAGCAGGTTCAAAGCCTCGTCATACGTGCCGATCTTGCGGTTTTGATGGTCGAAATAAAACAAGATGTCGTGCGAATGCCCAAGATATGCCTGCTCCGGCCGCATCCACACATTTTTCAGGAATGACCGCCAATCATCGTCATTCGGACCGAACCACAATCCGCCAGAACGTGATGAATGAGCCACATGCCATTGAACTTCCTGCGGAATCTCGCTAAGTCGCTGAAGGTCGTTGTTACAAAAGACTGGCTCGCGCTCTTTTTTCTGCGGACTAATCCTATAAAAATCAAGCAGATAGCCACTAGCACGGATGTCGCAGAAATAAACGTATTGGTCGGTCATGAAGAGGCATCGGCCCAGCACTTCGCGATAGTGGTTTTTCTCCACTGGGAAGGCGTAATAATGCTTATTTTCAATATTAACTATCTGATACAGAGTATCTTGCGTCACGATTTGGATATTGTCGGCGATGTCTAATTCCAGACTCGTCGGCTTGAGTCTTTCAGGGATGGCGATGGTGTCGAGAGGCTCGAAAACCATATTAGTCACAAGAATACGGAAGTTCTTTTGTGAGTTGCTTCGTCTTTGAAGGATAAAAAACTTATCGTCGGCAATCTCGAAATCGACCATCACATATTTGTAATCGCGGTATGCCTTGATCTTTTCGGCTGTGACCATCGCCTGATCGAGCACAATATTCTTCACAATTACTGAAGAATCCTGCTGAGCAATGATACATTTGGGTAATAAGAATATTATGGTTAATACTATAAATATAACCGATATTTTTCGCATCAGATTAAGTTTTACCTTGCAAAGATACGAAAAATTATTTTATCCTCACCCTTGGGTCTAAAATTCCATAAATAATATCCACAACAATGTTGATAATAATCAGCATCACTCCTATTAATAATACGGCGCCCATGACGACGGGGAAGTCGAATTTGTCGAGCGCATCGACGATGACAACGCCGATTCCTTTCCAGTCGAAGACATATTCAACGAAGACGGCACCTGCGAGAAGGCTTGCGAACCATCCGGAAACTGCAGTAACCACTGGCGTCATAGCGTTTCGGAGAGCATGAACGCCGATGACACGCCATTTCTTCAAACCTTTGGCTTTCGCTGTGCGTATATAATCCATTGACATCACTTCGAGCAAGGTTGTTCGTGTAAGTTCAGTGATAACCGCCAAAGGCCTCAAACCAAGCGTCAATGCTGGTAAGATGAGGTTTTTCAAGTCGAGATAGGCACCATTGCCATAATCGTCAACGGAGAAAAGGCTTCCGGTCATGCTCAACCCTGTGACGGATTCAAGGACGAAGCCGAAAAGCCACGCTATGAGGATTGCGGCGAAAAACGAAGGCAGCGACATTCCTATCGTGGTGATAAACAAGGTGAAACGGTTCAAAAAGTTGCTGTTTACGATGGCAGTGAGAACGCCGAGTAAAACTCCTATCACAAAGGCGAAAAGTATCGACACGAAAGCGAGTATCAAAGTGTTAGGGAAAGCCTCGGAAAGTATTGTCCCCACTGGCCTTTTGCTCTGATACGAATAGCGCAGATACGGCGTTTTGAAGATGATTTTCGTGCTGCCGACAGTAGCAATTCGGGCATACGGTTCATATTTCGTCAAATCTTTATTTTCGTTGTAAAACGAGATAAAAGAAAGGTCATTCAAGTAGTCAACATATTGTTTACCAATGCTTTGATCGAGTCCGAGTTCATGACGGATAGCCTGAACATCGCTCTCATCGGCACGCTGACCGAGCATCATGCGGACAGGGTCGCCGGGAACTATTGTGAAAAGGAAAAACACCAGCGTCGCCACGCCCCAGAGGACGAGGATGCCGTAGAGTATTTTTCTCACAATGTACGCAAACATATTATTTCACAAGCGGAAAGTCGATCTTCGACCACTTTTTCTTGATGACTCCTTCGTTAAACAGAATCAGTCCGGGATTCGAGCGTACCATGGTCTTCAGCTCGAGCTCGTCACCATAATAAACGTCGTTGAAAATCAGGTATTCTTCGTTCAGTTTCTCAACAATTTCAGGCGATGCGGCGGTCAGCCAAATATAGTCAAATCCTTGATTATAAGCCACTTCCGTCATCTTGATACAGTTCTCAAAATCTTTTTCAGTCATCTCTTCGAGATAAGGAGCCACGAAGACGTAAAGATTTTCTGAATCGTAAAGAATATGTGTCATATCCTCGCCTTCCGCGTCAAGAATAGCAAATCCGAGGGTGTTGGAGCCGCCTTCCGAGCGTTGCGAAACGAAGGTCCACTGGCTCATCCACACGCTGTCGTTCCAAGGGTAGTTCGGTGACTCAAACTCTTGAGTCTCACCGGTTTCGTTGTTCTGATACTTTACAAAAATTTTGCCTGCATCGTAGCCATTAGGGGTCAGTGTGGCGCCTACTTTCCATTCGGTGAAGTCGACCACAGGCAAATGGCGGATGTTATAAATCTCAAATCCGACGAACAAACCCATGAATATGATCGCTAAAATCCATTGCCCAAGAAGCGTTAACCGTTTGTTTTTCAACGATTTATTGTTAATAACAACAGGCAACAGCACTGCATCGATGACTATGTTTTTCCAGAAAGTCTGCCAGTTGGTGAGTTTGATGGCCGTTCCGAAGCAGCCGCAGTCGGGAACGAGGTCGTACATGGCATCGAAGAACGTGGTGGCGGTGAAAAAGATCATGAGGAGGGTCGCGCCGAGCGTAGCGAGGCGCGGTAAGACGTTGGTTATCAAACAGATACCAACAATAAATTCCGCCAAGATCATTATTACGGCAAGGACTAAAGCGGCTTCATTGAGCCACTCTATGCCGTATGCGGCGAAGTAGTCGAGCATCTTATACTTCGTACCAAGCGGGTCGACACCCTTCGTGAAACTGCTGAAAATAAACAGCAATCCGACGAGTATCCTGCAAACCGCAACCACCGTTTTCTTTGCCGAACAAGCCATTATTCTTTCTTTCCTTCGTTAATCAAAATCAGACAAAAAACGGCGTAATTGATCATGTCGAAGTAGTTCGCGTCGAGGCCTTCCGAAATAAGAGTCTTGCCATTGTTATCCTCTATCTCTTTGACTCTCAATATCTTCATCAGAATCAAATCGGTCATCGATGAGATTCTCATGCTGCGCCAAGCCTCATCGTAGTCGTGGTTTTTCTTCGACATCAGGTCGAAAGCCTCGTCGAGAACCTTTTTATAGAGTTCTGATGCCTTTTCATAATCCAAATCAGGCTGCTCTACCACGCCGAGTTGCAGTTGGATTATCGCCATTGCCGAATAGTTGATGATACCGATGAATTCCGGCTCAATGCCTTCATTTACAAGGCGTTCCTTCTTTCTCTGCAAGCTCCTGATTCTGTTAGCTTTAATGAAAATCTGGTCGGTAAGCGACTCGGTGCGCATTATTCGCCACGCCGCACCGTAATCCTGCATCTTCTTGTCGAAAATATCGCGGCACTGCGCCACCACTTGCTGATATTCTGCTGTCGTATCTCTCTTCATTGAAAAAATTTTTATAATTTTGCGATTGTAAAATTACACATTTTTATGTTACGAATAGCGAGTAGAGGACAAATTTTTTCGTGGGA
>JAFZXR010000079.1 GCA_017616675.1 Bacteroidales bacterium
ATGTTATCTCACGGCTAAGCATCTGGTTTTCAAGCATCAGCTGGCTGGCTTTTTGCACCATGTCGGGACGCAGGCGGAATTCACGTTGTTGTGATTCGCGATCCACCTGCAGGCGCAACACTTCTTGAAGCATCAGCTTCTGCATCACGCGGTTGGTGGCGACGCGATCTTTTTCGATATACTGCATCACGATGTCCAGTGTCTCGTCGGGGTGCTCAGCTGCCCATTCCCAGCCTCTGCGGCTAGCCTCGGCAAAGCGGAGCGCCTGTTCCTTATGCTTTTCATAATAATCCCATGTCATGTAAACGCCGTCTTCCTGCACGTTGTAGCCGTGGTCGCAGAAACGATAGACGTTTTTGTCGCTCATCTTGATGCCTGCCTGCAACAGCTGGTAGTATTCGTTATAGCTCATTGCCAATGTGGCGTCGAGGGCGCCTGCCACAAACAGGTTGACGTTTTGGGCGAAAGGTACCCAATCATAGTCGAGATGTTCTTTTTTGCTCATGCAGATGGCCAGCTGACCGTAGCCCGCGCTCCAGATGCCGACACGGGCGCCTTTCTGTGTGAGCGGGTCTTGGTCGTGAGCCGATACTATAACCATGGCGTTGTTCATCGACGTCTGAAGGATGTTTATCATAGGAATGCCTTCATCTACTGTCTCCATGGCTTGGCAGAGGGTTAGTGTTGTGGCCTGACATTTGCCTGAACGCAAAAGGCTCATGGCTGATGAGGTTGATGAAGGATGCTCTATGCGCACATCCAATCCTGCCTCGCTGTAAAAGCCCATAGCCTCAGCCACGTAATAGCCTGCAAACTGGGCCTGTGCCGTCCACTGAGGCGTGAAAACTATGGTTTCTTCCTGTGCCGACGCTGTGATCGACAAAGCTAACAGCGTAATAAACAATAATCTAATCATAGATGATTTAGGGGTATTTTACGATGCAAATATATTAAAATATATTAAATATTGCAACATTTTAGAAAAATAATGTATTTTTGCAGTCCTAATCCTAATAAAATTAACCATTAAAATTAAAAAGATGAAAAAAGCTTTATCTGTATTGTTTTTGCTATGCGCTTTAACCAGTTTTGCGCAAGAACCTCTCCTGAAAACTCAATGGGACCAGACTTATCCTTACAACATGCTTTGTCCGGCTGATCCGTTCGAGAATTACAACCATTGTTATACTGGATGTCCGGCTACAGCTATGGGACAGATTATCAATTATTTACGAACAACGCAAAACACTCGTTTCGACGATGGCGACGATTATTTTGCAAATTACGCTGGTCGTCAATTCCATATCGATGACGATTGGGAGACGTATCTCTTCCCTTCATTTCCACAGCTTAACGTGTTGCTCGATTCTGTCGATGCCACCTACCAACGTGGTGATGAGCTTTCCGACTCGTTGATGGCCGCTGTGATTTTTTCTTGCGGAGTGGCCTGCACTGAGGTGTTTACCGCGTCGCCTAGCTATGGCTCCGGCACCTTTGCCGTCGATCAGGCTTATGCGGCCTACAAACGCTTCGGCTTTGAGGATTGCGTGCTGTTCCGCGATCCGACCGATGAGATGTACGAGACCTTGATCTCCAACCTGGAAGCTGGCTATCCTGCTCATCTGGCCATTGAAAATAACGCCGCGACCTCAGGACATAATGTAGTAATCGACGGCTATCGTGAAAGCGACAACAAATTCCATATCAACTTCGGCTGGAGCGGCACCTTCGACGGCTGGTACAGTCTCCCTGACCCGGCCGGTTTCCACTACGGATGGACAAAAATCGAAGGAGTTATCGCGAATATCATTCCTACTAATCTGGCCGTTAACGAAATATCAAGCCAGCTGGCACTCGAGGTTTATCCTAATCCGGCTTACGATGTGCTTTACATCAATAATCTTCCTGGCGAAACTGTCGATTATGCCATTTTCAATGTCTTAGGTCAAAAAGTTATTTCCGGTTCTACAAACGGAATCGTTTCTGTCGCGGAATTGGAAAAGGGACTCTATATTTTGCAGATCAAAGGTGAAAAACTCCTTGAAACTACAAAATTCATGGTGAAATAGTATTTCGCAGGCTTACAAACTTGCTGTGATAATCTCAGCGATGTCCTTCTCTGTCAGCGGAGCGTAGGCTTGGTCTAAGCCTTCGTTCACCGCGATGTGATGCGCCATCTCGCCGACACGGCTTTCGTCGATGCCCAGATCTCTCAGATGCATAGGAATTCCAATGCTTTCAAAGAATTTATAGGTCTCCTCGATAGCCTTGTTGGCGATTTCCCATTTGTCGAGATTTTTATCGATTCCAAAAACGTTGATGCCATATTTCACAAAACGAGGCAGCGTTCTTTCGTTCAAGATATGCTTCATCCATCGAGGTGTGATTATGGCCAAACCCCAGCCGTGAGTGATGTCGTAATATGCGCTCAAGGCATGCTCGATTCCGTGACATGGCCAGCCTGAATAGCTGTTTCCGAGAGCCAAGATTCCGTTGCAGCCGTAGGTGCAGGCGAGCATCATCTCGGCGCGCGCGGTGTAATCCTCCGGGTTTTCGAGGCATTTGCGACCGTTCACCATCAGACTGCGGAACATCGACTCACAGAAACCGTCGTTCAACAATGTGGCGTCTTCCACAAAATATTGCTCCATCACGTGATTCATCGCGTCGGCAATGCCTGCGGCGGTCTGTTTCTTGTTGACAGTGAACGTATAAGTTGGGTCGAGGAACGACACTGCCGGGTAGAGGTGACGGTCGATGTAACCGATCTTGTCGTTGGTCTCGGTGCGCGAAATCACACCGCCTGAGTCATATTCCGAGCCTGTCGCCGCCAAAGTGATGATGTCGACAATCGGCAGCGCGGCCTTCGCTTTCACCTTATACGATATCAAATCCCACGGATCGCCGTCGTAGCAGGCACCTGCCGCAATCGCCTTCGAGCAGTCGAGCACCGAGCCGCCGCCAATAGCCAAAATTACGTCGATTTTATGCTCCTTGCAGAGACGCACGCCGTCGAGCACGCTGGGGTCGTATTTCGGGTTAGGCTGAATATCCGGAAGCTCAATGATTTCGTAGCCTTTCAGCGACTCATAAACTTTCTGGTAAAGCCCGATTTTTTTGATGCTTCCGCCACCGTAGGTCAATAAAATCTTCTTCCCGAATTGAGCCATCACTCCCGGGAGTTTCGCTATCACGCCTTTGCCGAAAATCAGACGTGTTGGGGTTTGATAATCAAAGTTTTGCATAATAAATTTTATTTTTCAGATTTATTTCAAACTGCAAATATACAAAAAATTCCATATTTTTGCAAAAAATTCATTGTATCATGAAATCACTTCTTGGAATGTCGCTCGTTGAACTGCAAGACCTTGTGGCTCAACATAATATGCCGAAATTCACTGCCAAACAGCTCGTCGATTGGCTCTATCGCAAACGTGTTGCCACCTTCGATGAGATGACCAATCTTTCGAAGCAGACGCGACAGATTTTGGCTGAAAACTACGAGACAGGCTACCGCGCTTTCGCTGATGTGCAGGAGTCGAAAGACGGCACCAAGAAATATCTGTTTCCGGCAGAAAACGGTTTCGTGGAGACGGCGTATATCCCTGAAAAAGAACGCGCTACACTCTGCGTGTCGTGTCAGGTCGGCTGTAAGATGAACTGCCTGTTCTGCCAGACCGGAAAACAAGGATTCCAAGGCAACTTGTCGGCGGGAGACATTATAAATCAGATTCTTAACCTTCCGGAATACGAAACTTTGTCAAATTTCGTCTTCATGGGCATGGGCGAGCCGATGGACAACTACGACAACATCATGCGGGTGCTCGAAATCATGACCTCCGACTGGGG
>JAFZXR010000080.1 GCA_017616675.1 Bacteroidales bacterium
AAATGAGCTACTTCCGCCTCTCGTGGGGGAGGGTGGACTCGAACCACCGAACTCATCCGAGGACAGATTTACAGTCTGTTGCAATTGCCGCTATGCGACTCCCCCTTCTTGCCTTAACAACTTTTAACTTCGAGCCGGCAGAGGGATTTGGACCCCCGACCCCGAGATTACAAATCACGTGCTCTACCGCTGAGCTATGCCGGCATTCTTGCTAAGGCTCCGTGAGCCGGCAGAGGGATTTGGACCCCCGACCCCGAGATTACAAATCACGTGCTCTACCGCTGAGCTATGCCGGCCTTATTTCAAAGAACTGTAACAAAAAAAGCACACCACTTCCTTTCATCGAAAATGGTGCGCAAAATTACAACTTTTTTGTATACCGCCAACCTTTTTTTAGAAATTTTTTAATTTTTTTTTCAAAAAGGCGGCCAAATTATTGTGTATCAACAGAATAAGCCCTATTTGTCGAAGCGATTCTTGTACTTTTCAACCTGGTTTTTCAATGCGTCGATGGCCTTATCGACAGCCTCCTCGAACGTCTTGCACTGCTTACTTGAATATAAATCGTTGCCTTTTAACAAAATTCTGACGTCGGCAATCTTGTTTTCCGGCGCATCGGTATTGTCCAACTTCAACGTCACCTCGGCTCCCTGTGCGTCGTCAACCTTGCCGCACAATTTCTCAATCTTGTTTGTGATAAAGTCTTCCAACTTGCTGTCAGCCTTGAAATGGACCGCGTTAATCGTAATTTTCATAATTACCTCCTGTTTAAAATAATTAAAAAATATTTTTTTATCATTCATCACCCAAAGGATGGGCGGTCTGATATATCTCTTTCAACTGCTCGATAGTATTGTGAGTGTAAATCTGCGTCGAGCTTAAACTACTGTGCCCCAAAATCTTCTGTATCGCCCTGATGTCGGCACCCTCGTTGAGCATGTGCGTGGCGAAAGTATGCCTCAAAACATGCGGACTCTTCTGCTCGAGCGTCGTAACACCCTCCAAAATCCTATGAACCACTCTATACACAAAGGTCGGACTCATCTCCTTGCCCTTGTCGTCGACTATTAATATAACGTTTTCGCGCACCGGAAATTGTTCGTCGCGAACTTTTTTATATCCGTCGATTATCTCCAGCAAAGGCTTGCTTATCGGGATGATGCGCTCCTTGTTTCTCTTGCCCCTCACCTTCAGCTGCATCGTGATAGGATCCACATCATTATCCTTCAATCCCCGCAGCTCCGCCTGACGCATGCCCGTCTGGTAAAGCATCTCAAACAAAAGCTCGTCGCGCAGCACCTTAAAGTCGCCGTCACCGTCGAAACTCACCTTCTCTATGTCGTGCTCTGGCACAAACTTCGCCAGCTCCTTGGGCTGCTTCAGCGACTTGATGCCCTGCATGGGCGACATCTCTATCACCTCCTCGCGCAGACAAAACTTGTAGAACGAACGCAGCGACGACATCTTGCGGTTTATCGAACGGTTTTCCTCCCCTTTTTCTTTCAGGGAAACGATGTACGAACGCGCCATTGCTGTGGTCGCCTTTGTGATGTCTTTAAGCTCGTATATATTAATAAGGTATGCCCCGAACTGTTCCAAGTCGCGCTTATACGCTGATACAGTGAGATTTGAGTATCTCCTCTCCGTTTTTATGTATCTAAAAAACCTCTCAAGCATCATTCCGAACTTTTCCGACTTCAAAGATACGATATTAATTTTAGAAATGCAAGATTTTTTTAATTTATTTTTACTTTGGCTTTTAGCCTTTGGCTATTAGCCACCGACGAACCGAGGCCAAAGGCCAATAGCTAATTGCCAACAGCAAAAGAGTCGCTGCGGGAATCCGCAGCGACTCTTTCTTGATTCTATTCTTGCTAAGTGTGAATCGATTAGGCGTTTTCTTCAGCCTGACGGAGTTTCTGAACGTAGATGGCCTTCTGAAGAGCCTCACGTTTGATAACTGATGGTTTTGTGAACTTCTGGCGGTTGCGCAATTCTTTCACAACACCGGTTTTCTCATACTTTCTCTTGTAGCGTTTTAAAGCGCGATCGATGCTTTCACCGTCTTTTACAGGAATAATAATCATTTTTAATACTCTCTCTTTCTTTTAATTGTTAAACTAAAAAAATTGTCTCAAAACGAGGGTGCAAAAATACAACAATTTTCAATATGTAGAAAAATTTTTTGCAAAATTTTTCAATGTGGTCGCTTCGCTCCAATGTGCCGTTACGCGGAATGTGAACAAATTTCAACACATTCTGCGAAGCAGCACATTTCACGAACGAAGTGAGTGACACATTATTTGAGTAAGTGTTCAAACAAGAAATTGTCAATCTTCGTGAACAAGTGCATTCTGCACTCGCCATCGCCGTATTCCTGATAACCGCCGTAGATTCCGTGGTTTTTATTAGGATAAATCATCAGGTCGAACTGCACTCCGTTGGCAATCATCGACTTGATGAGCTCCATCGCGTTCTGATAGTGCACGTTGTCGTCGCCCGAGCCGTGGCAAAGCAGGTAGTTACCCTTGATCATCTTGGTGTTGCTCACTGGTGAGTTGGCGTCGTAACCCTCAGGATTTTCTTGCGGAGTGCGCATGTAACGCTCGGTGTAGATATTGTCGTAGTATCTCCAGTTTGTAACAGGCGCCACCGACACTGCCGTGCTGATGTAGTCGGCTCCCTTGGTGATGCCGTTAGCAGCCATAAATCCGCCGTAGCTCCAGCCGTAGATGGCGATCTTCTCTGGATTGACGTAAGGCTGTTTTGCCATATATTTCGCCAATGTTATCATGTCTTCGGTCTCGTATTTTCCAAGTTCGAGATATGTCATCTTCTTGAACATCTCGCCTTGAGCGCCGCTGCCACGGTTGTTGATCGAAACCGAGATGATGCCTTTCTGTGCGAGCAGCTGCATCCAGTCCCAATCGCTGTTGTCCCACTGGTTGAGCACGGTCTGATGTCCAGGACCGCCGTAAACGTAAATCAACACCGGGTATTTCTTGTTCGGGTCGAAGTCAGGAGGCAGAATCTCCCACGCGTCAACGTCGACGGTAGTTCCGTCAGGCATCACAAACGCCGGGTCGCTAATCTTGATGAGCTTCTTCTCGCTGAGGTTGTACTCCTTGAGGCGCTCCACAAGCTCGTGGTTGTCTTCAAGCACCCTCACGACCTTGCCTTTATTATTATATAAGGTATATTCGTAAGGTTTTGTAACAGTCGAATATCTATTGATGAAATATTTAAAAGTATTGCTGAATGTTGCAGTGTTAACGCCTTCATTACCAACGATTTGACGCATCATACCTTTAAGATTTACAGCATAAATCTGACGCTCAATCGGTGATTTTTTAGCAGCCTGAAAATAAATCTCTTTTCCGTCAAAACCGTAAATCTTGGTCACATCCCAGTCGCCGAAAGTGAGTGCTCTGACGTTCGAGCCATCGAGTTGGCAGATGTAGATATGGTTGTAACCCGAGCGCTCGCTGGTGATGAGGAACTGTTTTCCATCCTTGAGGAAGGTCCAGTCGTCGGTGATGTCGATGTAATATTTGTTTTGCTCGTCGTAAAACACCTTTGACTCGCCCGTAGTTGCATTGGCAGCCAAAATCTCGAGGTGGTTCTGATGACGGTTAAGTCGTTGAATAGCAAGCACATTGGCATCTTGAGTCCATTTCATTCTCGGCAGATAGATGTCGGTCTCTTCGCCAGTGTCCATCTTCTTTGAAGTGTCGCTTGCAAGGTCGTAAACATAAACCTCAACCACCGAGTTATCCTCGCCTGCCTTAGGATATTTGAAGCTATACCATTCAGGATAGAGGCCTTCGAACTCCTCCATCTGGAACTCTCTCACCTTCGATTCGTCGAATTTATAATAAGCTATTTTTTTGCTATCCGGCGACCAGAAGAAACCTTGCGAGAAGCTGAATTCCTCCTCGTAAACCCAGTCGGGAGCACCATTAATTATATTATTGTAAAGTCCGTCGAAAGTGAATTGTTTCTCGTCGTTTTTATTTAAGTCTTTGATAAACAAATTGTTATCGCGCATAAATGCAACCTTCGTGCCATCAGGCGAGAACGATGCCAAGCGCTGACTGCCGTTATCCGAAAGAGGTTTTAAGCTCTTGGTTTTAATGTCGTAAACGTAATAATCGGCGGTGAACGAGTGACGGTAGATGTAGTTCACATTGGTGAGGAACAGAGCCTTCGTCTCGTCGTCGCTGAGAACGTAATTATAAGCTCGAATCGGCAATGAGTCGCCTTCAGGGATAAGTTCTCTGAAGCTGAACAGCGTCTTGACCATTTTGCCGGTTTTGTAGTTATAAATGTTGAACTCTCCGCGTTCGATGGTGCCGTAAGTCTCGCCGTCGCGCATCGGATTCATGCCTCTGACGCCTTTGGTTTGGAATGTCGGACGCTCGTAGAGGTCGGAAAGATCGATGTTTTTCTTTTCCTGTGCGTAGGTTGTAGCATTTAGGATTAAAGCTAACGCAATGATTAACAGATACTTAACTAATTTCATTTTTATAAGGATTTGAAAATTCAAAGATACATAAAAATTTTTTACAAAAAAAGTTTGTAGGAATAAAAATTTGTTGTACTTTTGCAGCCGCAAATGGGACGGTAGCTCAGTTGGTTTAGAGCGCATGCTTGACAGGCATGAGGTCACAAGTTCGATCCTTGTTCGCCCCACTTTTTTTATTGCATCGGGTCGTTAGCCCAGTTGGTTTAGAGCGCTGCCTTCACACGGCAGAGGTCACTGGTTCGAGTCCAGTACGACCCACAAAAAAGACGCAGAAATGCGTCTTTTTTAGTTTAAAGTTGAAAGTTGAAAGTTGATAGTTAAAATATTTTCTTTTTTCCTTTTTATTTCATAAAAAACTTCGTAATTTTGCATCGCAGATTTTGAAAACGGAAATAATTAAAAATCAACGATATTATCATGAAGAATAACGTAATTCCAGTAGAAGTAGCAAAGAAAGTTTTCGCTGAGAGCAACCTCGCATGCGTCGGCAGAGCCGGTATCCGTGAGATTAACAAGCTTGCATTCGACCTTGAGGCGGCAAGCGGCGTGAAGTTCATCCACATGGAGCTCGGCAACCCTGGTCTTCCTGCAGCACAGGCAGGCATCGACGCACAGGTTGAAGCGGTGAAGAGAGGCGTGGCAGCGACATATCCTCCAATCGACGGCGTGCCGGCATTGAAGAAAGAAGCATCGCGTTTCATCAAGAACTTCCTTGACCTCGACGTGGCTCCGGCCAACTGCATCCCGACAGTGGGTTCAATGCAGGGCGCTTTCGCATCGTTTATGATCACAGGCCATCTCAACAAGGGCAAGGACACAATGCTGTTTATCGACCCTGGCTTCCCGGTGCATAAGTTCCAGTGCAAGGTCTTGGGCATCCCGATGGAGCATTTCGACATCTACAACTACCGTGGCGAGAAGCTTCGCGAGAAACTCGAGAGCATCCTCAAGACAGGCAAGATTCACAGCATGCTGTATTCGAATCCTAACAACCCGACATGGGTGTGCCTCACCGACGAAGAACTCAAGATTATCGGCGAACTCGCTAACAAATACGATGTAATCGTGCTCGAGGACCTCGCCTACTTCGGCATGGACTTCCGCAAGGACTACAGCCATCCGGGACAGGCTCCTTATCAGCCGACAGTCGGAAAATACGCCGACAACTACATGCTGATGATTTCAAGCTCGAAGGCATTCAGCTTCGCCGGCGAACGTTGCGCTATCCTCGCCATCAGCGACAAACTCGCAATGCGCCACTACCCTGATTTGAAGGCATTCTGCGGACAGGAGATCTTCCTGCGCGGCATCCTCTTCGGAGCTTTGCACCCGCTTACATCGGGCGTAGCACACTCGGCACAGTACGCTCTCACAGGCGTTTTGAAAGCTGTCAACGACGGAGTCTACAACTACCGTGACGACGTTCTCGAATACGGTCGTAAGGCGAAGCTGATGAAGGACGCATTCCTCGCAGCAGGCTTCTACATCACATACGATGAAGACCTCGGAGAGCCTATCGCCGACGGATTCTATTTCACCTACTGCTATCCTGGCTTCAAGGGCGCCGACCTCGTCGAAGAGATGATGTACTACGGCATCTCGGCCATCTCGTTGGACACCTGCGGCAGCGACAAACAAGGCATCCGCGCCTGCACCTCGCTCATCAAGCGCGATGAGATCCCGGTGCTCGCCGAGAGACTGCAGATGTTTGCGAAGGATCACCCAGTGAAATAACGGTTATTGGTTATAGGTTATTGGTTATTGAACAAAAGGATTTCGTGAAAACGGAGTCCTTTTTTCATTTTTCTTGCTTTTTTCACAAAGAATAATTATCTTTGCGGAAAATTCTCCATGCTTTATGGTCAAACGATTGCAATTAACGATAATACTGATTATGGCATTAGCTTTATCAGCATCAGCCCAGAAAAAAGACAAGATGCTCTCGGGCGTCATCATCGATGAATATGAAACCCGAATCAGCGAGGCCTGCATCAGCGACAGCAAAGGTAATCTGCTCTCAATCACCAACTCTGACGGTGTTTTCCAGATTCCACTGACGCAGGAATACAGCATCACCATCTCACATCCGAGGTTCAAAAAAGCCACAGTCCCTGTTGACCCGAAAAATTTCGAGCTTATCGACGGGAAATACTACGCCATGTTCATGTTAGATGCAAAAACACTCGATGCCGCTGATTATCAAGATACTACAGCAAAGAAAGAGTATGTCGTCGATTACAAAGTCAGCAAATATGGCATTTTTATGATAAAAACCGACGGGATTCATTCAAAATTGCAACAGATTAGCTATCGGAATAAGGTTTTAGCAAGCTTGTCGATAGATTTCAAATTCGACCGTGTTTTTATCGATGCGCTCGACGGAATTCATGTTTACAGCAACGACTCGTCGTATCACGTATATTCTGATGGGACAAATTTGGTTTTAGCGGAAGGCCACGACGCCTTTTACTTTAAGTCCCACATAATGTCGTTGGCGACAGTTACCGACAGCATAGCCGTTTCATATTTGAAATATTATCACGGGCAATCCATCGATTATATTAGCACCAATTTTAATACAAAAAATCAAAACATCCTTTGCACAATCGACAGTGAGACAGCGAAATACGAAGGAAACAGTGCAGTTGGCGAACTTTCAGATGCCAGACAGTTATGGCGTATGCGAGGCTATAATGTATATTCCACCAGGACTTCAACACATGACAATTCCAAAATGAGACTTTTTTACAAAGATCTTTTAACTGCTAAAGAGGTTTACGCCTCAATAATCAATATTGACAACAATCTGTATGTTTTTGATTTTCCGGATGATTTCATTATCAAATACAATAATATCGGAACCTTCATCAGCAATACCGAGATAGCTTTTCATTTAGTTCATGGGCGCGCCAGCAAATACTATGACAATCCTTTCGACAACAACATCATTTTCGATGCGGCTAAAAAGGAATGCTGGGCTCAATTCCGTGAAAACGGTAAGGTTACTTTGAAGAAAATCGATCTCAACAAAGGCAAGATTATCGGCGAATATACGATTGAGAAGCACGACAATCCGCTCAACATACAGATTCATAACGGCATTGTGTATTATCTGTATTTTGAAAAAGGCGCCAACGAGTATGAAAAAAGGTATTTTTACGCAGAGATGATTAAATAAAATTATTTTTTAAAATATTTGCTTTTCAAAAAAAACCTTTGTAATTTTGTACGTTTTTTAAAACGTGGATTGAAAAAAGTAAAAATTCAACATAATATCAACTAAAAAATTAAAATTATGGCAAGTTTCAAAGGAGCTATTTCTGTTGACACTGAACGTTGTAAGGGTTGCGGCGTGTGCGTCGTCAACTGCCCAATGGGTGTCATCAGTCTGGCAAAAGAAGTTAATGGAAAAGGTTACAACTACGCTTACATGGCGGAACCTGACAAGTGCATTGGCTGCGCAAGCTG
>JAFZXR010000081.1 GCA_017616675.1 Bacteroidales bacterium
GGTGAAGTGCGAACACGGCAAACCTCTCATCTTCGGTAAGGAGAGAAATAAAGGTCTGCGCTTGAACGGCACCACACTCGAAGTCGTGACAATCGGCGAAAACGGCATCACCGAAAAGGATATCCTCGTCCACGACGAGAAGGAAGAGAATACAGGTATCCACATGATGCTGGCTCACATGATGCCTCCGGCGTTCCCAGTAGCTATCGGCGTTATCCGCAACGTGGATGCTCCGACCTACGACGACTGCCTCACCGACGTCATCGAGCGCGAATCAGCGAAGTCGAACATCAAGACTGTCGACGACTTGCTGAACAGCGGCACAACTTGGGATATCAAGTAATATCGTATAAATCCGAAAAATCCCGCCTTCATGACGGGATTTTTTTATCTTTGCACCATGAAAAAGTCATTTAAACCCGGAACAATGCTCTATCCACTGCCAGTGGTGATGGTCTCGTGCGGCGACAACCCCGAGAACTACAACATCATCACGGTGGCTTGGACTGGCACGGTGTGCTCCGACCCGCCGATGTGCTACATTTCGATGCGAAAAGACAGGCACTCGCATGAAATCATCTCTAAAACCAAGGAGTTTGTGATTAACCTCACGACAGAAGCCCTCGCTAAAGCCACCGACTGGTGCGGAGTGAGGTCGGGAAGAGATTACAATAAGTTCAAGGAGATGCATCTCACGCCCGAGAAGGCCGACGTGGTGAAGGCTCCTATGATTGCCGAGTCGCCATTGAATATTGAATGTAAGGTGGTGGAAATCAAAGAGTTGGGCTCGCATGACATGTTCTTGGCAGAAGTGGTGGCCGTTCATGGTGACGAGAAATATTTCGACCCGAGCACAGGTCTTTTCCAGCTCAACCAAGCGGAGCTGATAACCTATTCGCACGGGAAATACTACACTTTAGGTGAAAAAATCGGCAAATTCGGCTTCTCAGTAGAGAAAATTCAACATAAAAGGAAGAAATAATGGACTACATCAAAGTTAAAGGCTTGCAGAAAGACGAAGTCATTGGTCTGGTGAAGGAATGGATCAAGCTGTATCCACATTCGTTCAATCCGGAAGTGAATTTCTGGTTCTACCAACTCACTGATAATCAGGTGGTTATCGGTCTGCATGACGATCTGAGCACCTTGGCGGTGAGCCTGCTGGTGATATATCTCACCTCTGCGGTGAAGGACGCTCAGGATGCCGAGCCGGTGGTGGCATTTGTCACTGTCGATGACAACGAAATCCTGCTGAAGCAGAACTATGGCCGTAGGGCGAAGATTGTGGCTAAGTCGACCGATGATGACAGCACCGGCGTGATAATTCTGTTGGAGAACAACTATTGCGTCGACTATTATTTCCACGGCAAAGCACATAAAATCAAAGATTCGCAACTAGTTTTTGAGGAGCCTGCATTGCCTGAATCCATTGAAAATACTGAGAAAGAAGAGATTTTTGTCGGCGATGTCATTCCGAAGAAGATAATCGAAAAATCGCTTGAACCCGACGCGTCGCCATGGAAGAAGATGATGTGGTACGCCATCTGCACCGTTGTCGGTCTCGGAATCGGATTCCTGCTGGTTTACTTATATTTCTGACGTCATTTCGACCGAAGCGAAGCGTAGTGGAGACCCGAGCGAAGCGAGAGCTTTCACTACAGGTGAAAAAATCCTTTTTAGTATAAACAAAGTATAGAATGTTAGAGCAATTTCGCAAATTTATTGATGACAATCACCTTATTAATAAAGGTGACCGCATCCTCGTTGCCTTGAGTGGCGGCGTCGACTCGATGGTGCTTGCGGAGTTGTTAAGACGCGAAGGCTACGACATCGCCTTTGCGCACTGTAATTTCCATTTGCGCGGCAAGGAGTCGGACGAGGATGAACAGTTTGTTCGCGAATACGCAAAAAGGGTAGGGGTGAATCTTTTCGTGAAGCAGTTCGACACCTTGGATTATGTTGAAAACAACAAGGTCTCTGTCGAGATGGCCGCCCGCGAACTGCGCTACGCCTGGTTCAACGATTTGATCAATGCTAACGAACATCTGAACGCATCTGACGCCGCGCAAAAGGTTGCCGGCGAGTGGCAAAATCTCCGTTTCGACAAGCTCGCCTTGGCTCATCACGCTGACGATCAGATCGAGACGTTTTTCATCAACCTTTTGCGCGGCTCGGGCATCAAAGGACTGAAGGCCATGCAACCGCGTAACGGTATGTATATCAGACCTTTACTGTGGGCGATACGCGCTGAAATCAGGCAGTTCGCGGGCGCCAACGGCATCCAATGGCGTGAGGATAGCACCAACAGCGACACCATCTATCTGCGCAACAAAATCCGTCACGACCTGATGCCGGTTTTCGACTCAATCAAACCCGAAGCAAGAGAAAAAATCCTTGAGTCTGTAAATCACTTAGCATCTGAAAATCAATTATATAGAGAACTTTTAAAGGAAAAATTATCGCAAATCGAGACCGTCGATGGTGTTTTACATTCAGTTGAAAAACGTAATTGTGAAAAACAACTTCTTTTTGAATGGATCCGTTCTTTCGGTTTCACCTTCTATCAATGCGAATCAATTTTTTCTTCTTTAAATTCTGAACCTGGGAAAGAATTCTATTCAGCTGAATATCAATTAGTTATCGAAAAGAATACAATTGAGATTTTCCCTAAGGCCATTAACGCCATTAATGCCATTAACGCCCTTAAGGTCTCTCAGTTTGAAAAAACTCCAAACTTCAAACTTCAAACATCAAAATCAGAAGTTGCTCAGCTCGATTACGACAAGCTCAAACTGCCTTTAAAGACTCGTTGTTGGCAGCAGGGCGACCGTTTCCATCCTCTCGGGATGCGCGGCACTAAACTCGTTTCGGATTTCTTCAACGATAATAATTTCACCACTTTCCAAAAGAAAACCACCCCGATTCTTGTCGATTCCGACGACCAAATCGTATGGATCGTAGGCCATCGCATCGACGACAGATTCAAGATTACCGAAAAAACAAAGACCATCTATCAAATTAATTTTGATAAATAAAAACTTTTTCGTATATTTGTAGCTTGTATTATACGAAAATTAAACATTTATAATCTATTGAATATCAATAAAATATGAAAAAGCTGGCTTTATTTTTAGCAACGTTTTTCGCTTTGATGATGCCTTTTGCATCTATCGCTCAAATCTACGACCCGGTACAATGGAGTTTCTCTACCGAATCGTTGGGAAATAACGAATACAACGTCATCTTCAAGGCTGATATCGAGTCAGGATGGCACGTCTATTCGCAAAATATCGCTGACGGTGGTCCTATCCCGACTGCTTTTTATTTTGCCGAAGCCACTGATTATGAAAGAGTTGGCGAGGTGACAGAAAGCGAAGCAATAGTGCTTCAAGACCCTGTCTTCGAAATGGAGCTTCGCTATTTTGAGAAGGAAGCAATCTTCACACAGAAGGTGAAAGTGCTTGGGAAAGAACCAGTTGCGGTAAAAGGTGAACTGGAATATATGGTTTGCAACGACGGACAATGCCTGCCTCCGACAATAGTCGAATTTGACATAAACCTTAACAACGCAGCAGCTACAATAATCGCAACCGAAGCTGAAGCAAATGGTGGCGACAGTCTTCTCGGAATGATACTTCAGGCTATCCTCTGGGGCTTGGCGGCATTGCTTACCCCGTGCGTCTTCCCGATGATCCCGATGACGGTGTCGTTCTTCCTCCATGGCAGCGAAAACAAAGCCGCCGGACGCTTCAAAGCCATCATGTATTTCATCTTCATAGTGCTGCTTTACACCCTGCCAATCGCAATCATCATCATGGTGACATGGATCTTTGGCGGTGACAGTGTTACTGGTGACATATTTAATTGGTTATCAACACATTGGCTCCCGAATATCATCTTCTTCCTGGTGTTCATGATCTTCGCTGCCTCCTTCTTCGGAGCGTTCGAAATCGTGCTCCCAAGCAGCTTGGTCAACAAATCGGATGCCAATTCCGATAAAAAAGGTCTCGCCGGCGTGTTCTTCATGGCTCTGACACTCGTTTTGGTGTCGTTTGCCTGCACCGGACCTATCGTGGGCACAGTTCTCATCAAGTCAACATCAGGCGAGTTCTGGACCCCGATTCTCACAATGTTCTGCTATGCCTGCACCTTCGCGTTGCCGTTTGCATTATTTGCATTATTCCCGTCGATGCTGAAAAACCTGCCAAAGAGCGGTGGCTGGCTCAACACAGTGAAGGTCGTCCTCGGCTTCATCGAGGTGGCATTGGGCTTCAAGTTCCTGAGCGTCGCCGACCAGACCTACCACTGGCACTTGCTCGACCGCGAGGTCTACCTCGGCATCTGGATCGTGTGCTTTGCCATGCTTGGCTTCTACCTTCTTGGCAAGATTAGATTCAAGAACGACGACCCTGTCGAATCAATCGGTGTCGGCCGTTTGACATTGAGTATCATAGTGTTTACGTTTGTAGTCTATATGATTCCTGGAATGTGGGGCGCTCCTCTGAAGGCTCTCTCGGGCTATCTGCCACCGCAACAGACTCTAGATTTCGACCTTAAACGTATTAATCAGGAAAATGCCGATAAAGTTATCGAATATATTCAACAAAACGTTGGAGCCATTCCTGCCGCTCAAGCCGAGCAGAAACAGGCAAAACCAGTGGCCGAACTCTGCGAGGAACCTCGTTTTAACGACATCTTCCACCTGCCTCACGGATTGAAGGGATACTTCGATTACGAACAGGCTCTGGCTTGCGCAAAAGCCCAAAACAAGCCGCTTTACGTCGATTTTACCGGTCACGGATGTGTCAACTGCCGTGAGATGGAAGCCAACGTGTGGAGCGATCCGCGCGTTTTGAAGATGTTGCGCGACGACTTCATAATCGTGGCGCTTTATGTCGACGATAAGACCAAACTCCCTGAGGAAGAATGGGTTATGGGAGGCGACGGCAAGATGAAGAAGACCATCGGTCGGAAATATGCCGACTTCCAAATCACCAAGTTTGGCACCAACGCCCAGCCGTATTACTGCCTGATGGGTCACAACGGCGAGCTCCTTCACGAGCCGCGAGCCTACAACCTCGACAAAGACGGCTTCGTCCAGTTCCTCAAAGAAGGTCTAGATAACTTCAAAAACGGGGTTTCGGTGAGAAACATTAACGAATAAAAAATAGGGCGAATGATTATTCGCCCCTACTTTAAACTTTACACTTTACTTGGCGTAATGCTGGTAGAACCTCACAATCGTCTCGATTCCTTTGTAGAAATGGTCGAGGCGGTAGTTCTCGTTTGGTGAGTGGATGGCGTCTTCGCCAAGGCCAAAGCCCATCAAAATCGACTTGATGCCCAAGACTTTTTCGAAACGGGCGATAATCGGAATCGAACCACCGCTTCTCATCGGGATAGGCAGCTTGCCGTAGGTGTCGAGATATGCCTGCTCTGCAGCTTTGTAAGCCGGAAGCTCGATAGGGCATCCGTAAGCCTCACCGCCATGCAGTGTTGTGACCTTAACTTTAACATAATCAGGAGCGATGCTCTCGAAATACTCCTTAAACAGCTTGCCGATCTTCTCGTGGTCTTGGTTAGGCACTAAACGGCACGAAATCTTGGCGTATGCCTTCGACGGAAGCACTGTCTTCGAGCCTTCACCGGTGTAGCCGCCCCAAATTCCGCAGAGGTCGAAAGTCGGACGGATGCCGACACGCTCGATCTTGGTGTAGCCTTTTTCGCCACGTAAAGCCTTGACCCCCAGCGACTTCATGAAATCTTTCTCGTTGTAAGGCGCCATATTGAGCATCTCGCGTTCCTTTGCCGACGACTTCACGACGTCATCGTAGAAATGCGGTATTCTGATGTGGTTGTTCTTGTCCATCACGCCTGCCACCATCTCGCACAAAGTATTCAATGGGTTGGCGACAGCGCCGCCAAACAATCCTGAATGCAGGTCGGCATTTGGGCCGGTGACTTCGACCTCCCAATATGCCAAACCGCGCAGACCTGTTGTGATTGAAGGCGTGTCGTGAGCAATCATGCTTGTATCCGAGACCAAGATAACATCGGCTTTTACGAGCTTTTTGTTCTTCTCAATCCACTTCGAGAGGCTACCTGAGCCAATCTCTTCCTCGCCCTCGAGCATAAACTTCACGTTGCAGGGGAGGGTGCCGGTCTTGACCATCGTCTCGAATGCCTTGGCGTGCATGAAAGCTTGACCTTTGTCATCGTCAGCGCCGCGAGCCCAGATCTTGCCGTCTTTGATGACTGGCTCAAAGGGGTCGGTGTGCCACAGCTCTATCGGGTCAACCGGCATCACGTCGTAGTGACCGTAAACCAACACTGTCGGCTTTTTCTTGTCGATGATCTTCTCGCCGTATACGATAGGATTTCCTTCTGTCGGCATCACTTCGGCCTTGTCGGCACCTGCCTTCAAGATGCTGTCTCTCCAATATTCCGCAGCCTTAATCATATCAGGCTTATGCGCCGATTCTGAGCTTATCGACGGAATCCTGATCAGTCCGAACAACTCGTCCAAAAAACGCTGTTCGTTTTGTTTGATGTAATCTTTTATCTTGTCCATTTTATCAATATTTGTAAATTTTTGCTTCTTTTTTAGGAGTTTCCTCGCACTTCGTGCTCGGAATGACAGCGTTTCTATCAAAAGATGTTTAACGCCACTCTTTCAGAACCATATTTTCGCCATCAAACGTGGCATATGTGTAATCCCAAATCCAGTTTCCAACCACTGTCGTTACAGCATGGTCGCCGGTTTTATACTGCATCGGCTTGTGCTGGTGGCCGAACACAAAGAAATCGATAGTCGGGTCTTTTGCCAGCTCTTCCATGGCGTATTTATACAGCCTCGTCTCTTCGATGACGTTGTAATAACCGCCTTTTTCTTCCTTCCGAAGCTTCTTAACTCTATGATTATGAGACCATTTCAGCGCCACTCTGATGCCGAAGTCGGGATGCACATGACGGAAGCACCACTGCAGGAACCTGCATTCGAACACGCTCTTCAGGAATTTGTATCCTCCGTCGCCTTTGCCGCGTCCGTCGCCGTGAACCATGAAAAACTTCTTGCCTTTGAGCATCATCACCTCGGGTTCGCGATGTACCTGAATGCCAATCTCTTCCTGCAGATACGAGAACGTCCACAGGTCGTGGTTTCCTGCAAAGAGATGCACCGGGATGCCGCTGTCGATGAAATCGGCCAGTTTTCCCAGCAGACGCACGTGTCCGCGAGGCACGACGGTCTTGTATTCGTACCAGAAGTCGAACAGGTCGCCCATCAGAAACAGCTCCTCGCAGTCGGCCTTGATGGAGTCGAGAAACTCGAGAAGCATCTTCTCGCGCCTCTGGCTGTCCTCCAAAGTCGGCACTCCGAGATGAAAATCTGACACGAAGTAAATCATCGTACTAGTTGATTATCAGAACTTTATCTCATCCAGGCGTCTGAGCATCTCTTTCAAGATGGCTGTCATCTTAGGCTCTGCCACGTTGGCTGCGTTGATTACCTCTTCGTGTGTGACCTGCACAGCGATGTCTTTTCCGCCAAGGTCGGTGATGATCGACATGGCAAAGACCGGCAAGCCGCAGTGACGTGCGATGATAACCTCAGGCACTGTCGACATTCCCACGCAGTCGCCGCCGATTACGCGATAGTAGTTGTATTCGGCAGGAGTCTCGTAGGTCGGACCAGTGTCGCCCACGTAAACGCCGTGTTGAACCTGAATCTTCAGCTCGTCAGCGATTTTGTCGGCGAAAGCCAGCACGTTTTTGTTATATGCCTCGCTCATCTCCGGGAAACGTGTTCCGATGCGGTCGTCGTTCTTGCCAATCAACGGGTTAGGCAACAGGTTGATGTGGTCGGTGATGAACATGATGTCGCTCACGCGGAAGTCAGGGTTGATGCCGCCGCTGGCGTTTGATAGCACTAACAGCTTGATACCCAGGTATTTAAGCACGCGAATCGGGAATGTCACTTCCTTGGTGCTATAGCCTTCATAGTAATGGAAACGGCCTTGCATAGCCACCACGCGGCGTCCGCTCAGAGTACCCAAAATGAGCTTTCCTTGGTGTCCGGCAACTGTCGAAACAGGGAAGTTAGGGATATCTGCGTATGGGATAGAGTATTGAGTATCAATAACATTCACTAATCCGCCTAAGCCTGAACCCAGCACTATACCCACTTCAGGTTCAAAGCCTTTTGTCTTCGATTTGATAAAATCTACTGTCTCAAGAATTTTTTCCAACATAGTCTAAAATCAAATTTTTAAATATTTCTTCTTCTTTCCCATCGTTGAAACGCACCTCAATCGGAATGGTGAACAGCGGCACGTTTTCAAACCTGCTGAGATAAGAATCTTTAGTTAATCGCATTAAGTCTTTTTCTGTTGTCACAACGATTTTACTCTTGCCGATCACGCTGTTGTAGCCGTCAATTATTGCATCGATATCGGCATCACTGAAGCTGTGATGGTCGCCAAAGTAATTGGTAATCAATGTGTTATATTTTCTTTTGATATAATCTTCAAGAGGATATGGATTTGCAATGCCGCAGAAAAGATATATCGACTTGATGTTTTGCGGCTGCGTCTCCATTGCCACTTTATTTATTGGCTTAAGTCCTTGAAAATCAATATATGTAAAGAAAACTTTCTGATAAGGTTTCGCGTTGAGCACGTTTATCACGTCGCGTTTGTCGTAAGGCAGCAGCACGCGAGGCGATTTCGTCACTATGATGATGTCGGCACGTTTGGCGGCACCTTTCACGTCGCGCAGATTGCCGGCCGGGACAAGCATATCCTTCTTGTAGATGTTGTAGTATTCGGTTAGCAGGATGTTCATGCCTGGTTTGATGCGGCGATGCTGATAGGCGTCGTCGAGAAGCACTACGTCGGGCGTTTTCTCTAACCGCATCAGCCTGGTTACACCGCCTGGGCGGTCTTCATCGACAGCCACGGCTATGTCGTCGTATTTTGTGTGATAGAGCAGGGGCTCGTCGCCAATCTGTTCGTATGTCGTATTCTCTTTGGCCAACACGAAACCTGTGGTCTTACGGCCGTATCCGCGACTCAGCACCGCCACATTGAACTTGTCTTTCAGAAGTCGGATGAGATATTCGGTGTGAGGCGTCTTGCCGGTGCCGCCAAACGAGAGGTTACCAACGCAGATCGTAGGCACACTGAAACTCTCCGAGGCAACGATGCCGGAGTCGTACAGCCAATGGCGAATGTAAAGTACAATCGCGTAAAGCCATGACAGTGGTGCTAACAGAATCCTCATTGGTTACTTTTTAATACAAACGTACAAATATACGAATTATTTTTGATTTGCGAATCATTATTTTTATTATTTTAGCGAAAAATTTCGAAATGAATAAAGTTAGTGAGATTGTAGGTTGTATCACCGATATCGCACCTCTGAAATGGCAGGAGTCGTGGGACAATGCCGGACTGCTTGTTGGTGATGCTAATATGCTGATTGACAAGGCTTTAGTGACTCTCGATGTGACCGAAGCCGTCATCGATGAGGCGATAGAAAAAGGTTTCCATCTTGTGATAAGTCACCACCCGCTGATTTACCGTCCGCTGAAGCATATCTTGCCTGAAAACACTATCGAACGCACCATCATCAAGGCGATAAAACACGACATCGCCATAGCGTGCATGCACACCAACCTCGACAACAGCTATCTGGGCGTGAGCAAATGGCTCGCCGACCGGTTGGGACTGAAGAACTTGCAAGTGCTCGAACCTATGAAGGTGGACGAAGACGTAGTGACCGGCGGTGGCATGGTCGGCGAGCTTGAAAAACCGCTCGCGGAAGCCGATTTTTTGGCCCTCGTGAAAAAAAATCTCAACGCAAAAGCACTTCGTCATTCCGAATTTTTAGGAAAAGAAATAAAAAAAGTGGCAGTATGCGGCGGCTCGGGATTCTTCTTGCTCGATAACGTAAAGCATTGTGGAGCAGACGCTTACGTGACAGGCGATGTGAAATATCACGACTTTTTCGAGGCCGATGGAAGGCTTCTTCTGGTCGACGCAGGGCATTATGAAACAGAACAATTTACAAAAGAATTAATTGCTGATGCAATTATTAAAAAATTTTGTAATTTTGCAGTTTCAATTTCGAGCGTGAAAACTAACTCGATAAATTATTTTGTATAAATATTAAATTTAACATAAATGGCTGATACTCAGGAACTTAAACTCAACGAAGAAGAACAGATTGAAGTTACCGTTGAAAGAAAATTGGTTGCACTTTACACTCTGCAACAGATTGATTCGAAGATCGACAGAATCCGCATCGTGCGTGGCGAGCTGCCTGAAGCAGTGCAGGACCTTGAAGACGAAGTGGCCGGTCTCGAGACTCGTATCGAGAACTACAACGCCGACCTGAAGAAATTCAATACCGACGTTACCAACTACAAAATCAAGATCAAAGAAACACAGGCTCTCATCAAGAAATATGAGGAACAGCAGAATCAGGTGCGTAACAGCCGTGAATACGACTCTCTGACAAAAGAGGCTGAGTATCAATCACTTGAGATTCAGCTTTGCGAAAAGAGAATCAAAGATGCGACAATCAAGATCGAAGATATCAAGACAAATCTTGAGGCTACCGAACAGAAACTAGCCGAACGTAAGAATGACCTCCAGGTAAAACAGGGCGAGCTTCAGTCAATCGTGGAAGAGACCGAGAAAGAAGAGGAAGAACTCGTGGCAAAGTCAAAGGAAAGCGAAGCTTTGATCGAGGAACGTCTGCTTTCAGCTTACAAACGCATCAGAAAAGGTGCCCGTAACGGTTTGGCAGTAGTGAAAATCGAGCGTGATGCCTGCGGCGGATGCTTCAACAAGATTCCACCTCAACACCAGCTCGATATTCGTATCCACAAGAAGATTATCGTGTGCGAGTACTGCGGTCGTATCTTGGTCGACCAAGACATCATCGACCAGTACAACGCAAAAGGCTGATTTAGTTAGTCAAGTCTGAACTTAAGAGAGATGACCACCTGATTGATGTTGGTCGTCTCTTTTATTTTTGTCTCGTCGACGACCTGTTCGTTGTTCGAATCCAGATAATAGGCCGGATATGTGGTGAAACGCGAGTACAGGTCGTAGCTGTTGTTGCGCTGACTCAACACGTAGGCTGCGTCTATTGTGAAGTGGTGATAGGTGTAGCCGAAGCCCAGCGAATACGACGTGGTCTGCAGATCCTTCTTGCCGAAGCCATAAGGACTGCCATAGAGGGCGTAACCTGCTCTGAATGCGAGGGTTTGCCATCTCCACTCGGTGCCGATACGGAAGTTCGAAGTGGCACCGTAATTATCCTTGATAAAGTTGTTCAGGTTGTTATAGTTGAAGTCGTAGCTTGAGGCGCGCATCTTGCTGTAGTCGACGTATTCGTAGTCGCCTGTAATCATTCCGTAGTTGCCGAAGATAAAGGCAGCGCTGGCGTTGAAACGCAGTGGCGTGGTCACGGTGTAGGAATATGTCCCGGTCGGCGACTCGTAAGAATACGATCCGCTGCTGAATGCCGAATGTGTCTCGGTGTTCCAGCTCTCCTCAACCTTATATAAGTAAGGTGTTGAGAACGAAGCGCCCAGTCTGACCCAACGTGCAGGATACACGATGGCGCCCACCTTGGCGTTGATGCCCCATCCCGAGTTGGAGATGTTCTCGGTCTGGCTCCAGTTGCGGAAAAGATCGCCGTGAGCGAGGTTGCTTTCCTTGTATTCCTTCGTTATTTTTCTGTCGAAATAAGGTATTCCGACCGACACGCCCAGGAAGAATTTCTCATTGAAATTGAATCCTGAGGCGAAGGTGAACTCTTTCGAGGTGCCTCTCTTGGTCACTCCATACTCCTGGTTGATGCCGCCTGCAGGTACGAATGTGGTGCAGATGCCAGGTCCGACGCTGTCGATGACGTAGGTTTCCCATAAAGGATATATCAGGTTGGGGGAGAAGTTCTCCAATGCGCCCGACGAGTTGATGCCGTTCTCGAGAAGCTCGGTGGCGTAAGCGTCGACAAGCGATGTGTTGGCGTTGTTGCCGCTCACGTACGAGTTAAGGGCGTAGTTGTTCAACTTATTGATGCCGATGGCGAAACTCACCGTGTTGAGCGTGCCGTCGTTGATGTCTTGAGTCCAGGTGAGACCGATGTTGTTGGAATGCAACTTGAAGTCACGGTCGGAGTTACGGCTGCCTTGGTAGTTCGACTCATTCGAGATGGCGTAGAACGATGGCGTGTAGACGAACGTGGACTTGCGGAAGAGTCCCAAACCAGCGGGGTTTATTGTTATTGCCGAGAAGTCGGATCCCACGGCGCCCATGGCGTTGCCCATTGCGGCAGCTTTTGCCGTCCCTTGGTAATAGATGGAGGAGAAGTCGAGCAGGTCGCTGTCGTCCTGTGCCATTGCAAAGAACGGAACCAATATCGTGATGATTAACAAGAACTTTTTCATAACTTTTAACTTTTATCATTCAACTTTTAACTAAGGACGGACTCGGTCCGTCCCTACGTTTATCTGCGACCTCCGCCGCTTCTGCTGCCGCCACCGCTTGAGCTGCCGCCTCTCGAACCGCCACTGTAACTGCCGCCTCTTGAGCCGCTGCTGCTCGAACTGCTGCTTCTTGGAGCTGAGTATGAACTTCTCGATGAGCTGCTGTTGCTGCTTGGTCTGGCAGTTGTTCCGCTGCTCGGACGCGAGGTGCTGTTGCTGCTCGGTCTTGCAGTCGTTCCGCTGTTCGGGCGTGATGTGCTGTTGCTGCTCGGCCTTACATATTCAGAGCTGGAACGTGTTTGACGACTCGAGTTGGCTGGAGTGTGAACCTTGCTGTTCGACGACGGGCGTGAAGTGCTTGTCGGACGCGAGGTACTTGTCGGGCGTGACGTGCTAGCTGGACGCGAAGCGTTGGTCGGACGTGAACTGCTGGCCGGACGTGATACGTTGGTCGTGTTGCTGCTGTTGCTGTTCGTCGGGCGCGACACGTTGGTTGGTCTGCTTGACGATGATGCCGGACGTGATACGTTGTTGCCTGTATTGCCGTCACCTCTGTTTATAGCACCGCGATGGCTGTTGTTGAAGCTGCCGTGACCACCGGTGTTTGCATGATAGTTGTGATGCGGGTGATGATGGTTGTAGTGGTGGTGATGATAGTAATGCGGGTAATAATAGTCCCAGGCCCAATACGGATCATAGCCCCAGTAATAGCTCGGATATGACCAGTAATATGGTCTGTAGCTGTAGTAAGGATACCAGTAAGGATCCCAGCCATAGTAGTAATATGGCCATCCGAAACCGGCTCCGATTTCGACGGTCACATGAGTCTCAGGTTCAACTTCCTGGACGATGTAAACGGTGTCGACGATGCGTTCGATGCTGTCCGCGACGGTGTAATCTTCGTAACTTTTACGCGTTTCACTCTTCACCGCGTTGGAATCGAAATATCCGTAATTTGATGTGACGAGCACTTTTTCGTACTGCGAATCCTTATCGTAAGGTGAGTAATAAGCGTCGTCGCTAATGACGTTATTGCTTGACGCACAGGCAGTTAACAACATTGTTGTCGCTGCGATGATAATGATGCTCCTTTTCATAATAATTCAATTTTTATTTATACTTTGCAAAAATTTTTGTAATTTTGCACACTGAAATACTAACAAAAATCGTACCAAACTTTTAAAAATGGCAAAAGAAATTACAACACGTCAAGAAAATTATTCACAATGGTATAATGATATCGTGAATAAAGCCGAGTTGGCGGAGAGTTCCGCAGTGAGAGGTTGTATGGTGATAAAGCCTTACGGATATGCTATTTGGGAGTTCATGCATGATGCTCTCGACAAGATGTTTAAAGACACTGGTCACGTCAACGCATATTTCCCACTTTTTATTCCAAAAAGTTTTTTCAGCAAGGAAGCAAGCCATGTTGAGGGCTTCGCTAAGGAATGCGCTGTCGTTACGCATTACCGCCTGATGAAAAACCCCGACGGACCAGGCATCGTGGTCGATCCGGAGGCGAAACTGGAAGAAGAGTTGATAGTGCGTCCTACTTCTGAGACAATTATTTGGGATACATATCGTAACTGGATCAAGAGCTACCGTGACCTCCCGATTTTGTGCAACCAGTGGGCTAACGTGGTGCGCTGGGAGATGCGTACACGTCTGTTCCTCCGCACAGCCGAGTTCCTGTGGCAAGAAGGTCACACCGCTCACGCCACACGTGAAGAGGCTATGGCCGAAGCCGAGAAAATGCTGACTGTTTACGCCGATTTCGCTGAGAAATACATGGCTGTCCCGGTCATCCGCGGCATCAAGTCGGCCAACGAGCGTTTCGCAGGCGCTGTCGAGACATTCTGCATCGAGGCTATGATGCA
>JAFZXR010000082.1 GCA_017616675.1 Bacteroidales bacterium
ACTGTCGGCGACATGGGTCCCACCGATGTCGCCGACATGCCATATCTCGTCGCAGTCCTTGAAAAAGTCAAAGACCGCAGGATTAAGCCATCCGTGTGTGTCTGACAATAATCCTATCTTTTTCATCGATTACGGAATCTTGTAGGAGATGCCGATGCTCATCACTTCCTTGAACTGACGGAAAGTGGTGCCTTCGACAGGACTCAACGGCAAAATATCCTCATCGTAGACCAGTCGGGCGGTGATGTTGCAGGTCAACCAGTCATTGACCTTCATAATCAATGCGTTATCCCAGTCAAAGTCGACAGGGCAGCCGTATTTTTCGCCTTTGGCGTTCAAATCGGTCGATTTAATCAGATAATTATAAAAAGCGATGAGTTTCGATGAGAATGTCACGTTTTCGACAATCTGGTAGTTGAATTCAGCTGTGACCATGGCACCAAGCTCCCAACGGATTGTCTCGCCGTGTTTGATAAGAACGCCTGTCGTGTCGTATTCAGCCTTTTTCACGCCAAAAGCGCCTGCGTCAGCGAGTTTCTGGTCGTTGACGATGGTCATTTTTGCTGTGAGAGGGGCGAAGTTTACCTTGAAATGCTCGTTCGGAACCCACTGAACACCAAGACCTAATGTGATGTAACCAGGATTCATGAAGCCTGAGATGCGGTTGGTGCTGTCGACTCCGTAGTTGTAACCGTTGGTAAACTGGCTCTGGAACGTGAGGTTAGCTGTAGCAAACCATTTCTCGTCTTTAATGTTGTAGCCATACAACGATCCGAAGAAGATGCGGTCGTCAGTCTTGACTGGATCTTTGTCGAAATTGTAGTAGCTGTAGCCGAGCTGGAGATCTAAGTTGTTGTCCCACTTGTGGTTACCGTTTTTGTAATTCATGTCGTACTTGAACAAGCCAAGGAAGTTGAGGTTGTCCTGTCCGCCCGGTGCCCAGTTGTCGAAATGGCTCTGAGCCATGTTAAAACCGACGTTTCCGCCATGAGTCCAAGGTGATGCCGGAGCATCGTCCTGAGCAAATGCCACATTCACTGAAAGCAGCAATGCAATCAAAGGAAGTAATAATTTTTTCATATTATAACAATTTAGTTAAACTTTATATCTTATCAACTATAAAATTCAAAACTACTTTAAACTCTAAACTTTAAACTTTAATAAGTATTTCCGTCATAATAATTCCGCTCTCCAATCTTAAACGTGATATCCTGAGTCATCCTCGTCCTCACCAGACTGTCGTTCTTCACTCCAGGAGTCCATACCAGATTCTGTATCAATCGGATAGCCTCGTTGTCGCAACCGCCTCCAACGCTGTTTTCCACGATGATATTCGATGCTCTGCCGTCGGTTTCAACGACGAAATTAAGCTTCACCGTGCCTTGAATCTCAAACTGCTTGGCCTGGTCGGGGAACTGCAGGTTGGTGCGCAAATATGCCGCCATCGTTACCTGTGGATTGGCAAAATATGGCTGTGGACCTTGATGTAACTCCTTGACATTGTAGATGTTATTGCTCTTCTGAGCAGGATGAGGCTGCTCCGGAAGCATCAGGCGCGGGTTCTTCTCTTCGGCTTTCTTATATGCCTTTGGCGAGAACTCAACGGTGTAATAATCATTGACTTTCACGGCTTTGCCGGATTGTATCGCAGGATTCCATTCAATCATCTTCACCAGACGGATGGCCTCGGCAGCACATTCCTCGTCGAAAGCGCTTTCCACCCTGTAATTACTGGCATTTCCCATCTCGTCGACATCATAATAAACGGTTATCTTGCCGCCTTTTTTATCGAGGGCGTCTTTAGGGTAAATGAGATGGTTTTGGATTATTTTCTTGGTCAAAGCAAAGCCCGATTTCGGTTCCGGTGACTTGATCTGAGCGTTAAGATTCAATCCTAAAAAACTGATTATCAATATGATAAAAATCGATAAGACTCTATTCGTTTTCATTATTAAATGGATTAAACACTGCAAATTTATAAAAATTTTAAATGATAAGCAAATTTTTTATAATTTTGTAGCATTATGATAAATACAAAAAAAGAAGACAATAACATGGTCTTCGGCGTGCATCCCGTCGAGGAAGTGATCAAGGCAGGGAAGGAGCTCGAGAAGGTCTTTGTGCAGTCGGGACTGCGTTCGCAGCAGATCTCCGAAATCGTAAGATATGCTAAGGAACACGAGGTTCCGGTGCAGTTTGTTCCAATCGAGAAGTTAAACCGCCTCACGCGCAAGAATCATCAGGGAATTGTGGCTTTTGTGTGCCCGATATCGTATCAGACCATTGAAAATGTCATCCCGATGGTTTACGACGAGGGCCGTATGCCGTTTGTGGTGATTCTCGACCGTGTCACCGACGTGCGTAACTTTGGTGCCATTGCCCGAACATGCTACGCTGCAGGCGTCGATGCCATCGTCATTCCTTCGCGTGGCAGCGCTCTCATCAACGGCGATGCGATGAAGACTTCAGCCGGCGCGCTATCATTAATTAATGTATGCCGTGTTGAAAACATCAAAGACACCATCGATTTTCTGAAAGCCAGCGGCTTGAAAGTGATAGCGTTTTCTGAGAAAGGCAAGCAGACGATCTGGCAGGCCGACCTCACCGGACCTATCGCCATCATGATGGGATCGGAGGAAGACGGCATCAGCGAGGCTTATCTGAAACGTGTCGACGATCATCTCGTCATCCCGATGCCTGGCGACATCGACTCGCTGAACGTCAGTGTGGCCACGGGAATCGTAACGTTCGAGGTTGTAAGACAAAGGTTGGAATAAAAACCGACTAAAAACAAAAAAGAGCGATGCTGCAGCGTCGCTCTTTTTCTTTGATTCAAGTACCAATTAGTTTTCTTTCTTCTTAAGAACTTCCTTGATACGGGCTTTCTTACCGCGGAGACCTCTGAGGTAGTAGATTCTTGCACGGCGGACAGCGCCTTCCTTGTTGAGCTCGATGCTCTCAATCATTGGGTCAGCGATAGGGAAGATTCTCTCAACACCGATGTTGTTCGATATCTTTCTCACTGTGAAAGTTGCACTCTTGCCCTGACCTGCACGCTGTAACACAACACCCTGGA
>JAFZXR010000009.1 GCA_017616675.1 Bacteroidales bacterium
CGTGTACGTGTCGAAGTCTTTTCGAAAATGAGGGCGATGTTCTTGCCTTTCAAGCGTGGCTGCTCGGTGCCAGTGTATTTGGCGTGCTTGAGGTCAGCTGCCAATGTGAGGAAAAACTTGATTTCTTCCGGTGTGAAGTCCAAAAGCTTCAGGAAGTTTCTGTTTCTGAGGTTAAATGCCATGATATTTTATTTTTAAATTGTTGTTTTCAAATTTTTTGCAAAATTAGTAAAAAGTTTCGCTCGAAAGGGCGAAAAAAAATATTTTTAAGAAAAATGTTGTACGTAATTAAAAAAGCTGTATTTTTGCAGTCCGAAAAATGATGCATCCTTAGCTCAGTTGGTAGAGCAATTGACTCTTAATCAATGGGTCCAGGGTTCGAATCCCTGAGGATGTACAAAACAGTAGAGACGCGCCACGGCACGTCTCTACGTTTTTTATGAAAAATTCTTATTTATGAACCTTTCTCACAAATTCTTCAACCTCAGGAACGCCTCCTTGATAGACCAAGTAGCCGTTGTAAGGCTCGCGCGGTGTGATTTCGCTGTTGATAGGCGTTAGCATCAGCTTGCGCACCTCTTCGCGGTCGTGAGTCTGTCCTAATGCCCAGCCCAGCTTGATGTAGGCTGTCTCGGCGAGCATGTTGCCTGCCGGGATGATGCCACGGTTCATCAGGTCACGACCGGTGTCGTAGACGAACATGTGGGCGTAACCCCAGATGGTCTGTACGCACATGTATTGATGCACGCCTTTATCGGTGGCACGCTGGATGGAGTCGAACATTCCCTTGTTGACGTGACCCAGTCCGGTGCCGTCCCAGATGATGCCTTTGTAGCCGTTGTCGACCAAGGCGTCGAGCACATCAGGTTTCATGCCTGGATAGTAATAAAGGATAGCAACTCTATCGTCGAAGGTCGGGATGATCTTCACGTCGCGGTCTTTACGTCGGTGGTTGTATTCTTCCTTAATCGGCACCACGCCGCGTTTGCGGTCGACGGTGGCAACAGGAGTGTCGCCGATGGTTCTGAAGGTGCTACGATAGCTCGAGTGCATCTTACGCACGCGTGTTCCGCGATGCAGGAAGCCATATTCGTCGGATGTAGGACCGAACATGCACACCATCACCTCGGCCACGTCGCCGTGACCAGCTGCTGTCATGGCATGCATGAGGTTCAAGGCCGCGTCGGATGACGGACGGTCGGATGAGCGTTGTGAGCCCACCAAAACAATCGGCACCGGCAGGTTCTGGCACATGAATGTCAGAGCCGCTGCGGTGTGCGCCAAGGTATCGGTACCGTGACCGATGACGATGCCGTCGATGCCGTTTTTGATCTCCTCGCCTATCTTCTTGGCAAGGGCGATGTATTCTTTTGGCGACATGTTCTCGGAGAACACGGCAAACACCTTCTCGGTGTCAAGGTTGCAGATGTCGGCCAGCTCAGGCACAGCTCCGTAGAGCTCACCTGGCGAGAATGCTGGAATCACAGCGCCGGTGCGGTAATCCAAGCGCGATGCGATGGTTCCGCCGGTGCCGAGCAGCTTCACATGAGGCAGTCCCTCGGTGTAAGGGAACTCCTTCTCCGGGATGTGGTAGTTGGCTTTCTTGTAGTCGGTCTCCTTCATGCTCGTGATGGTGCTGATGTCGACGCCGATATTATAACCGGTGTTGACCTTCATGACGATATGCTGGTCGTCCTGGAAGGCGGCACGTGGCAGGATGGTACCTTTAAAAAGTCCACCTGTGGTATGGCACTCGGCCTGACTCCACACGCGGCAGTTATATTTCTTGAGCACCTCAAGCGAGGCACCCCAATATCCTTGGAAAAAATCTTCAGCCATGATCTTCTTTATTTGATGTTATTAGCCAATACTTTCAATTCGATGTTACCCATTGCCTCGTGCATCTGTCCCATAATCCAGTCGCGCTTGTTGGCGGCGGCGTTAGCTTTCTTGTTGGGTTTGTAGCCAGCCATCAGCTTGTTGAGTTTCTTGGTGATGGTGTCTTCCGATGCGCGGCGGAATCCTATCTTGCGAAGCACTTCCTTCATGTCGAGAGAGGCGTCTTCAACGAGTGTCGGAGCCATATTCCAGGCCAGACGGTAGTTGAGTTTCTCTTTCTTCAGGAATGCGAAGAGCTTATAGAGTGTCTCATATCCGAACTGTGACTCAGGGTTCTTGCCAAGGAGGTTTTTAAGCCTCATTGCCACGAAGCAGCCGAGCATGCGACCGTCGACGCCGAGTTTCGTGACGATTTCGTCCATCGTCGGGAACCAGTTCTTTGTGAAGATATATGTGAAGCAGTCCTCCGGCACGTTCCATTCTTTGAGTTTATAGTAACGGTCGATGATCTCGGTCGGAAGCTCTTTCTTCATCTTGGCGATATCCTTCGGGTTGAGCGGGATAGGAGCCGAGTCGGTGTCAGGATACATACGGTCGGCGCCAGGGAGCACGCGCTCGAAGATGGTGATGCCGTTGCTGATGGCCTTACGTGTCTCTTTCGGCACGCCGTCGAATGCCATGAGGCAGCGTTCTTCGATGGTCTCGATGGCTGTCGGCATGTCGTCTTCAGGACCCCAAACAAGGATGAGAGCGTCGTCGGCGGTGGCGTGGACTTTCTTGCCTAATCTGTGCCACTGGGCATGAGTCAAAACAGGCTCAAACATCTCGTCGTGGAGCATATTAGGACGCTCGAGGCAGGCGATGACTTTCAGACGGTCGGCAATTTCGTCGGCAAACATCTTGCCTGGCTGCGTGAATGTTGATAAAACACCTCTGAAGTTCGGTAGTTTCACTATTCTCACAGCTTTTGGCTGCTGTCCGTCGAAAGTCGGCAGCTTGATATAGCTCGGTCTGACCTCGGCTACTGTCACTTTCCAGCCTTCTTTCTTTACTTCTTTGTTGAGGCGTTTCTGCAGCTGCACAAGCGACCACTGGCGGAAGCACTCGTTATGCGAAAGTTCCGGGATCCATTTGGCGTGCTGCACGCCTTTCAGCTCGATACGTGTGCCGCCTTTGCAGCTCACGTTCACATCCTGACGGCCTGCGCCCATGCCTGTGCGGACGAGTCCTGTCGAACGGCCTAAGAAACGGATATATTCGCAAGTCTCTTTGAGTTCTTCAGGGTTCTTGCAGTCAGGGTATGTCACTGTCTCAATCAACGGGACGCCGAGACGGTCGGTCTGATACACGCGGCGGTGACCCACGTCGCTGATTTCGCGGCAGGCGTCTTCCTCGATGCTGAGCTGGATGAGACGGATGTCTTTCTTCGGCAGTTTAAGAAGGCCTTCCACGCCCACGATGGCGGTACGCTGGAAGCCTGTCGGAATTGAGCCGTCGAGGTATTGTTTACGGGTGATATGCACCTCGCCCACGATGTTGAGGTTCGAACGCAATGCTATGACGATGGCGTTGTGCAGAGCCTCTTTATTTATTGGGAACGGCGGAGTGTCGTCGATATCATAGGTACATGCTGTGCCGTTTTTGATACGGTAGACGATTTCCTTTCTGGTCTTAAACTCCATGAGGGCTGTGCCGTCGTATTCGCCGAGCTCCGAGAGTGTCGGGCGCATGTGACGGATAAGCTCCGCGTCGTAGTCGTCGAATTTGTTGAAACGTCCGGCCGGGCAGTGGCAGAACAGCTTTTCCTTGGTCTTGATCTGCTGGTGAACTTCCAGTCCCGACATGAAGCCGATGCGATCGTAGTCGGCCTGTTTGGCTTGTTTGCGCTCCACGTAGCCGGCCTTTTTGCGTGTCTGCTCGTAGTTTTTGCGCGGGTCAAAAATTGTGCTCATATTTCTATGTTAGATTTTCCGAAAATAATTCGCTAAAATACAAAATTATCAAATAGGTTCAGAAATTTTTTTATTTTTGCAAAAAAATTAAAATCGATTTTTATGGAAAAAAGAATAGGAACAGTCATTATAGGAATAGAAAACCGTGAGTCGGCGCCGAGTGTCAATGCGATTATCTCAAAACATTCGAATATCGTCATCGGGCGACTGGGCTTACCGCGAAATGAAGGCATGAGTCTGATAAACCTCGTAGTTGAGGGCACCACCGACGAGATTGGCTCGCTAACCGGCCAACTGGGAAAGGTCGAAGGGATTGAGGTGAAGTCAGCTGTGCTCCCTGTGGTCGCAATGTGATGTGCTATCGCACAATGTGGTCGCTGCGCTCCAATGTGTGCTTCTTTCGGTCGCAATGTGTGACCTTCGGTCAATGATGCAACGCATCCACATTCTGCGAAGCAGCACATCCCGCAAAGCGGCACATTTCACGAAGTGACACATTAAATATTAATTAAAAATCATAGTTTTATGAAACTACTGAATCATTTGATTAATCTATTATTTCCACGCGTTTGCGCGGCGTGCGGGAATCTTCTTTTGGAAGGCGAGGATACCGTTTGCACTACGTGTCGGTTTCTTTTGCCCAAAACGGGCTATGAATTGAATCCAAATAATCCTTTAGCGCAGATGTTTTACGGTCAGATGCCGTTCAATGCGGTGACGGCTGAGTTTTTCTTCAGCAAAACAGGAAAAGTTCAGCATCTCATCCATGGTTTGAAATATAAAGGTTGTCGTGAAAATGGCATATTTTTAGGCGAAGAAATAGGAAAAAGTCTACTAAAAGCTCCTGATTATCAAGGAATTGACTATATCATACCCATTCCTCTTCATCCTAAAAAAGAAAAAATCCGCGGTTACAACCAAAGTCACGTCATCGCAGAAGGAATTTCAGAAATCATGAACATCCCGATTGTCGAGAAATGTCTCGTGAGGAGCGTCTTCACCGATACCCAGACCAAGAAATCGCGCGAGGAGCGTTGGCAGAATGTGAAAGACATCTTCGAACTTAAAAAACCGCAGAAACTCCAAGGAAAACACGTGCTTCTGGTCGACGACGTGCTCACCACAGGCGCCACTTTGATGTCGGCAGGCAAAGCCCTGATGCAGGTCGAAGGAATAAAAATCAGCGTGGCGACGGTTGCATGTGCAAGCAACTGATTTTTTCGTATCTTTGCAGTGTGAAAATAGTGTTGCTCGTGATAGGAAAGACCGACGAGGCGTATCTCGAGACTGGTATCTCAAAGTATATCAGTCGATTAGAGCATTACGCACAGTTCGAGATGAAGGTCATTCCCGACATTAAAAACCGCAAGACTTTATCGGAGGCGCAGCAGAAAAAACTCGAAGGCGAACTGCTTCTTTCACAGTTTATGGCAGGCGACGAGATAGTGCTTCTCGACGAAAACGGCAAGACTTTCTCATCGCGCGGCTACTCGCAATGGCTTGAACGTCAGATGAATACGGGCTGTAAGCGTCTCGTCTTCGTCATCGGCGGGCCATATGGCTTCTCGCAGGAGGTTTACGACAAGGCAAACGCGAAAATCAGTCTCTCGGAAATGACATTCTCGCATCAGATGGTGCGACTGGTGTTCACTGAGCAGCTCTATCGGGCATTTACTATTTTAAAAGGAGAGTCGTATCATCATGATTAAAGATTGTCATTCCGAGCCCTTCTAGGGCGAGGAAACTCCTAAAGACAGAACGAAATTTAAATAAATATGAAGAAACTATTTTTAACGACAATTGTAATCATCCTTTTCAGCACCATCGCTCGTGCTGACGAAGGTATGTGGATTCCTGCTTTGCTTCAGAAAAACGAGGCTGAGATGCAGGCTATGGGCATGAAAATCACTGCCGACGACATTTATTCAATCAATCACAGCTCGATGAAGGACGCCGTGGTGCTTTTCGGAGGCGGCTGCACTGGCGAAATTGTAAGCGACCAAGGACTGCTGCTCACCAACCACCACTGCGGTTTCGACTGGATTCAGAAACATTCGACCGTTGAGCACGACTACCTCACCGAAGGTTTTTGGGCTATGACGATGGATGAGGAACTCCCCTGCCCTGGTCTCACCGCAAAGATGCTGAGAAATATGGAAGATGTCACCGAAAAAGTGCTCTACGGCATCACCGACGAGACTACCGATGAGGAACGCGCTAAAATAATCTCCGAAAATATAAAAAACATCAAAGAATCGGCACAAAAAGACAATAAATATAAGGTTACCGTCGAGTCGTTTTTCATTGGTAATCAATACTTTTTGATGTATAATGAGATTTTTGACGACATCCGCATGGTGGGCGCTCCACCTTCAAACATCGGCAAGTTCGGCGGCGACACCGACAACTGGGTATGGCCTCGTCACACCGGCGACTTTTCCATTTTCCGCATTTATAAAGATGGCAAGCCATACAAACCTGATTATCACTTCACTATCTCGCTGAAAGGCGTCGAGGAAGGCGATTTCACATTCGTGTTCGGATATCCTGCCCGCACCAACGAATATCTTCCGGCAGTGGCTGTAAATCAAGAGGCTAACGTGGTTTATCCGGTGGTGGTCGACCTTCGCACTCAGATTCTCGATATCTATAATAAATATCAGGAAAAAGATGCAAAAATCCGTCTTCAGTATGCTTCAAAACATGCCGATATCGGCAACGGCTGGAAAAAATGGATGGGTGTCATCGAAGGTATCCGTAATTTCAAGGGAATCGAGAAAAAACAGGCTTTCGAAGAGGCTTTCTACGAGTGGTGTCAGAAGCAACGCAACCGCGTCATCTACACACGTGCACTCCGCGAATTCGACAACGTTTACGCCGAATTTGAGAAATACCGCATGGCTACGACATATCTCACCGAAGCGGGATTTTCTATCGAGATATTCAATTTCTCATCTGTCTTCGATCCTTTGACAGAAGTCGACAAGAACACTCCAAAAGAGGAGCTTGACGCGCTTATCGAGGAATTGAAAGCTACTGCAGCTGGATTTTATAAGGATTATTATATGCCTATCGATAAAGAAGTTGCAGTGACCATGCTCAAAGCATACCGCGACGCTCAGCCTGCCGATTTCCGTCCGGAGATTTTAAATGAAATTGATAAGAAATTTAAAGGAAATGTTGAGGCTTACGTCGATTATGTCTTCAATAAATCGATTTTCACTTCAGAAGAAAAAGTCAATAAATTCCTCGACGGATTCAAGCCTTCACAGGCAAAGAAAATCACCAAAGATCCTGCGTTTGCAGCTTATAAGAGCATGATTGGCTTCTATTTGACCGAGGTGTATCCGAAATCTTCAGAATACAACGCCAAAATCAACAATCTGCGCCGTGTTTACATGGAAGGCCAGATGAAGATGATTCCTGAGGTTTATCCTGAAAAGCGACTCTATCCTGATGCAAACTTCACTCTGCGTGTGACTTACGGCAAGGTGGGCGGTTTCAAGCCGAAAGATGCTGTCACTTATGGCTATTTCACCACTCTTGACGGCATTATGCAGAAGGAAAATCCAAATATCTACGACTATGTCGTGACCGACAGACTGCATGAGCTTTACGACGCTAAAGACTATGGCCGTTATGCCGACAAGGACGGCTCGATGCATGTGGCTTTCATCGCCGGAAACCATACCACCGGCGGCAACAGCGGAAGCCCGATCTTGAATGCCGAGGGTGAACTCTTAGGTCTTAACTTCGACCGCACGTGGGAAGGCACGATGAGCGACCTCATCTACGACCCGTCGATATGCAAAAACATCAGCGTCGACATCCGTTATGTGCTGTTCCTCATCGACAAATATGCGGGCTGCACACGTCTCGTAGATGAAATGACTATTGATGAATAGGATTGTCGCTTGCGTTAAATCGGCCACTCCAAGCGCGCTGAAGACCATCTGGTGGCTCACCAAGATTATGGTCGGCGTGTCGTTCGGCATCATGCTGTTGCAGTATTTCGGCGTGATAGCATGGATCTCGGCGCTGTTGACGCCGGTGTTCTCAAGCTTCGGACTCCCCGGTGAGGCGGCGCTTGCGTACGTCTCGGGTTATTTCGTCAACTGTTACACGGCCATGGCTGTCATGACATCCTTGCATCTCGACATGCGCGCCGCCACCATCCTCGCTGTCATGGTGCTCTGCTCGCACAACATGATTGTGGAGACCACAGTGCAGGCCAAGACGGGCTCTTCTGTCATCAGGATAGTGATTATCAGGACTTTATCAGCGTTTTTACTGGCTTTTGTGTTGAATCAGATCATGCCTGGCGAGTTTGTCGCAAGCGAGTCGCAGCTTGTCACAGCCGAGAATGTCACTTTCGTGGAGATGCTTAAAAACTGGGCCTGGCGCACAGCCAAAACCGTCGGCTTGATGATAGTGTTGGTCTATGCGTTGACGCTTTTGCAGCGCATCCTCAACGAATACGGCATCATCGAGCATATCGCCAACTTCCTGAAGCCGGTGATGCTGTTTTTCGGACTCCCGCCTAGAACTGCATTTTTGTGGCTGGTGGCAAACACACTCGGATTGGCTTACGGTGCGGCTGTGATGATCGATGAGACTGAAAACGGAAAAACTACCAAAGAGGAGAACGACCTCTTGAATCATCATATATGCGTATCGCACAGCAACCTCGAGGATTTACTGCTGTTTACAGCTATTGGCGGTAACTTTCTGTGGATGTTGCTGTCGCGGTGGGTGATGTCCTTATTGCTCGTATGGGAACGTAAATTGGAAATTATTTTTTCAAAAAAACGAAACCAATAAAAAAAAGTTGTATTTTTGCAGTCCGAAAATCGGGTTCGGGATGTAGCGCAGCCCGGTAGCGCGCTTCGTTCGGGACGAAGAGGCCGCAAGTTCGAATCTTGTCATCCCGACTTTTAAAATGTGCCGCTTCGCGGAATATGATGACCTATCGGTCAGTGTGGAAAGCCTTCAGCTTAATGTGTAAAGCCGAGGGCTTTATTTTTGCAAAAAAACACATTAAAACACATTTTGCGAAGCAACACATTCCGCTTGCGGCAAATTATTATCTCCAGCTCGCGCAATCGCACTTCTCCCCTTTTTTCTGGTAATTATTCGGTTCGAATGCCCTTGAACACGACGCAAAAACTATTGATAATGTTAGGATTATCAATATAATTCTGAAAATATTTTTATTTGTTTTCATAACAATCTAATATTTAAAGATTTCTCCACTCCGCTTCGCTCCGGTCGAAATGATGGGTGGGTAGTTATTTCAGCCATGATTCCGGATTCGTATTATTTTTATCATTCCACACTTCGAAATGCAACGACGTCACATTGTCGTTGGCTCCGGTGTGAATCAAGCCGATCTTGTCGCCAGTTTTAACCTTATCGCCTGATTTTACGTAAACTTTGTCGAGGTTGGCATAAAGCGTGAAATACATTCCATGTCGCACCATCACCACGTTGGTCGAGCCGGTGTTGAAGATGGTCGAAACCTGTCCATCGAACACGCACAAGGCGTTGGCACCCTGGTCGGTCGAGATGTCGATACCGTTGTTAAACACCGTCACCTTGGGCTGCGTGGGGTGCGGACTGTTGCCGTATTTCTTGGTCACGATGCCGCTCGCCACCGGCCACGGCAGCTTGCCTTTGTTGTTTTCAAACGATGCCGAGAGCTTCGGGTCGATGGTGGCGTCGGCGCGACGTTTGGCGAGCTCCTCCTCTATCAATTTCTTGATTTTTGCCTGCAAAGCCTTGGTTTCCTTCTCCTTCTGCGCAATCTCGTTCTTGATCTTTTTCTCGTCTTTCTTCAGCTTCGCCACCTTGTCGTTGAGCGATTGCTTGTCTTTGTTGAGCGCCTCAACCTCCTTCTTTTGCTGAGCATAGAGCTGCTCGACGCGTTTCTTGTCGGCCTCGCTCTTGTCGATCCTCACTCGGATGTCCGACTTATTGTTGTCGATGTCGGTCATCTTCTGTTTTAGCAGGTCGTTAAACTGCTTGATATATCTTATCCTTCGCACTGCCTGATTAAAGTCTTTCGACGAGAAGATAAAAAGTAAGTTATTGAGGTTGTTGCGGTTACGATAACTGATGACCAGCAAGTCGGCATATTCGCGACGGTTTTTCTCGAGCTCGCTCTGCAGATTCGAGATATCTTTTTTATATCCTTTAATATCCTTATTCAAGCCGTCGAGCTGACTTTTATACGCCTTCACGAGGTCCTGACGTTTCTTGATTTGCGCCTGCAGAAGCTCGATTTCCTTCAAAGTCGTCTCCTTGTTTTTCGAAGTCTGCTTAAGAAGATTCTGCGAAGTTTTGATTTCCGACTGCAGCTTTGCGACTTTCTTCTCCAAATCGTCCGCCGATTGGCCAAAAGCCATAAAACCGATGCCCAAAAACATCAGTAAAAACATCAGCGGATATTTGATTTTCCTGATCATTTGAAGATTCTGTCGTACTTTTTAGGAACGTTGAAGATAAACTCGATATTGTCGCCAACGATGATATTCGAATAGCTTATTTCAGCTTTTAGCAAGAAATCGCCATGAATATTGATGGAGATTTTTGTCGGGATAAATTTTCCGTTAATCTCTTCAAAATCAGCGTATTCAAGTTCGATTTTACGCTTGCTGTCGGCGTATTCCTTGATGTAATATTTCGTGATTTTAAACAGCTGCGGGTCGATCCAGATGTCTTTCAGCATCACCTTCCACTCGTCGTCGCTCTGCCTTATCGATTTTTTTAATTCATTGGAAATCAATAAATTATATTGTCCGTTGTCGATAGAAATCTTATAATTGTCGCTTTCGCGAAGATTGATATCGTTGCCCACGAGTACCGCCTGGATGAAGTCGATAGTCGTTATCATCGGTGATATATCGCTGAAAACGTTGATGTTTTCGATGAGATAGGTCTTGTCGTTACGGTTCAGCATAAACACCGAGTCGGGCGTCACCATCATCCTCAAAACCTCCACCCCGAGAGGCGCCGAGATGCTCGTCCAGATAATGCTGTCTTTCTGCATGCGGAGCTGTCCTTTGGTGCTGAAACTCTTGTCGGCAGTCTCGATTTTCAGGTTCATTTTTGCCTGGAAATTGTCAAAATCGAACTCGTTTTCCTGCACTTCCTTGATGAGACGACTTGCCGTGAACTCGCGCAAGGTGGTTTTCGTCATCTTTTTCTTCGATGAACAGCCTGTTCCAACAAAAAGAAGTGTTAAAACACTGAATATCAATATGATACGAATTCTATTCATACAGTTTCTCATCTTTTATTTTCTGTTCAAGGAATTCAGAGACCTCATCGCCGGCTTTTTGGGCTTTTTTCCAATTCTTTACAGCATTTTTCTTATCGCCAAGCTGATAAAGGATATCGCCGAGATGCTCGTAATTGGCGCCATTAGGGTTCTTATCGTATTTGAAAACCTTGTCCATATACTTTTTTGCCTCCTGATAACGGCCCAATTTGTATAGAACCCAAGCGTAAGTGTCGAGATAAGTGGCATTTTTCGGCTCGGCTTTTATGGTCTTCGCCGACATCTCCAAAGCTTTGTCAAGTTCTTGATTATCAAGAGATAAGTAGTAGGCATAGTTGTTCAAGACATAGACATTGTCAGGATCATATCTTAGTATCTTATTATAAGTTTCATAAGTTTTTTCTTTATTATTCAGTTGATGATAACAATCTGCAATGTTGACATCAAAGGTCAGCATCATTGACTGTTCTGCAACAAATCGTCTTCCTTTTTCTAAGGAATTTAAGGCACTTTCATAATTACGCAACATCATATTATCGATAGCATTCAACTGATAAAGGTATGGTTGGTCGGGATAGAGTGCCAGGGCTCGATTTGTGTATTCCAGAGATCCTTTATAATCTTCTATAACACCGAAACATATTGCCAGTTGTGCAAGTGTAGCATATTCGGTATCGCCATATTTTACAGCCTTTACAAAAAAATCTTTTGCCTTTAAATAATCACGCTGCAAATAATACATATTTCCTACAAGATTGTAACCTGCTGATTTGTCGGGATATGTATTGATGAACGTAGTTCCTATTTTTGCAATCTCGTATCCTGAAATAGTTTGATATTTATGCATAAAAAGTTTGCATAACTCAACTTTGGTGTCATATTCCAGATTTTTATTTTGAATGGCTGCCAAAAACTCCTCGAAAGATTTGTCTTTGTTGTTAACACTCAAATAATAATCCATCAACGACACATTGATATATTTGTCTTCCGGATCTAACTCCTTGATTTTCATGTATTGTTGATAAGCTTCCTTGTCGCGTTTCGTCTTACGGTAGGCTTCCGCCAGAAGGGCACGATAGCGGGTGTTGTCGGGCATAAACTCCACGAGCTTCTCCATCTCCACTATGGCTTTGTCTTTTTTGCCCTGCTCGTCATAAATCTGGATTTTTTGAATATAGATATACTCGTTTTTGCCGATTTGCCGCTCCAAAACATCAAGTTTTTCAAGCACTTTGTCGAAATCGCCCACACGCAGGAGCACGTCGATATAAGTCTCGATATACTCCAGATTATCGGGCTCAGCCTCCATCAGCTTGTCGTAGATGTTAATGAAGGTGCGGTAGTCGGAGTTTTGCAGATGCAGCTGCGCCATGCGAATCTGATACCATTTGTTGTCGGGCTGCAAGTTAGCGGCCTGCTGTATCATCGAGAGGGCTTCGCTGTTGCGCCCCGCCTGCTGATACAAGGTTGCGAGCTCGTACATCGAGGCATCGTCTTCGTCGTAGAACTTCAACGCCTGCTCAAAGTTGGCAATGGCCAATGGGTAGTTCTCGTTGTACTTCGCCTCAAGTCCCTTCGAGAAATACTCCGCATTCTTCGGCAAACTGCGAGACACAATGCTGTCGTTCTGAGCCAGGGATTCACTCAAAAGAGACGTTAGTACAACTAATATTAATAATCTAACTTTCATCAAATGCTTTTCTATTTTGCAGGAGTTTCCTCGCCCTTTCAGGGCTCGGAATGACAGCGGATTTATCAGAACGAAGGACTGTCATTCCGAGCGTAGCGAGGAACCCCCTTCAAGTTACCATTACTTTCCAGTGTGTCCGAACCCTCCTGCGCCACGTTCGGTTTCACTCAACACTTCAACCTCAACTACCTCAGGCTGTTCATGCTTTGCGATGACGAGCTGTGCAATTCTGTCGCCACTCTTGATAACGAAGTCGGCATCCGAAAGGTTGATCAAAATCACCTTCACCTCTCCCCTGTAGTCGGCGTCGATGGTGCCCGGCGAGTTCAACACCGTGATGCCGCTCTTGATGGCCAGTCCGCTGCGTGGACGAACCTGTCCCTCATAACCGACCGGGATCTCCATGAAGAGTCCCGTTGGCACCAAGGCGCGTTGCATTGGTTTTATAACTAATTCACCGTCAGGGAGATACGCTCTGAGGTCCATACCAGCAGAATTCACAGTCTCGTAAGCCGGAAGCGCATTATCCGATTTATTAACAATGTTCAATTTCATATCTTTAAAGGATTTTTACGTTCAAAAACAAATACAATACCCAAGTAAACTAATATCAATAATGTGTTGATAGTCAATCTAATAGCTAATCCGTAGTCGCCAAAGATGGCGCTAATCAGATAAAGTCCGATGGCAAGAACGATGTAAAGCATGATTCGTCCGACCTGATACGGCACCGGGAACACTTTTTGTCCCCAGAAGTACGACACCAGCATCATCATGGTGTAGCATCCGAGGTGAGCGATGGCGGCGCCGAGGTAACCGATGCGCGGGACCAGGATGAAGAGGCAAAGGAGCGTTACCGAGGCGCCGATAATCGAGATTATGGTGCCCGAGAAGGTCCTGTCGGTAAGCTTAAACCAAATCGAGAGGTTGAAGACAATGCCATAGAACATATTGGCTATCAATACGATAGGTACGATGATCAGACCTTCGTGGTAGTTACTGCCTCCTCTTCCGATGAAGTATTTCAACACATCAATGTAAAGCATCACGCCGAGGAAAATCAGCAGGCAGAAGATCACGAAATATGTCATCACCTTGGCGTAAAGCTCAGGCGCGTTGCGGTCCTTGGCCTTGCCGAAGAAGAATGGCTCGGAGGCGTAACGGAACATCTGGATGAAGATGGTCATCAGCACAGCGAGCTTGAAGTTGGCGCCGTATATGCCAAGCTGCTGAAGGGCGTACTCCTCGCTTGTCATGTCGAGCAATGCCAGACTTTCGGCGTCAGGAATCGGGGTGAGATATTTGATCAAGATCTTGTCGGCCACCTCGTTGACCATTCCCACAAGGTTGATGAGCAAGATAGGCAATGCGTAGGCTAGCATCGGACGGATGAAGCTTCTCTCGAGCTCAAAATGATAGCCTTTAAACTGCGGAAGAAGCAGAAGAAGGCTCAAGAAACTCGATAAAACGTTGGAAATCAGCACCCAGACGAGCAATCCGGCTTGCGGACCGAACACTTTATCGGATATCGCCAGAGCTGTTTCCGGGATGACGAGCAAGAAGAACAGATTCAAGGCCACACACAGCGTGACATTTGCTATCTTAATGATAGTGAATAACTTAGCCTGATTATTTTTTCTTAGCTTCGCAAACGGAACAGCAGTCAAGGCGTCGAGAGCGACGATGATTCCGAGGAAGAGAACATATTGCGTATTATGTTCATACTGAATGAGATGCGCAAAGTTTTGATAAAAACAGCAATATAAAATCAGGAAGATTCCCGTCGTGGTGATGATGCACGAAATGATGTTGTTGAACACCTTGTCGGGATTCTCTTTCTGGGTATAGCGGAAGAAGGTTGTCTCCATGCCGTAGGTCAGAAGGGCGAGGAGGAACGCTATCCAGGCGTAGAGGTCGGTAATCTGACCGTAGACTCCAGGGGCAAAGACGCGCGTATAAAGCGGAACCAAAAGATAATTCAGCAGTCGCGGCACAATTGTTCCCATGCCGTAAATTACTGTCTGGCCTGCGAGGGCTTTTATAGGGTTATTGCTCATGACGTTTTGTTAACGTTACAAACTGCAAATATATTACATTTCTTTTAAAATAGGTATATCAATTGTGAAAACCGTACCTGTTCCGACTGTACTCGAGAAGGTGATGTTGCCTCCCATGGCCTGCACGATGTTTTGCGACACCGACAGTCCGACTCCCATTCCACTCGATTTTGTAGTGAAATTCGGGAAAAACACCTTCTTCTTGTCTTCATCCTTTATGCCGCAGCCGTTGTCGGAGATGTTTATCTTATACCTCTCCCCTAACCTATTGAGTGTCAGTTCAATACGACCTTCTGCCGAGCCGATGGCCTGAATCGCGTTTTTGATGATATTGCCGAATACTCGTCCGAGGTTGTTGCGGTCGGCGAAGAGTGGCCATTGTTCTTTATCATTGTAAATCAATGTGATAGAAATGTTTTTTTCAACATCGTAGAGTTTTATCGTGCTCTTCAGAAGCTCGCTGAGGTCGAAAGTCGTCGGGGTGTTTTCAGGCATCTTGGCGTAGTTGGAGAATGCTGTCGCAATCTTCGAAAGTGTCTCTATTTGCTCGAGAAGCGATGCCAATGTCTCTTTGAAATTCTTCTCGAAATTCGGGTCTTTTCTATCCCAAAGCATCTGCAGATACTCGATGTTGAGTCGCATCGGGGTGAGCGGATTCTTGATCTCATGTGCCACCTGTCGTGCCATCTCGCGCCAGGCGTTCTCGCGTTCGTTGCGTGCGAGCTTATTGGCGGCAATCTCGAGCTGCTGACACATATTATTATATTGCTGCACCAAAGCTCCAATCTCGTCGTGACCTTCAAAATTTATCGGCTCGTTGTTGCCTTCCAGACTGATTTTTCCCATCTGTTCCTCAATGATTTTCAACGGCTTAAGCGTTCTGCGCGTAATCAAAATCATAATTATTGAAGTGAAACAGAGAAGAACGATGATGATGTTGATATAATTCAAAATGAAGTTTGAAATTCTATCGTCGTATTCCGAATCCGAATCGAAATATGGGACATTCAGGACTGCGATCAGTTCGTTGTTTCTGTCAAGGATAGGGAAGTAGTAGGCGTTGCATTTCTCGTCGCCGTACCACTCTGTCTGCATGAAATAGCCGGCACCTTCCTCGCAAATCGTACGATATGCATCTTCGTTAATCGACTGATATTCATCGACATGAGCGTGATCACTTAAAGTGGAGTTAATAACATTTCCATCGAGGTCGTAGATTTTTATATCGCAGATAAAGGTCTCGGCCAACTCGTGAAGATAATCGCCATTTGTCAAGCTGTTTTCGTCTAAAATATTGGTTTCCAATCTATTACGAATGATATTGGCCTGCTTGTATTGCGAAATCTCAGTCTTCTTTTTGATATTGTTGTTCAAAAACAGGAATGAAACGAGTCCGACGATGAAGAATGACAATGCCAGGGTAAGCAGGATGGTGATTTGCATCTTGCCATGGAAACTCTTGCGGAAGTGCGTGCGGCCTTCGTTGAAATAAACATAAAGGAAGTAGGAGAGGAGCAGGGCGAAAAAGATTATCGAGAATGGTGCTACGAAACGGAGCCAGCGCTCGTATTCGATGGTCACCACAACCGTTTTATTATGATTTATATCATTGAGTATCAAGTGTTTAAATCTATTTCCTTTATGAATGCCGTCTTCTTGCGAGATGAAATTTTTCAGACTGTTAGGGTAGAGGTAGTTGCCCGATTTATAGTCGAGGATGTTGTTTTTATAGATGCTGAACGAGTAGTTTTTCAGGTTATCGGTGGTATATTTCGCAAGGTTTTTGTATTTATAAAACTCAAGAAACATGCTGTGATTTCCCGCGAAATCCATCGAGACGAGGTAATAGGTGTCGGTCGTCGGGTCGTCGACTTGGAAGAGGTTGTCGTTGATGACGGTCTTGTCGTTGTTGTCGATGAGATTCACGAACCAGTCGTTGCAAAGCACTTCATTGTCGCCGATGTTGATCACCGTTTCGTTGTCGCAGAGTGCGAATGTAACGGCGTAGTCGTTGAGAAGTTCAATCTGGTTGAAATATTTTTCCTGCAGATAGCTGAAAATGCTGTCGTCGCTCGGAATGGTCTCCTCAAACCATCCGTTGACTGTCTCGTCGTTTTTTATCTTCTCGATGAAGATGGCCGCTGCCGACTCAAAGTCATAATCCGACTCGTCGGCTATCGCTTCGGCGAAACGTTCCATGTCGGCATTCTCGTCGCTCTCATTTTTTTCGTACACAAAAAACGAGACTGCGATGAGCGCGATGGCGATTAGTATGATAAATATCTTCTTCATAACCTGATTTATATCAAAAATCGTTCCAAAATTTGCTTTTATCTGCGGCGTTTTCTAAAAATTTTTGATGCGTAACTCGTAAAAATCTAAAACTGTCTTAAAACGGCTAAAAATGGCCAAAAATCAAATCTTGTCGAAAACGTAGATCAAACTCGAGTATTCTCCGCTGCGACGGGCTTTGCGGTTCGATTTCCATCCTCGGATGATGCCGCGGATGAAGGTGTTGCCATGACCGGCGAATTTTTCGCTCATCATCGAGATGTAAAATGCATCCCATTTCATCGGATGGATACTTTTGAGTTGGAATTTTCCCTTGAAAATATTTTCCAGCGACTCCTTATGAAAATGATTCAGATGTCGCGGCACGTCGTAAGCCGCCCATTTGTCTTTGTAGTATTCGGCGTCGTACGATTTATAGTTCGGCACTGCGATTATCAGGCGTCCGTTGTCTTTTAAAAGACGATGTAGCTGTTCGACCTGATTATGCAGATCGTCGATATGTTCGAGCACGTGCCACATCGTGATTACGTCGAAAGTGGAGTGGGGGAGCGCGAAGATTTCTTCTGGTGTGACTATTGTTTTACCCAGTTTTTCCGATGCTATCTTGCGCGCGTCTTCGCTCAGGTCGCAACCCATCACCTCACAGCCTTTCTGCTGGGCATAATGCAGGAAATCCCCGACGCCACAGCCGAAGTCGAGAAGGTATGGTTTGGAATGGGTGCCCGTTTTGGGGCAACCCATACCATTCCATACCCTTTTATACTTGCTTTTTACGTTAATTTTTTTAACGCGGTTGTAAATCCAGGGCACGAGGCCTTTCTTGTGCTCGTTGTGACTGAGATAATCCTCCGATTTGTAGTAACGCCCGATGGCTGTGGCGTCGGGGCGTGGCGTGGTGAAAAGCAGTTTGCACTCGTTGCACTCATGGATTTCAAATTCTTCCTGCGACAGGAAATAATCCTTCAGCTTGAGATGCAAACGGGTGTTTTCCGATTCACAAAATGGGCATCTGTTGCTCATGATATCTTTTATTTATTGTTGTTTTCAAAAATTGTTTCACGTGAAACATTTTGGGTTATCGACCCAGAAAAACTGCCAATACCGAAATGTCAGCCGGCGAAACTCCAGAAATTCTTGAGGCTTGTCCCAGTGTCTGCGGCTTATGTTTCGTCAGTTTCTGTCGGGCTTCGATGGTCAGCGAGTGCAATGCGTTGTAGTCGAAATCCGGACTCAGCTTCACGTCTTCGAGACGTTTCAGCTTGTCGGCGACTTCGCGTTCCTTGTCGATGTATCCTTCATATTTCACTAATATCTCCGCCTCCTCGACCACGCTCCGCGTGGCCTCGTCGGCGAGGTCAAACTTCGCACTAAGCGTTGGCACATGCTCAATAATCTCACGCAGACTGACCTGCGGGCGGGTGAGAACGTGCGCATAACGCGTCTTGCCTGCAATTTCAGGCGTTTCTTTTGCTACCAATAGCTCGTTGATCTCTTCCGGAGCGACGTTTGTCTCCTTCAAAAACTGCACAATGTCCTGAACACGTTGCTGTTTCTCGAGGAATAGGTCATAACGTTGCTGAGTAGCTAATCCGAGCTTATATCCAAGAGGTGTCAATCTAGCATCGGCGTTATCCTGGCGCAACAAGATACGATATTCAGCGCGACTCGTAAACATTCTATATGGCTCGTCGACGCTCTTGGTGATGAGGTCGTCGATCAAAACGCCGATATAGCCTTCGTCGCGACTGATAACAACTGGTTCTTCGTCGTGAAGCAGTCTGTGCGCGTTGATACCTGCCATCAGGCCTTGTGCCGCGGCTTCTTCGTAACCCGTGGTGCCGTTGATTTGTCCGGCGAAGAACAAGCCGTGAATATTGTGAGTCTCCAGACTGTGATACAGCTGGTCAGGCGGAAAGAAGTCGTATTCGATAGCGTATCCCGGCCTGAAAATCTTGGCGTTTTCAAAGCCTTCGATGTTGCGCAGGGCTTCGTACTGTATGTCTTCGGGCAGCGACGAGCTGAATCCGTTGAGATAATACTCGCATGTGGTTGCACCTTCAGGCTCCACGAAGAGCTGGTGGAAGTCTTTGCCCGCAAAACGTTCTATCTTATCCTCGATGCTCGGACAATATCTCGGACCGATGCCTTGGATTCGGCCTGTAAACATCGGCGATTTGTCGAATCCCTTGCGCAGTATGTCGTGTACCTTCTGCGATGTGTATGCGATATAACAAGAGCGCTGTTGAAGCGGCTTCGCCACGTTCATAAACGAGAATCCCGTCACTTCCTCGTCGCCCTTCTGCTCTGTCAGTTTGCTGAAGTCGATGGTTCTGCCGTCGATTCGTACCGGCGTTCCAGTCTTCATCCTGTCGGTCTCGAAGCCCAGCTCCACGAGCTGTTCGGTGATGCCGTGGCTCGCCGCTTCGCCTATCCTGCCGCCTGAGAACGACTTCTCGCCGATAAATATCTTACCGTTGAGGAAGGTTCCGTTGGTCAAGATTACGGTCTTCGAGTGTACGTCGCCGCCCATCATGGTGTGCACGCCTCTTATCTGGTCGCCTTCGACCAGCAGTCCGTCAACGTGGTCTTGCCAAAACTCAAGGTTTTTAGTGTGCTCAAGGGTGTTACGCCACTCGGCTGAGAATGCTGCCTTGTCGCTCTGTACACGCGGACTCCACACTGCTGGTCCCTTCGACTTGTTGAGCATCCTAAACTGTATCATCGTCTTGTCGGCGATGATGCCCATCTGTCCGCCCAGTGCGTCAATCTCGCGCACTATCTGGCCTTTGGCAATGCCTCCCACGGCGGGGTTGCACGACATCGCCGCCATGAAGCTCATGTTCATGGTGATGAGCAAGGTCTTGTTGCCGAGGTTAGCCGCCGCTGCCGCCGCCTCGCATCCTGCGTGGCCCGCACCGACCACAATCACATCGTAATTTTCAAATATCATATTTTACACATTTTTACACATTTAAACACATTCTGCGAAGCAGCACATTTAAAAATGTTTCACGTGGAACAATTTATATAACCATTTGATTTACAATTCGTTACATCGCATTTTTAAACATTTTTCTTCTTGTTCGCGCATCTCGGCGGCGGCAGCGGCGGTCTTATCGTCGAAACCGATAAGGTGCAGCACTCCGTGTGCCAACACGCGGTGAAACTCGTCCCTGAACGGCTTGCCCATCTGCTCGGCGTTGTCCTTGATACGATCCAAGCTGATGTAAAACTCACCCGAGAGGTACCCGCTGCAGTCGTTCAACGGAAACGTCACGATGTCGGTGTAGAAATCGTGGTTCATCCGCTTCTGGTTGAAATCCAGGAGGTATTCGTCGCTGCAGAAGAGGTAGTACAACTCGCCGATTTTCTTGCCGTAGCTGGCAACAAATTCCTCAATCCACTCCTTGGCAAGGCGTTGGTTCAATTGAGGCATGTCGATGTCGATGCTTTCAAATTTTATCATTGTTTTTTAAAGAAATACTCGTTAATTTTCTGTTTATAAAACGGTTGATATTCAATAGGATTCGTGCGTAAGAAGTCCTGTTGCTTCTTGATGCTCTCCTCATATCGAATCTCATCGATGTTATGCGTCTTTTCTGTCCCCTTGTACTCATCCGACTTACGTTTCTCCTCTTTTTCGCGTTCCTGCTGGGCGTTCTCGGCCTTCAACATGCGCGACATTATGTCTTTATTGCGCCTTATCGTCTGGTTGGTGATACGCTTATTCACTATGTCTTCCTCAAGTTTTTCCATGTCTTTGATAATCTGGTTGATGCCGTCATCGCCCAGGATGCCGTTCTGCTTCATTTCCTCGAGGATCTGCTGCATGCCTTCGCGTATCATCTCTTGCTCGGCGGCCATCCTTGCCAGCTCCTCGCTCATCGTAGGCATTGGCGTGCCGTCCTGCTGTTGCTGCTGCATCTGCTGTTGCATCTTCTGGAGCTGCTCGCCGAGTCGCTGCTGGAGGTCTTTCATCTCTTTCATCGACTTAGGCTGTTTCTGGCCTTTCTGCTTGCCGGGTTTTGGACAGGCCTTGCCGCCCATGCCGTCCATCTGCATGTCGATGTCGTTCAGCGACTCGGCGAGCATCAAGGCAAGGTTATTCATCGACATTATCGACTTCTGCTGTTTCTGCGTTGCGGTGCCGAAACGCAACTCAAGGATGTCTTTCATGGCCGACTCCAGCTGTTGGTTGACAATCTGTAACTCGTTGAATACGAAGTTCTTAATGGCGGTCTGTCGCATCGCCATCTTACGCAGCGAGTCGTCGACCATGGCGAAGTTTTCGAGTATCTCCTGCTGTCGGCCTATCTTCTGCGACACCGTCGGGTCGTCTTTCTTCATCATGCCGACTTCGAGCATCAGGGCTTCCTCGGCATGCGACGAGCGCACCACGTTTTCGAGCAGAATCCTCACCAGATAGGCGTCTTCGGCCAGCTGTTCCATGCCGCCGCCCATCATCATCGACATCATGTTTTCGGTCATCTGCTGCATCTTCTTGCCCGCTTTCTGCTTCTGCTGACGGGCGTCGTCGTTGTCGCCCGATTCCTCCGAATTGGCAGCGTTGTCAAGGTCTTGCTCAATATCGTCGAAGGCTTCCTCGTCTTTGTTGATGTCGAACGGGTCGCTCAGGCCTTCGTTGCGCTCCATTATCGAGTCGAGGTTCTGCTCAAGCTTATTCAATTGATTCTCAGCGTCTTGCGCCGAGATAGAGTCGGTCTTTTCGAGCAATTCGTCGGCGAGTTTCTGCATCTCATCCATTAGCTGGTTCATGTCTTTCTCGACCTTCAGCTGTTCGAGCAGCGAGAGGTTGCGGTCCATCATGTTTTGCAGGTTCTCGTTGTTTTTCTTGAGCTGTTTCATGATGTCCTGCATCTGTTCGCGCGGCATGTCGTTGAGCAGTTGCTCGATCTCCTGCATCAGCTTCTTCATCTCGTCGGGGATGACCTCGTCGAAGAGCTTGTTGATCTCTTCCTGTTTCTTTATCAGTTCTTCCGACGAAAGCTCGTTTTCCTTAATGAAATCTGACAGTTCCTTCTGTTCTTCCTGAATCTTCTCCCATTCCTGCTGCACCTCTTTCTGTTTCTCGAGGAGCTCTTTCATCTTCTCCTTATCGCTCCAGTCGAGGTCTTTCTTCGACATCAGGTCGCGAAGCATGTCTTCGATATCCTTACGAAGGTCCTGAAGCTCGTCGGAACGCTGGTTGAGGTTGTTAAGTATCTGATTTTCAACATTATCGGCTATCGAGTCGAGCTGTTCTGTGGTAGGAAGCATGAGATAAAACACTTCCGAGCGGCGCGATTTCGGACCGTTGATGCCGTCGTTGTCGAAGATCTCGAAATAAGCCTTAATCTCATCGCCACGATATAGCGTAAGTGTATCAATATCAATGCTATAGTAGAACGAAGTGCGAGTATCTTTTTTATTGATAGGTATATTCCTGACGAACGACTGCTGCGGTTTTCCATCCACCTCGAAATGGTAGAGGAGCTTAGTGAAGCCGTAGTCGTCGGCTATGAGTCCTGAATAATATGTCTGTTTGGCAAAATCCTCGTGGAAGTTCTGCACCTGGATGTCGGGATAGGCGTCAGGCACCACGTCGATGGTGAAGGTTATCGGGTCGGTGACGTTCCATTCGTTATGCAGCGAAACTGTGAATTTCGTTGATTTCAACGCCGTTATATTATAAACGAAATCATTTGATGAATCCTTTTGTAATGGCAAATCATCATTTGCCCTTATAGAATCCACATCTCTGGTATGGAACACAAATTCCACTTCGGTGCCTTGTGGCACTATGATGCGCGTCTTGCCGCTGAGGTTCTCGTTTTTGCGGTGGATATACGTCGGGAATGTCAGTCGCGCCTCGTAATACAGCATGGTTGGGTTCGGCCTCACGGTGAGGTTTATCATCTGACTACGATAGTCGCCGCCTTCGACGAAGAATTCCTCGTTTTGATAAACGTTTTTGAATACAAAACGGAAATCATTGATATTCAGGCGATTCATCATGCGGATGCCCGTATTGGATTTGATGTAAAAGGCATTCGGGATATGCTCTCCGGTGACGTGGATGCTGAATTCCACGTCTTTGCCTTGCGTTGCCTCGAGGTTGGTGGCCGAGAGCTCGACGTCAAACGGCAATGGCTTCATATATTCCTGCGAATAGTTGATGATACGCTCGACCGGTTTTTTGCTGAAATCGGGTAAAAATATTAAAGTAACGCTTAAAACAACGAATGCTAATCCGAATATCTTCAGATATTTATAATTCTCTTTTAGGTTGACCGCATCGGAGAAGTTTATTGGCTTCAGATTCTCGGTGCGCTGCTCTATTGTAGCTATAAGTAATTGATTATCAGTGTTTTGTGATAATTCATTCGAAAGCTGAATTGTATTTAGGAGCTTGTCGCTGATCTCGGGGAAGAATTTACCGATGATGACGGAGGCCTGCTCGTCGGTCATCTTTTTGCGGAAGCGGATGAGGTTGACGATAGGGATTGCAAAATAGAAAACCAAAACGAAAACTGTTCCGAGGATGAAAAGCAGCAGGAGTACCAATCTGCCTTTTTGCGGAAGCCAGGAGAAATATTCTATTCCGTTGATTATCAGGAACAAGGCAATCATCACTATGAGTCCTATCAGCGCGCCTTGGATGAGGCGGTTGAGGTAGAACTTCCTGATGAAGCGCTCGATTTTCGATATCAACGCAATGTTTGCCATTACCATAATGTATAAACTTGCAAAGATACGAAATTTCATGCAAACGACAAAATTAATGTAAAAAAGGCCCTCGATTGAGAGCCTTTTTTAGTTACCAGTTGCTAGTTATCAGTTACCAGTTTTTATTAACTATCAACTATTAACTGTCAACTGTCAACTGTCAATTATTTCTTCGTGAAGCGTAAGGTGTTCTCTCCGAAGCGGGCGAGGTAGAGGCCGGCCGGGAGTTCGCTCACGTTGATTTCTTCAGCGCCGTTGACGACAACAGTCTTCACCAAAGCACCTGTCACATTGTAGATGTTCACCTCAACCTCCTGCTCAAGGCCGTTGATGCGGATGACATCCTTGGCCGGGTTAGGATACACGGCAAGGTTTTCAGATGTGATGTCGTTAACACCCTCGTTGCCTGTTACTCTGACATCATCGACATACCAGATATGAGCATCCTGTCCGCTGTATTTGAATCCGATATAGATGTTTTGACCTGCATAAGCTGAAATGTCTAAGGTTTTGTAGTGCCATGAATCGTCGGGGTCTGTTTGTGTCCAAATTTCAGTGAAGTCGCTTGGATTTATGCCTGTTGTTGAAATAAACACACCTTCATAACCATTAGCATAGTAATCAGGATCACCTTCATAAGTGTAGAAATATAAAGTAGCTGCTGTTGTGCCGGCAAGAGAGATCTGAGGACTAATGAGCCAAGACTCAACAACTTCGTCTATATTATATTTGCAAACCGCGCTGTTATCGTCCATATCTAAATAAGTGGAGAGATGCCAATATGAAGCATAATCGTTATTTGTGTTTGTAGTTTTTGTCCAGCATGTCCATTCGTTGTCGCCAAACTCGAAATACTCTGAATAAGGCAGAGTGTGTAAGCCGCTGTTGGCGCAAGCAGGCTCTTCGACGAACATACCGTTGATGTGGTTGCAATTGGAAGGTGTATAAAGCTCATCCTCGCCCAGCCAAATCATACCTTCGTCATCATTATTATGACCGGCATAGTATATTCCGTTACTGGTTACGAATACATCGTCTGCTTCGTAAGCATCCTGGTCAAATATTATTTGCATACCAGAATCACCACCATATCTCCAAATCCTTGCAGTTTCCGGGCCGTAACCTGCTACATAGACAACTCCTCCGACAACACGCAGTTTAAAAGCCTTTTCTGTTGTTCCACCTTCGGTGATGGTAAATAGTTCCTCATCTTCAACAAATACTTTGTAAGCACCCGTTGAATAATGAACCAGATAATAAATATTATTTTGGTATATCTCCATCGATACCACCTCAGCATTTGGAATGGAGTACAATACGTCGGAGCCCCTCCAAATCTTACCTTCATAATCTGTGCCTGTAACCCATTCGTAGCCACCTACAGTGACATTACCGGTTATAATAGCGCAGCACAAAGCCTCGCTTGGAAAAGAGCTATTGCCGAAAGTGCGGATAGGATTTGTCTCATTGTTTCTCCATAAGGCCGCTCTTTGTACACCGTCGATATTTGTGCTACCTGCACTGAAAATTAAGTTGGATGTCATGCACATGTCGTTGATTTTCAAACCACCAGCAGAGACGACAGCCAGGTCCAAATAACGATCATTGTTTCTATACACCGAAGCCCAGGTGTAGGCTTCTGAGGAAGGGTTGTAGCAGTTAAATGACCAATAGGTGTTTCCATTAAACCTGACTACATCGGTCGCCTGATAATGATAAGGGCTGTTGGCAAATTCATAAATTTTTGCGCCGTTTTTGTATACGGCGGCAATTTGATTGTCGGAAGAACCGTAATACCATCCTGCCGTGTACACATCTTGTGCAATCATGCTGCCCATTACTAGCATTGCTGAGATAAGAAGTAAAAATCTTTTCATAGCTGTGAAATTTAGTTATACATTAGTTTGAATTGTCATATAATCGTATACAAAATGCAAAATTATATTATTTTTCAATAGGATACAAGATTTTTGTGAAAAAAAAGTAGAGACGATGTGCACATCGTCTCTACAAATGTCAATTTTCAATTATAAATTGTCAATTATTCCTTCGTGAACTTCAGAGTTGTCTCACCGAAGCGTGCCATGTAGAGGCCGGCCGGGAGTTCGCTCACGTTGATTTCTTCAGCGCCGTTGACGACAACAGTCTTCATCAATGCGCCAGTCACGTTGTAGATGTTCACTTCAACTTCCTGCTCAAGGCCGTTGATGCGGAAGCTTTCGGTTGTCGGGTTAGGATAGACCGAAAGGATGACTTCGCCAACTTCGTTGACAGCATCGTTTGATGTTACGCTGAAGTTGTCGACATACCAGGCGTGAGCGTAAGTGCCTCTATAGGCGAAACAGAATCTTACAGTTTGACCAGCATAGGCAGAAAGGTCGATATCAACAGTGTGTGTGGACGATGATGTACTTTCTTGCCATAACTTGGTTGTGTAATTAGAAGGATTAGGAGTGCCGGTATCGATGGTTGAAATCCAAACTTCGCTGCTCATGTTGCTACCAGAAGAGCTGTTTTGGGTGTCGAAAGTGAGATGATAATTATGACCTGCAGCTAAGTCGATGCTAGGGCTGAACATAAATCCGACCTGATAAATATTTTGTGGTCCCCACGGGTGATATGCTTTGTCACTGCTGTTCTTCCAGCAATACTTTCCACCTGACATATCATAGTCGATGATGTACCAGCAATAACCAGGTTCAGGATGTGTAGCACTTGCTGAGAAGTCCTGAGTGTAAGGGGCTTCATATGGACTAGGATTTTCCCAATCTTCGGTTACGCTTACATTGTCGATAAGCCAAGTAGCACCGCTACCGCTTCCAGTGCCCTCATATTTGAATGCGATATATACCAACTCGCCTTGGTAAGCTGATAAATCGACAGTAACTGTTGACCAGCTTTGGCTGGAGTTATTCTCCCAAACCTTAGTATAGCTGCTGGTTGCAGTCGGATCGCTGTTTGTTGACACCCAAACCGATTTGTTGGCGTCGGTACCAGACCAGTTTATGAATTGTAATATTGTGTAGTCGCGACCTGGTTGTAAGAACATCCTAGGGGTGATGAGCCAACCTGTCTGTGAGGTGCCGTCGCCTCTATGGCGTGCGCAATATTCGCCACCGCTAGCTGCCATAGAGCAATCTCCGGCTCTGTGCCAGTATGCAAGTTGTGTACTGAAGGCACCGTCGCCATCGATTTTTGTCCAGCTTGTCCAGTCGGTTTCGCCGATTTCGAAGTTTTCGGTGTAAGGCAAAGTGCGGACGCTGTTGTCAGCAGGTTTTTCGGTAACGACCAAGTCGTAAATCATCTCGCATTCGGCAATTGACGAGTATAAAGGAGTACCGTTCATGTAGACAGAACTGACATTTGAAGAGGTTGTTTTACCCACATAGTAACCTGAGGAATTTACATCCAGACCCCAGCTGTATCCACCTGATGACATGTCGCTTAACATGACACCGTTTTTCCAAACGTATTGATTACGTAATGTTCCCCATCCGACAACATAGACATCGCCGCAGTCGACGACGATTTTGTAGACGTAAGCGTTGGCCGAAGCATCTGTCAATGTGTAAAGAACGTTATTATCTTTCCACACTTTGATAACTTTGTTCGAACCTGACATTACATAACCGGCGGTGTAAACATGTCCGTCGTAATAAGCGATACTCATAGCGCATGAGTTGACATCTGAAAGGGTGTATAAAACACTGCTACCTTTCCACACTGTAGCACGCGGTGAGCCGGTAGTTGTTGCATTTGCATATCCGCAGTAGTAGCTATAGTATGTACCTTCTCCTGTTTGTACATAAACCACATCTTTTGCCTCTGATTCTTTACCGTTGCCATTATTTGGCTGTAAATAAGGTGTACTGTCGGTGCCTTTCCAGATAGTAGCATACTTGACACCATCAGTGGTTTTGTATCCGGCTGCATACGCATACTTGTAGTTAGTATAGTTTGACCAGAAAATGTTATTGATATGGGTGCCTGTTGCGTTGTTCAGGTAAATGTTTCCATTTTTAAACACATCGCCATACGAAGCGCTATTGCGTACCCAATAAACATCATTGGTGGCAGGGTCAATGGCAACCGAGGTGCTTTCGCAGTCACTAGTACCCAATGCCATTTGATGGAGTTTGGTGTTGTTTTTGTAGACGGTGGCATACTTTTGACCACCATTTGTGTAATAGCCACTGTAGTAAACATCTTGGGCCATCATTCCGCTCATTACGAGCATTGCTGAGATAAGAAGTAAAAATCTTTTCATAGCTGTGAAATTTAGTTATACATTAGTTTTGAATTGTCGATTTAATCGTTTACAACTCGCAAAATTACAACATATTTTTTAAATATGCAAGGAAATACTGAATTTTTTTAAAAATTTTAATCTTATAATCTTATAATCTTATAATCTTCTAAACTGTTAAACTATTTTTCGTATTTTTGCAAAAAATTTTTTAAAAAATGAAAGAAGTAAGAGTACGTTTTGCTCCAAGTCCGACCGGACCGCTGCACATCGGCGGCGTGAGAACCGCTTTGTATAACTACCTTTTCGCGAAGAAAAACGGCGGAAAGATGCTGCTCCGCATAGAGGATACCGACCAGACACGTTTTGTGCCGGGCGCCGAGGAATATATAATCAAATCGCTCGACTGGTGCGGCATTAAGTTCGACGAAAGCGACATCGTGGGAGGTCCTTACGGTCCTTACAAACAGAGCAACCGCAAGCCTCTTTACAAACAATACAGCGACGAACTTATCGCAAAAGGCCATGCGTACTATGCATTCGACACAGCAGAGGAACTCGACAACCTCCGCAAAGAAGCCGAAGCACAGAAAAAAACCTTCATCTACAACGCCGAGACACGTCAGGAGCTGCGTAACTCATTGACAATGACTAAAGAAGACGTCGATAAATTGCTTGCCGACGGCACTCCTTACACTGTGCGTTTCATGATGCCGGAGAACTACGTGGTGGAGATGCACGACATCATCCGCGGAGATATCAAGGTGAACACCAACACTTTGGACGACAAGGTGTTGTTCAAATCAGACGGCATGCCGACATATCACCTGGCAAACATCGTTGACGACCATCTGATGAAGATTTCACATGTGATTCGCGGTGAGGAATGGCTGCCTTCGATGCCGTTGCATGTGCTTCTGTATCAGGCATTCGGATGGGAATCTCCGGAGTTTGCCCACCTTCCATTGCTGCTCAAGCCAGACGGCAACGGAAAGCTCAGCAAACGCGACGGCGACCGTTTGGGATTTCCAGTATTTCCTATGCAATGGGAAAATCCTGAGACACACGAGATTTCGTCGGGATACAAGCAGTCGGGATATTATGCCGAGGCGTTTATCAACATGCTCGCATTGCTCGGCTGGAACCCTGGAACAGAGCAGGAGATTTTCTCGATGGACGAATTGATTCAGGCGTTCTCGTTCGACCACTGCAGCAAGTCGGGAGCAAGATTCAACGTGGAGAAAGCAAAATGGTTTAACCACGAATATCTGATGCGTCGCTCGAGCGAGGAAGTGGGCAAGGAATATCTGGAATGGCTTAAAGCCGAAAAGAATATCGACGCTGATATTCACTACGTTACAAAGGTGGCGGCATTGGTGAAAGACCGTGTCAACTTCGTGAAAGAGATGTGGGATCAGAGCTTCTTCTTCTTTGAGGAGCCAACCACTTACGACGAGGTGACGGTGAAGAAACGCTGGAAAGAAAACTCAGCCGACTTGAAGCGCCAAGCTTCGGAAGTGATAAGAAACATTGACGATTTCAGCGCTGAGAACATCGACAAGGTTTTGAACGAATGGATTACAAAGAACGAGCTAGGCATGGGTCCTGTGATGAACGGCCTCCGTCTGATGCTCGTCGGCGCCGGCAAAGGCC
>JAFZXR010000010.1 GCA_017616675.1 Bacteroidales bacterium
CATATATCGACGAGCAGTCGTCGGAGGAAATCGCAGCACAGAAAGGCACTCCGACACAGCCGGGTACAGAGAGCCCATATCGTAACCGTCCGGTTGAAGAATCTTTAGAGCTTTTCAACAAGATGAACTCTGGCGAGATTGATGAAGGAAAGATGGTGCTTCGCGCAAAAATCGACATGGCTAACCCGAACATGCACTTCCGCGATCCTATCATCTACCGCGTGGTGAAGACTCCGCATCATCGCACCGGCACAAAATGGAACGCCTACCCGATGTACGACTTCGCACATGGTCAGAGCGACTATTTCGAGGGTGTGACACACTCGCTTTGCACTCTGGAGTTTGTGGTGCACCGTCCACTTTACGACTTGTTTGTCGACTGGTTGAAAGAGATTCGTGGCGAAGGCGACAATATGGACGACAATCGTCCGCGTCAGACCGAGTTCAACAAACTGAACCTCAACTACACCCTGATGAGCAAGCGTAACCTGCTGATTTTGGTGAAAGAAGGCGTGGTCAACGGCTGGGACGACCCACGAATGCCTACGATTTGTGGCTTCCGTCGTCGCGGCTACACTCCTGAGTCAATTCATAAGTTCATCGATAAGATTGGATACACCACATACGACGCTCTGAACGACTTCGCTTTGCTCGAGAGCTCAATCCGTGAGGATCTCAACGCCCGCGCGACCCGCGTGGCGGCCGTGATCAACCCGGTGAAACTCGTAATTACCAACTATCCGGAAGGACAGACCGAGGAACTCGAGGCTGTCAACAACCCTGAAGACGAGAGCGCGGGCGTTCATAACATCACGTTCAGTCGCGAGCTTTGGATAGAGAAGGAAGACTTCATGGAGTGCCCTCCGAACAAGTATTTCCGCCTCACTCCAGGCAAGGAAGTGCGTCTGAAGAACGCCTACATCGTGAAATGCACAGGCTGCAAGAAAGACGAAAACGGCGAAGTTGTTGAGGTTTACGCTGAATACGACCCATTGACACGCAGCGGCATGCCTGAAGCTAACCGTAAGGTGAAAGGCACCATCCACTGGGTGAGTCAGGCACATTGTATCAAGGCCGAGGTGAGACTCTACGACCGTCTATGGAATGTTGAAAACCCACGTGACGAGCTGGCAAGACTTCAGGATGAAGGCAACACCCCAATCGAGGCAATGCGTAAGATGATGAATCCTAACTCATTGGAAATCAGAGAGAACTGCTACGTTGAGAAATATCTCGCCGACGCAAAGCCGCTCGACCACTTCCAGTTCCAGAGAATAGGATATTTCACTGTCGATAAAGACAGCACACCAGATCATCTGGTGTTTAACCGAACCGTAGGATTAAAAGATACTTGGTCAAAAACGAATTAAACGACAAGGCATGCCTTGTCGCAACGGGTTATTAAATCATTTCGTAGAGGCAAACGCATGCGTTTGCAAAATAAAAAATATGAAAATAGAAAAAGATTTTATTGAAAGTTTATACGAGGCTTTACCTGAGGAAACGAGGCATTACCTCGACATCGCCATCGAAAAGGTGGTCGAAGCCAAGCGCAGAGGTGGCAAAGTGGTCGTAGTGACAGGCTCAGGCCCCAACATCCACGAGGGCGTCACCACATTGATTGCCGAGTTTATCAACAAAGGCTTGATCGACGGTGTGACCACGAGTTCGGCTGTCGTCTCTCACGAGATGGGCGGAGTGCTCGACAAGGTGAAACGTATCAACATTCACGACATCGGCGAGGAGTTTCTCGACTTCGACAAGATGCCTCGCGGCGATATCTTCGAGCTCACCGAACTCACTGACGCTCAATGGGCTGACCTCAAGAAAGAGATGATCATCAACGATGCTTTGGTGCAGCGTTGCAACGAGAAAGAAGGCACCGTCATCATCAAGGCGGCTGCTAACATGGCTTACCCGATGGGACTCAGAAACGAGTCGTTTGCCGCGAGTATCATGGAAATCGCGCACACTAAACACGTGCCGTTTGAGGAAGTCGTTGGTTGGGGCTGTGATGAGCGTACAATGCTCGGAGCCGGTGCCCGTAAAGGCGTGCCAGTGCTCGTCAGCGTGCCGCAGCTCATAGGCGGCGGACAGGTCGGCATCAGCATCGCCGACAGTATCCCGGTGAGCGACCGAACATTCCGCATCTCTCGTATGCTCGGCAGTGCCGACGTCATCATAGAGTCGGCGGTTGCATTGACACAGGAGATCCATGACGGTCCGTTTGAGACATACACCGGTCACGGCATCTGGGCGCACTGGAGCGGATATCCTACTTACAGTCTCAAAGACAAGACTTTGATTCGTTTCGACCTCGACGAAAACCTCAAGAAAGCTTGGGATCTCGATAAGAAATCGGGTGAGGTTCAGGCCGCTATCGATAAAGGTCTGCCGAAGACCAAGATGTCGAAAATCCCATTCCGTATGGAGATGTCGGCATTCTCACGTCTCGAAAAATCAATCCCAGTTGTGGGCGATATCGGCGTTCTCTGGTCGGTGATGGCACTGAAGGTGTCGCAGGCGCTCAACATCGAGCTCAACTACATCAGCTATCCACAGCAAACCGAGCCAGGCAAGGCAATGCGTGAGTGGATCGTTGATAATATTGATTATATGAAAATGGATAAAATTAAGCAGTGGCTTAATAGTTGACAGTTGACAGTTAGCAGTTAATAGTTAAAGGATAAAAGTTAAAAGATATGGAAAATACCTCAACAGTAAAGCTCTATAACCTTGATTTTGACCAGGTTAAGACATATTTGTTCGCGACATTGTTTGTGGCCGGCAACATCATTTTGCCGCAGCTTTGTCACCTCATCCCGAATGGCGGTCACATCTTCCTGCCGATCTATTTCTTCACACTGATTGCCTCTTACAAATACGGTATGAAGGTCGGTTTGATGACAGCTGTTTTGTCGCCAATCGTCAACAGTCTGCTTTTCGGAATGCCAGCAGCTGCAATAGTTCCGAGCATTCTCATTAAGTCGATTTTCCTTGCAGTTTCAGCGGCTTGGATTGCTGAAAAAACCAAGAAAGTTTCATTGTGGACAATTCTTTTGGTGGTTTTGGCATATCAGATTTTCGGCTGCATGGTCGAATGGCTCATAGAGGGTTCATTCATGGCCGGCTTCGCTGATTTCCGCCTCGGCATCCCAGGAATGCTCATTCAATGGATTGGCGGTTATTTCTTTGTGAAATATATTAAATGACCGAATCGTTAGAACAAGCCAAATCATTACTGCTTACCTCTGCGAGCACTATTGTTGTGGTCTCGAATGGTGAGGTTTTCACTTCGCAGGAACGCGGTGTCAAGCCGCTTTTATTACTTCTTAAAGAGAAAAAAGAATTGCTGAAAGGCGCTTCGGTGGCCGACAAAGTCATCGGTAAGGCGGCGGCGCTCCTCATGGCGTTGGGAGAGATTAAAGAGGTTCATACCTTAATCATTTCCGAGCCGGCGTTGCAAGTCTTTGAAAATCATAAGATTAAATATTTTTATGATAAAAAAGTCGACCGCATCGTAAACCGCACCGGCGACGGTCTCTGTCCGATGGAATCGCTATGCCTCGACATTGATAATCCCCAAGAGGCATTGACCAAGATAATTGAGAAAATCTCAAACATGTAAAAAATAGGGGCACAATTTCTTGCGCCCCTTCAACTTTGTCATTCAACAAGTAATTATTCTGCTTTTACTTCTTCTTCAGGATTGGTAAGCTGTTTGTAAATCACAGCGTTGCAGCCCAATTGTACTGGGTAGTAAAGAATCATGACGATGATGTTCAAAACAACACCGACCTTAGGAATCATACCAAAGATTGAGGTGATGATGCTGAGGGCGATGGTCAAAATGAGACCGATGAAGAACATGCGCCATTTGTTACCGTAGGTGTATTCGTTTGATTTACGCAATGCATCGAGAGCGTGAACGTCTTTGTCGATGAACAGATAGATTGCAAGACCCCAAGCGTATGACAAAACGATGCCAGGGATGATACCCATCAGGAATGCTGGAACCATTGCCATTGCCTGCAAACCGATAAGGATGAAGAATTCACCCATGTTCTTGCGGTATTTTGCATCGAAAATGAAGAGCGGGTTGATGATGTTACCCTTGCTCAACTCAACCGGGATTGAACAGAATGCAATTGTTGTACCTACGTTGAGATACGGAATCCAAATTGTTACGACATAGAGAACTGTTGCTAAAATGAGCGACACGAGGTTCTTGATGCCAATGCCTACGCCTTCGGTAAGCACTTGTTTAATGTCAAGTTTTTTCATGTTTTTAATTATTTAAAGTTAGTTTTTCACTGCAAAGATATGAAAGTTTTAATACAAAAACAAATTTTTTCAAAAAAATCAAAAAAAACATAAAAAAATAGGGACGCATGCGATGCATCCCTACTCTAAACTCTACATTTTAAACTTTACACTACTTTTTCGCTCTCTTCTTTGACGCGTTATCCGGATTATTCACAATATCCAGACAATCCTGATAAGTCAAATTATTGGCGTCGTACTGGCGCGGGATCTTGTAGTTGGCCTTTTTGTAGGAGATGTAGATTCCGAAACGGCCACGCAACACCTTCATGTCGGCGTCTTCAGGGAATGTCATCACCACATTGTCGGCATCCGATTTGCGCTTGCTCTCGATGATTTCGATGGCGCGCTGGAATGTCACCAACGACGGGTCGTCGAGCTTCGAGAGGCTGTAGAAAGCGTTTTTGTGTTTCAGATACGGACCGAAACGACCGATGGCCACCTGAATCTCAGCATCCTCGTATTCGCCCAGCGAACGTGGAAATGCGAACAGATCCAACACCTCGTCGAGGGTGATTGTCTCGATGCTCTGGTCTTTGTGAAGGCCTGCGAACTTCGGCTTTTCGTCCGACTCGGTGTCGCCGATTTGTGCAACAGGACCAAAACGACCGATCTTCACGTAGACATTTTTGCCCGAAACCGGATCAACTCCGAGAAGTTTCTCGCCGCTGAATTTGCCTGAGTTGTCGCCAGTTTCGGTGATGGTCTTGTGGAAGTCTTTGTAGAATTCCTTAATCATCTTGTTCCACTCGCAGCGACCTTCGGCAATCTTATCGAATTCCTTCTCGACATTGGCTGTGAAGTTATAGTCGACGATGGTCTCGAAGTAGCTGATCAAGAACTTATTGACAAGCACTCCGATGTCGGTCGGGACGAGCTTTGCCTTCTCGTAGCCGATGTTCTCTTTGCCAGTCTTTTCTGTGATTTTATTCTTTTTCAGAGTATAAATCTTGTAGGTGCGTGTCTCGCCTGCAATGTCTTTCTTCTCTACATACTCTCTCTTCTGGATTGTCGAGATTGTCGGGGCGTAGGTCGAAGGACGACCGATGCCGAGTTCTTCCATCTTCTTAACCAAGCTGGCCTCGGTATATCTGAATGGCTTGCGTGCGAAACGCTGCTGCGCCTCCATCTTGTCGAGGTCGAGCACCTGACCGACTTTCATCGGAGGAAGCATGTTGTTGACGCTCTCGCCGTTTTCGTCGTCGACGCTTTCGATGTAAACCTTAAGGAATCCGTCGAAAAGCACCACCTCGCCTGTTGCCACGAAGTCTTTGTCTGAATTTGAGACATCGATGTTCACCGTGGTCTTCTCGATCTGTGCGTCGGCCATCTGCGATGCGATGGTACGTTTCCAGATGAGCTCATAGAGCTTACGCTCGTCGGCTGTACCTTTGATGTTCTGCTGGTCGAGATATGTCGGACGGATAGCTTCGTGAGCTTCCTGAGCGCCCTTGCTCTTTGTGGTGAACTGGCGTGTCTTTACATACTGTGCGCCATAAAGGTTTTCGATCTCTTTCTTGGCCTGACCGAGTGCGAATGTCGAGAGGTTGACGCTGTCGGTACGCATGTAGGTGATCTTTCCTGATTCGTAGAGTTGCTGGGCGATACGCATGGTGTTGCTCACCGAGAAACCGAGCTTGCGGCCCGCTTCCTGCTGCAGTGTCGAGGTAGTGAACGGAGGTGCCGGGCATTTTGACACAGGCTTCTTCTCCACCGCCTTGATGGTATATTCGGCAGCTTTGCAGTCGTCGAGGAACTTATATGCTTCCTCTTCGGTGTCGAAACGATTAGGAAGCTCTGCGAAGAGCTGATATTCGTGATTGTCGATGGTGAACGAGAAGTTCGCCGTGATGCGGTAGGCGCTGCTGTTGACGAAGTTTTTGATTTCGTCTTCGCGTTCCACTATGAGGCGCACTGCCACGCTTTGCACGCGACCTGCCGACAATGCCGGTTTCACCTTCTTCCAAAGGAGCGGTGACAGCTCGTAACCTACGAGACGGTCGAGAACGCGGCGTGCCTGCTGAGCG
>JAFZXR010000011.1 GCA_017616675.1 Bacteroidales bacterium
TCGGCGCGCACCTTATCCATGGCGTCGGCTTTCACTGCCTCGAGAGTAGGCTTGTCGGACTGCACGATGATGAAGTTCTTGACGCTGCCTTGGCCTACCCATTCAGGCTTCGGGCCGCTCTTCTCGATGAGTTTGAAGCCTTTCCGCTGCGCAAAAGTGCAGAGAGGAAGCATCATCGCGAGAGCTATTATCAATATTTTTCTCATAATTCAAATTTTATTGTTCAAAAATCCAAGTAACATCCGGATCGCCTTTCGCCTCCTCGGTCTGCTCGGTCTGTTCAGTCTCTTCCAGAGCCTCATAATACTCTATGGCTCTCTTTTTACCAACGGTGATAAGCTTTTTCAGCTTATGGTCGCGTGCCTGGATCGACTTGATGGCTTTACCCATAGCTGCCAGGTCGTTGTCGGCCATTCCGTTTTTGTTTATCGTCTCTTGCGACAGTATCACTTTGTTGACGTTATCGACGAAATACACTGCCACTTCGACTTCGGCCACATGTTGAGGCGGCACCGATGTGGTGACGTTCTTCGACAGCACTGTCACCGAGGTGACGATGAGGAAACGGCTGTCGTTGGTGGTGGCGCCGAGGCCGTTGAGTGTCACAGCCTGGTTCAGGCGGTTGTAGAGCACTGTCAGGGCGTCGCCTTTGATCTCGTCGTTGGTCGGCATCAGCACGCGCACAGGGATCATCTGTTCGAATGTCATCTTATCTTGAGCCTTGACCATCATGCTTGTGACGCTCAAGAGCAATGCCAGAAGCAAAAATCTGATATTTTTCATTTCTTTCCTAATTTTTTATTATAAAACTATCCAAACCTCGCTCGGACCGCGCATATATATTGTTCCATCCACGTTGTAGGTGTCGCGCAGATAGTTTTGCAATCCTTGGAGATATTCTTGAGTATCAACACGTTGGATGGCTCCGCGGCGGCCGACTTTTGTCAGCGGGATCATCACCTGGTTGAATGTGATGACGTTAGGGCTGATGTTACGCGTCGGGTTGTTGTCGACGGTGTTGTCCTGCAGCCAGTAATAGATGATGTCGCCGAGCGATGTCTGCTTGCCTTCGAAGGCGAAGGTTGTTCTCAGCAGGTCGTAGTCGGAGTTGTCGGTACGCTTGACTTTAACGGTGATCTGGCGACCGTTTTTCGACATGTTGGCGTATTCGTTTTGCAGTTTCTTGCAGAATGAATCCATATGGTTGAGCACTGCCTCTTCGAGCAAGGTGTTGACCGACGCTGAGTTCGACGGCTTGCCATCGCCGTGGGCGTGGGCTATCTCGCGGGCGTTGCTGCTGACGTCGACAGCCTTCATGTTGAATGTCACGTAGCGTTGTGTGCCCACTTCCATGATTTCGAAGTCGAGGTCGACGATAAAGTCAACGTTTGCTGTACGTTTGATGCGGTCGATCGGTGACTCGGCGATGGCGCCGTCGAGACCGTAGTCCTGACCGACAAACTGATTCTCAGTCTCCTCTTGTTTGAGACTCTTCATCAGGAATTCAAGGCTCTGCACCTCGAAGCCTTTCTTGTTGAATATCTCGTTGAGTGACGATATCACAAGGCGGAGGTCGCGTGAGTCTTCACGGTTAAACACGTCGTAGTTCGACACTGTGCGCACCACGCCGTTCTCGTCTTTCCACTTCTGTACGTAGCCCATCTCGCTGCAGTAGACGTCGGATGGCACCACCATGAGGATAGGTTTGGCATATTTGCCTGCTCCGGTGCTCTTCACATCCTGAGCATAGCCTTTGTCCTGCATATACTGCAGAAGATCGTCGTAGAGCACCTGCACGTCGACGGAGATGGTGTACATCTTGCCGTTTTTCACTGTCTTAGGCTGACCTGTCTTGTTGATGAAGCGATGATACTGTCCGCCAGGTGTCTTCTTCGTCGGGAGTGCGAGGAAATTCTCGAAGAAACCGATGTTTTCCTCTGCCACTGCGTACGACACGATTGCCGGTGTGGCTTTGGTCTGCTCCGATGCCGCGATGCCGCGGAAGAGACATGCTGCGATAGCGTCGCGTTTGGCCATCGCTATGCCTTCGGTGGCGTCTTTAGCCGTGGTAGTCACTGTGAAGACCTTAGTGCCGTCCTGGCCGACACCGATATACTGCACCTCATACTGTTGGTCGAGGACAGAACGTTTCTCGTTGTTTTTCTGGGCAAATGCTGTGTTTGTCAGAAGCAGCAAAGCGAGAAGCTGAGCTAATCTTTTTGCGAATATTTTCATATTTTAAACTTTTATGCTAAGAAATTGGGGTTATTTCCAGTCGATCGGGACGTTTTTCATTTCGATACGGCAGTCGCCAACGCTGAATATCATTGCCGGCATCACCGTGGTCTTGTTAGGGTTGATCTTGCCCGGGACTTCAAACGAGGTCTTGAAAGGAACGTCGGTCAGGGTGCTGTAACGCTCCGGCGAATAGCCTCTAGTATGTTCTTCGCCCTCGCAGTCATATCCCACGAAGTTGCCGCCGATGTACATATCTTTGTTGGTGCTGTGGTTGGTGACTTTCAGCGTAAGGGTTATCGTTTGGTTTGCTCTGCTGCCGACCAGTGAGACGAACTCCACGTCGAGCCAGTCCTCACAAGGGTTTGAGAGTGTGACGGTTTGCTTTTTGGCCTGTGGCTTCTCGTCGGCCACCACTGTCGCTGTCTCTACCGGAGCCTCGACTTTCTTACGGCTGACTTTCTTCTCGTGTTTGCCGCTCTTGCCTGTGGCCTTGAGGGTTTTCTGCTCAAACGGATCGTTCGACTGTGCCGATGCAACTTCCGGAATCACCGAAATAAACATTAAAGCGATTAAAAAACAGATTAACTTCTTCATATTCAATAATTTAGATTATTAATACTCAAATTTTGCAATACCTTTAAACTTGCAAATATAAATATTTTTTAAACACAAAACAAGAAAAATCGTTTTTTTTCTATAGCACAAACTTCGTAATCTCCTGATTAGGCTCGAGTTCGACAGGTTCTTTTCCGTATTGGAAAATCATCATTTTCTTACCGCCTTTGAGGAAATATTTGTCGCCGACAACCCAGATGGCAGTAGCCTCACGCAGACCGATGACTTTCATCTCCTGACGCACAGCGAGATATTCGTTGATACGGTCCTGACGTGTCTCGCCGCCGTGTTTTATCATCTTGTCGATCTCAGGATGCGGGTCGAGGTAATGAGGATTTATCTGGAAAGGTATGAGATTCAATGTGTTAAAGCTTGCAGGCTGCACTATCGGCATGTCGTTGGTGGTGCAGAGTGTAGGGCAAGCGATGTTAGAGCCGGCGCTCCATCCGATGTAAGGCGTGCCGTTGTTGGCGCATTCGGCGATAGCCTGCATCAGGCCGAACTTATGCAACTCAGCCACCAGATGGAAGGTGTTGCCACCACCGACAACGATGCAGTCGGCAGTCTTTACGAGACCGACTTTATCTTCGACCTCGTGCACCGAGACGAACTTCTTCACGCCGAGTTTCTCGTTGAAAACCTTCTTAACCTTCTCAGTATAAGCGTCATAGCTCTTCGGATACGGGTTGCCGCCGATGAAGACGCCCGCGAACGGCACAAAGGCCACCTTGCTGTCAGCACCGAGTTTATTCTTGTCGAAAAACTGCTCGAGCTGAGTCATCGCCCAAGCCAAGTATGTCTCACCAAAATTGGTTGAATTGCTGATTAAAAGTAAATTTCTCATATCGATATTTTTAAAATTTGTACAAAATTAAAGAATTTTTTGATATGAAATGAATTTTGGATTATTTTTGTCATTTAAAGATTTAAAATTTAAAAATTTAATGATTTAAGGCATGAAGAAGATTGTTGTTTTATTAGCGATAATTCTTGGAATTGGTAATATTTACGGGCATAATTACGAATTGAAATCGCCTGATGGAAAGATTGCGGTGAAGGTGAATGTCGGCGATGAGGTGAAGTATTCGGTAATGCACGAAAACACTGTGGTTATCAACGATTCGCCTATTTCGATGGAGCTGGGCGACGGGAAGGTATTGGGAGCCGGAAAAGTGGTGAAAGTGATAAATAAAACTGTTGATGAGGTCTTGAATGCCGATTTTTATAAGAAAAAAGAAGTCAAAAATCATTATAACGAATTGATTATCAACTTTAAAGGTAATTACAAACTAACTTTCAGGGCCTTCGACGACGGCGTGGCGTATAGGTTTTCGACCAGCTTTAAAAAGCCGATTATTGTTAAGAAAGAAAATGTAAATTATTGTTTCGACGACGATTACGTAGCGTATATTCCGTATGTGAACGCCCGCAAAGGCGACGGCGACTTCCTCGAGCAGCAGTTTTTCACTTCTTTCGAAAGCCAATACACCATCGACTCGATTTCTAAGATGGATAAGGAGCGCATCGCCTTCACACCTTTATTAATATGCCTCAAAGACGGCAAAAAAGTTGTTATCGTGGAGTCGGATCTGGAAGATTTTCCTGGCACTTTCTTCAGAAAAGGCGAAGGCAACAGTCTTGAAGCGGTGCAGTCGACATATCCGAAAACAGAGATTCAAGGCGGTCACAACATGCTGCAGATGGTGGTGAAAGAAAGAGAGGCATTCGTCGCGAAGGTCAATGGGACAAGGGATTTCCCGTGGCGAGCGATGGTGATTTCAAGCGACGACGCCGAGCTGATGAACAGCGACATGGTTTACAAGCTCGCATCGCCTTCGAGGGTGAAGGATGTGAGCTGGATCAAGCCCGGAAAGGTGGCTTGGGACTGGTGGAACAACTGGAACATCTGGGGCGTCGATTTTAAGGCAGGCATCAACAACGACACATATAAATATTATATCGATTTTGCGTCGAAAAACGGCATAGAATATGTGATTTTGGACGAAGGATGGGCGGTGAATAAGCAAGCCGACCTGTTTCAAGTGGTGCCGGAAATCGATTTGGAGGAACTCGTGGACTACGCCAATGAAAGAAATGTCGGATTGGTGCTTTGGGTAGGATATTATGCCATCGACAGAGACATGGAGCATGTGTGCAAGCACTACAGCGAGATGGGAATCAAGGGATTTAAGGTCGACTTTATGGACCGCGACGACCAGAAGGTTGTCGACTTCTACTACCGCATGGCGGCGATGGCAGCGAAATATCATTTGTTCGTTGATTTTCATGGAGCTTACAAGCCTACGGGACTGAGCCGCACCTACCCTAACGTGCTGAATTTCGAGGGAGTTTACGGTCTGGAGCAGTCGAAATGGGACGACGAGCTCAACCAGGTGAACTACGAATGCATGATTCCGTACATCAGGCAGGTGGCTGGCAACCTCGACTACACTCAGGGCGCCATGGACAACGCCACAAAACATCATTTCCGCGCCATCTACACCAACCCGATGAGCCAAGGCACACGATGCAGGCAACTCGCTGAGTATGTTATATTTGAGTCGCCGTTCAACATGCTCTGCGACAGTCCGACGAAGTATATGCAGAACCAGGAATGCGTCGATTTCATCGCCAGCGTGCCTACGGTGTGGGACGAGACGGTGGCTCTCGACGGCAAACTCGGCGAATATGCAGTAGTTGCGAGGAGAAAGGGCAACACGTGGTATATCGGAGCGATAACGAATTGGGAACCACGGATGATTGAGATTGATTTCAGTAAACTCGGATTGAAACACCCCGATGTTAAGTATTTTGTCGATGGAATGAATGCAAACAGAAACGCAAAAGATTATATTTACGACAGCGTTGAAAAGATTGAAGGTAATTTTGTGATTGAGATGGCTAGTGGCGGTGGAGCCGTGATAATAGTTAATAAGTGACTTCTTCGAGGAATAGGGCGTGCGCGGGCATTGAGGTGCCGGCGGAGCAGCGGTTTTTCTGTTCGATGACGGCGCGGAATTCTTCCAATGTCATCTTCCCCTTCCCCACTTCGAGCAAGGTGCCGACGATGGCGCGGACCATATTTCTCAAAAAACGGTCGGCTTTGATGCGGAACACAAGTAAGTCGTTCTGTTCGAACCAGCGGGCTTCCATTATCCGGCAGTTGTTCGTCTTGACCTGTGTGTGAAGCTTCGAGAAGCTTGTAAAGTCTTGATATTCAAAGAGAATCTTCGCCGCTTCGTTCATCTTCGCCACATCAAGCGGGCCATATATATATAAGGAGTCGTCGGTGTGGAAAGGGTTCTTGGTGCGGGTAACGTAATAATGATATGTGCGCGACTTCGCGTCGAAGCGGGCGTGAAAGTACGGGTCGACCTGCCAGCAGCGGAACACCACGATGTCGTCGGGCAAGAACATATTCAACTGATTTACAAATTCTTCAAGATTTTCTATCGGTTCGCTCTCGAAATGCGCATAGAAATTTCTTGCGTTGACGCCTGTGTCGGTACGTCCGCATCCGGTGATGGATATGTCCTGTTTCAGCTTCAGGCCGATACACTTCTCGAGGGTCTCCTGCACGGTGACATCGCCCGGTTGGATTTGCCAGCCGTGATAAGCTTTCCCGTTATACGCCAGATGTAAGAAATACCTGTTCATGATGATTTTTTGCACTGCAAAATTAAAAAAAATGAACAAAAAACTTGCATAATTGAAAATTTATTTTTATCTTTGTGGTGAATTTTAACCTCAAAATCGTAAAGCCATGCCAATATACATGCTAAAAGACGAGGTATATGATTTTCCGCCTGTCGGTCAGTCGACAAAGGACGGATTACTTGCGATTGGCGGAGATTTGTCGCCCGAGAGGTTGCTCGTCGCCTATTCATCGGGGATATTTCCATGGTATTCGGAAGGAGAGCCTATCTTATGGTGGTCGCTCGACCCCAGGATGGTGCTTAAGCCGACCGATCTGAAGGTAACGAAATCGTTGTGGAAGACCATCGAATCGAACAAATATTCTTGTTCGTTTGACGCTGATTTTGAGGGAGTTATACGTGCCTGTGCCACTGTGCCGCGCATCGACGACGTGACCGAGGAGGAAGACGACACCGACGAGCCGAGTCCGTGGATCAGCGAGGACATGATAGTGGCTTATTGCGAGCTGCACGACATGGGATTTGCCCATTCCGTTGAGGTTTACCAGGACAACGAGCTGGTTGGCGGCTTATATGGCGTCGCCATCGGCAAGGTGTTCTGCGCCGAGTCGATGTTCCACACCAAGACCGACGCCTCGAAGGTGGCGCTGTATAACCTATGTCAGTTTTTGATCAGAAACGGATTCGAACTCATTGACTCTCAACAGGAAACGGGGCACATGAAGCGCATGGGAGCCGCTCCTATCCCAAGAAAAGAATTCATGAAACTGCTGAAAGGACTGGTGAAACAGCAAAGTCTCGTCGGCAACTGGGGCGACGGAACAGCGGAGCTGATGCAGTTGACAATTTAATCTACAAAGCTTCTTTAATTCTCACTAATTTCGTTAGCA
>JAFZXR010000012.1 GCA_017616675.1 Bacteroidales bacterium
GGTTGGCCGCACTTATCTGATGTGGGCGGTTTATATAGCAGTGGTTTTGGCTTTCGCAAGATTGATTTTTATATCCCCTCGCGTCATTTCGACTGAACATCGACCAAAGGGAGATGGGAATGGAGAAATCTCATAAAAATTGTAACATGAAACTACAGGAAAATAAGATAGAAAAATATCTGGCTTGGCTGTTGACAATCAGCGTGTTAGTGCGCGGATTCCTTGCCGCTTTCATCGAATTCGGCAACGACGAGGTTTATTATTGGACCTACGCCATGTATCCCGACTGGAGTCATTTCGACCATCCCGGAATGGTTGGCTGGATAATGCAGATTTTCAGTCTTAACTTGTTGTTACACAGCGAGTTTGCCCTGCGACTGTCGTCGATAATCTTCATGACGTTCGACACCTTTATTATTTATAAGATCGGTTGTCTGGTAAAAAATAAAATCGCAGGCTTTTACGCCGCTTTGCTTTACACCGCATCGTTCTATTGCTTTGTGATTACTGGTGTTTTCATCATGCCCGACACCCCGCTGATGCTGTTTACATTGTTAGCAATGTATTGTTTTTTATCGTCATTTCGACCGACCGAAGGGAGCGGAGAAATCCTCTCTAGTAATAAGCTGTCGGGAAAAGAGGATTTATTCACCTGCGGTGAATGCTCTCGCTTCGCTCGGGTCTCGACTACGCCGCGCTCCGCTCGAAATGACGGACAATTAGTCCTGGCCGGCCTCTTCACCGGCCTCGCGTTACTATCTAAATATTCGGCAGGTTTCATCTGGGTTGGCGTGGGATTGTACATACTATTTTACGACCGTAAACAACTGAAAAACAAATACTTATACCTCTCGATACTAATTTCTGCGGTCTGCATGTTGCCGCTTCTGATTTGGAATATGCAGAACGATTTAATCAGCTTCACCTTCCATGGCGACCGAGTGAGCTTGTTCGGGAAGCTTCAACCTCTCGACTTCCTCGCTGAGATTGCCGGCGAGTTAGGTTACAACAATCCTATCAATTATATATTGATAATCATAGCGTTAGTGGTGTTTTGGAGGGGCAAAAAATACCTGGACGAGACAAGCGGGCGCCTCTTGCTTTGTTTCGCGCTGCCGTTCATCGGATTGTTCTGGTTTTTCTCTCTCACGCGCCCTATCCTGCCTCACTGGTCGGCGCCCGCGTTTACGTTGCTATTGTTATTCCCAGCTTCATATTTCGCTGATAAACAATCGGTTAGCGACGAAACAATAAGACTTCCGAAACCGATAATCGCCACTGTCTCATTGTTGGTGTTGGTGTTGATTTTCGGCACTTTGGAGATAAAAACAGGCTTCATCCCGTTGCGTTTCGGCGAGCGTGCCAACTCGGTGCAGCGTTACGGTGAGGGCGACTTCACCACCACCATCTACGGCTGGCGTTCGATAAAAGACGATTTCCAGAAGATTCGCGACGAGAAGATTGCCGAAGGCGAGATGAAGGAGTCGGACGGCATGGTCGGACTGCAGTGGTTCCCGATGGCCAACTTCGATTACTATGTCGCTAATCCATTGGGTATCAACATGTTCGGACTAAGAGACATCGACAAAATCCATAAATATTATTGGATCAACGAGAATCGCGGAGGCCTCCAGAAAGGCAACGATTACTGGTTTTTGGACGAGAGCTCCGATTATTACGCCCCCGAGCGTTATCTCGACGATAAATTTGAGGCTATCGTGCCCTGCGACACCATCGTCGTCGACCGTTGCGGAACGCCCGCGAAATACGTCTTCGTTTACATGTGCAAGGGTCTGAAATAGTCCTGAATTGTAAATTTTTATTTAGATTTCTTCCCAAAAAATGAAATTTGTGTTAAAAATGCATTTTTCGTGCATTTTTTTGTCTTTTCTCTTGACACAAAATTTTTTATGTCGATATTTTTGCAGAATCAAAACATTTTTTTATGAAGGAAGAGTTTATCAATTATCTCTGGGAGAACAGGCTGCTGTCGAAGGATTTGCGTACCGTCGACGGCGAATCGGTCAAGGTGATATCGGTCGGAAACCGCAACTACGACGCCGGTCCCGATTTTCTTGACGCCCGCATCCGAATTGGAGCAACAATGTGGGTCGGTCATGTCGAGGTTCACGTCAACGCATCGGATTGGTTCCGACACGGTCATCAGTTTGACGACGCTTACAAAAATGTGGTTTTGCACGTGGTGTATTGCAATGATACTGAGCAACTTAGCATTCCAACGCTCGAAATTAAAAACCAGTTCGACGAGAGCATCTACGAGAGGTACACTGGCTTCATCAAGTCGCGACGATGGATCCCGTGCGAGAAGTTCATTGCAGGCATCCAGCAGTTTACATGGCTTTCGTGGCTCGAGCGAATAGTCGTGGAGCGACTTGAAGTGGAGGTCAAAGACGTGTTTTCGACACTCGCCGCGACCCACTTTGACTGGGAAGAGACTCTGTATCAACGCATTATGCGTTATTGCGGACTCAAAGTGAACAACGACGCTTTCGAGCGATTAGCGAGGCTTTTGCCGTTACGGATACTTCGTAAACACACCGACAATCCGCAACAGGTCGCGGCGATGTTTTTCGGCTGTGCAGGTTTCCTCGAGCAAGATTTCACTGAGGATTATCCTGTTCTCCTACAGAGGGAATTCAAAGTTTTAAAATCCAAGTTCAACCTCATCGTAATGCCCAAGGTTTATTGGAAGTTCCTGAGGCTCAGACCGCCGAACTTCCCTACTGTTCGGTTGGCTCAGATGGCAGCGATGGTGTGCAGCTGCGACAGTTTTTTGTCGAAACTACAGTCTGTCGACGACTTGGAGTCGATGCGAAATCTCTTTAATGTTGAAGTCGATGAATATTGGGACACACATTTTCTTTTCGAGAGGCCTTCGAAGGAGAAAAAGAAGAACTTCGGGGCTACTGCGACCGACATTTTGATCATCAATGCGGTGATTCCGGTGTTGTTCAGCTATGGAATTTACCACGACAATCAGGATTTGAAGAACAAAAGTCTGGGATTCCTCAATGAGATGGCGCCTGAAGACAACGTTGTGATCAGGAGGTTCGGGAAACTGGGTGTCGGCGCGTGTAATGCCCAGCAAACACAGGCACTTCTGCAGCTTTACAACAGTTATTGCAGGAGACGGAAATGTCTGAATTGTCGGGTTTTCAACGCCGTAAAAACCATTGATTAATTTGCTTTTAAAAATTTTTTCAAAAAAATTTGCGTAATAGAATATTTATTCTTATCTTTGCACGAAATTCTAAAGCAAACTGTTAAATAAAAATGGCTGATTTAAGTGTAAGACTTTCGGAAATAGAGTTAAAGTTGAGAAAGCTCATAGCGCTTAAGGATCAACTAGTTGAGAAGAACAGCGAGCTCGTTCGACAGAATGGGGAATTGCAGCTGAAGGTTGACATTCTTCAGACCGAGAACGAAGAATTGAGAGATAAAATAAATAAAACAACTATTGTTAACGCACTCGGAAACGAGAAAGAAATTGAAGAAAGTAGGCAGTTGATCAAGGCATTGGTGAAAGAAATCGATCAATGTGTTGCGATATTGAACGCCGAACAGTAATAAATAATTGACGGTCATGGGCGAAAGTGAAGAAATAAAGATCAATATTACCGTTGCTGAACGCAATTACCGTCTGACTATTGACAAGGCTGATGAGGAGAAGGTGCGGAGAGCAGCCGACATGATTAACGAACGGGTGAAGGAGTTTAAGAAGGTTTACACTGACAAGGATTACCTTTCGTTGGTCTCTATGGCATGTATACAGTTCGCGACGAGCGTTGCGAAATTTGAGAACGATTCCGCATTCAAGGATCAATATCTTGACAAGCAACTCGATGTCATCGATGAGTTGTTGACTGAGAACCTATAAGAGATGTCTGTCTGTCCGTCGCATGATGTAACCTTAACAACTACAACAATTTAACCGGTTGACTCATGGATACAAAAACAGGCCTCATCCTAGCAATAGGAGCTTTAACGCCGGTGGACGTTTGCGTATCGTGGCAGCCATAAGCGTGATATTCAAGGGTTTACGATCCCTTTGGGCAGACAGATTTTTTTCTTTTTCGCGGAAGGGTAAAATCAATTTTTAAAATGGTTTTACTACTAGAATCAATCAACATTATTTTTTACGCCGTGGCTGGCATTGTCGGCTTAGGACTCGGTATATTGCTGGCAACCACCATCATGCGTAAGGCTCTCACCAGAAAGAGCAAACAGCTTTTGGAAGAAGCCAAGGAAAAAGGTGAAGTAATCAAGAAAGACAAGATTTTGCAGGCGAAGGAGAAGTTCCTGCAGATGAAGTCGGACTACGAAAAAGAGACAAACGAGAAGAAACGTGAGCTGCAGAAGGTGGAATCGAGAGTACAGCAGCAGCAACAGCAGGTCAACCAACGCAACGAAGAGTTGAACCGCAGAGCCAACGAGCTCAACACACAGCAACAGAAACTCGAAGCACAGCAGGAAAACATCAAGAAACGCAACGAAGAGCTGAACAAGATTCAGGAAGAACAGAAAAAGATGCTGGAGTCAATCTCCGGTCTCAGCGTTGCTGAAGCCAAGGAACAGCTGAAAGAAGCGGTGAAAGACGAGGCTCGCGCCGAGGCTATGGTCCTCGCCAAGGAGATCGTCGAAGAAGCCAAGATGTCGGCCAACCAGGACGCCAAGAAGATCGTCCTCGAGACCATCCAGCGCACAGCATCAGAACACGCCATTGAGAACACCGTCTCGGTATTCAACATCGAAAATGACGAGATAAAAGGCCGTATCATCGGTCGTGAAGGCCGTAACATCCGCGCCCTCGAGTCGCTCACAGGCGTCGAGATCA
>JAFZXR010000013.1 GCA_017616675.1 Bacteroidales bacterium
GACGCAGCCCACCACGACGCGCCGGACGCCTTTTTCGATGATCAGGTCGGCACAGGGGGGTGTCTTGCCGTAGTGCGAGCAGGGCTCGAGCGATACGTAGAGGGTGGCCTCGCTCAACAGCGGCTCATCTTCCGCACGCACAGAGGCGAAGGCGTTGACCTCGGCATGGGCTTTGCCACAGCGAACATGATATCCCTCGCCGATGATCCGCCCGTCGCTGCTCACGATTACTGCGCCCACCATGGGGTTGGGCTTCGCATTCTGCTGTCCGTTGCGGGCCAGTTGAAGGCATCGGTGCATATAGGTCTCGTCGGTTGTCATTTTCAATCAAATATGGGGTTCACTTTGCAAAAATACGCATTTCCTGGCACTCATCGAGGTCTCCAAACCATTTTTTTTATGCATTAGCGTAATTTAACTATAATTTCTTGCTTTTATAGACAAAATGTTCTATTTTTGCGGATACCGAAAGGTTAGGATAAAATTGGAAAATGAAATTGTAAAAAGAAGCCCTCCCGCTGTGAAGTGAGAGGGCTTTATTTTGTTTGGCGCAAAGGGGTCAGAAATCTTTGCGCCCTGAAAAATAAAGAAGCCCCCGCGCTTCACAACGTGAGGGCCTCCATTTTAACCAATTATATGCTTTTTATAAGAGCTCTTCAACATTAGGGATTGTTGCTCAGATCCAGATCAGTTAAGATGTCGCTCATATGAGATCTCCACCACTCTGTGGGTTTATCTTGGCTTACCCAAGTACTGAAGCCATTATAGGCGTCATTGATATTGACATACTCGTCGGCCCAGGGGAGTCCGATATAGGTACAGAACTTACCGGGAGCCTCACCAAATTCAGCTGTCAACTCATATTTAACACCATCCTTACCTGTTACCTCTACAGGAATAGACTTCAGCGTGGTCCATCCCTTCTCAGCAGCTAAGGCTGCGGAGATAGTAAACTTCTGAGTTCCGGCCTCATTCACACCCGTGTTGGTCATTTCACCCAAAGTAACAGGTACTTCAGCTACGGAAATAGGCAGTGTACCGCCAGCAGCCAGGATTTCAATGTTAATGCTTCCGTCGTTAAAGATGGTGGCATCGAATACCACATCATTGAAATCGAAGTCGCTACCGTTAAGGCTTCCAAGGTCCTCACACATGATGCGTCCGCGATCTTTAAATTCGGGTGATCCTACAGCCGGGACAATCTTGATGATCCAAGCATCGTAATCAGTCTTATTATCATTGTTATATCCCATACCCAGATAGTATTCGCCGTTGATCACCTTGATAATATAGTTATCGCATTCGTAACCATCGTCGCCAATCCATCTGAACATTGTATGATTAGCCGTCGGTGTACCCATATTAACCATCAGCGTGACACCCTTAGTCATTTTCTTTTTATTAGAGTCAGTCATGTGGTGCGTGTTCTGACCACCTGTAAAGTTAGTGACATTTTCCCACTCGCCTGTAATATAGTTATAGGCCTGCAACTGATCCAAATTATGATGCGTGTCGGCTTCATTACCATGCGTATTGCCATTGCCATTGCCTGTCTGCTTATAAACATGCTGGAGGAAATAGTTCTCAAGGGTAAGCAGGTTCACAACATTAGTAGCAGGATTAAAGGTGTTGGCAAAGTTTTTACCAACATTATTCCCAATCACGTCAGGCAGCTCATAATTACCATAGTTTTCTGTAGCAACGCCACGAGTAGTAGCGCTTTCTCCAAATCCCCATGTGTGACCTGGCTTGATAGCACCGAAAGTTTTTACAAAAGCTGCATTATAATCAGCATACAGCTTCTCGATCTTAGCTTGCTTCTGAGCTTCTTCTGCTTGCTTCTGAGCATTCTCGTCAAAAGCTACGTCCTTGGAACAGGCCATAAATGAAACGCCTGCCAACAACAAAGTCATTCCTTTAATAAAATGTTTCATAATTGTACGTGTAATTAATAAGTTTGAAAAAATTTTTAAATTCCTGCGGTTGATAGATCTGGATTCGTCTGATTGTTTAGATCGTCATTTTTCCATTTCTTCCATTTTCCGGTGACAAAGATAAACATTTTATATATAAAAACAAGAACTTTCCCCGATTATTTATACTATTTTAACATTTATTACCTATTTACCCTTTGGCAGCCTATCTTCGCCCGCACATATAAATTAAGGTACGCATATGCGCGAGCCTTTTTACGCCCGCAACAAGAAATTACGCATTTTAAACTTTTTTTAGATTTGAAATGTTGTCGTTTTAGGATAATTTTGTATCTTTGCGCTCGGTTCGGATTTTCCAAAACGGACAACTTTTTTTCGGACCAGACGGAAAAAGTTTCCCAAAACGGACAACTCCCCGCCGGAGAAAGCAGCTTAAAATAATAACAAACAATATGATGGAAATTAAAAACTTTACAATCACGAAACGTGACGGCTCCCAAGCCCAGTTCTCTTTGGACAAGATTATGAATGCCATCGTGAAGGCATTCGACAGTGTGAACGAACCCGCTGATCTCGGTACCATTTCGAAGATCATCAGCCACCTGGACATCCACGACGACATTACCGTGGAGAACATCCAGAACCAGGTGGAGGAGGCCCTGATGCGCGAAGGCTTCTACCACGTGGCCAAGTCGTTCATCCTTTACCGTCAGACCCACACCGAGGACCGCGACACCTTGGAGAAGATGATGTTCCTGTCGGAATATACCGAGTCGGTGAATGCTGCTACCGGTTCGAAGTATGACGCTAATGCCAATGTGGAGCACAAGAACATCGCCACGCTGATTGGCGAGCTGCCCAAGTCGAACTTTATCCGTTTGAACCGTCGTCTGCTGACCGACCGCATCAAAAAAATGTACGGCAAGGAACTGGCCGACGAATATATCAACAAGCTGACCCACCACTTCATTTACAAAAACGACGAGACTTCGCTGGCCAACTACTGCGCCTCGATTACGATGTATCCGTGGCTCATCGGCGGAACGGCATCGATTGGCGGCAACTCGACTGCACCGACCAACCTCAAATCGTTCTGCGGCGGCTTCGTGAATATGGTGTTCATGGTCAGTTCGATGCTCAGCGGAGCCTGCGCCACGCCCGAATTTTTGATGTATATGAACTATTTCATCGGCAAGGAATTCGGCACCGATTATTATAAAGATCCCGAGCGCGTGGTCGATCTCTCGC
>JAFZXR010000014.1 GCA_017616675.1 Bacteroidales bacterium
ATCGACATCACCGGGATGGACCGTTTCTTCGGGTGTTACAAGTGGGCGCACGAGCTGCGCGAGACCATAATGAAAGAGTCGGGACTGCCAATATCGTTTGGGCTTTCCGAGAACAAGACCATCTCGAAGATCGCCACCGACGAGGCCAAGCCTAACGGCGAGCTGCAGGTGCTGCATCCGCAGGTCCATGCGTTTCTCGACCCGCTGTCGATAGGCAAGATCCCGATGGTGGGCGCGAAGACATATCAGCTGCTGCGCTCGATGGGCATCGCTACCATCGGCGACTTCCGTCAGATGCCGGATGTCGTTGTCAGTCAGGCCCTTGGCAAGAACGGCATCGAGATATGGAAGAAAGCCAACGGCATCGACACCACGCCGGTGCAGCCCTACGAGGAACAGAAGTCGCTGAGCAAGGAGCATACCTTCGAAAACGACACCATCGACATCGTCCTGCTGAAGAGCGTGCTCGCCAGGATGGTGGAGCGGCTGGCGTTCGAGATGCGCGCCCAGACCAAGCTCACGGGCTGTGTCACGGTGAAGATACGTTACTCGAACTTCGACACCCATACCATGCAAAGACAGATTCAGTACACCTCGTTCGACCACCTATTATTAAATACGGTGTACGACATCTTCGACAAGCTCTACGACCGCCGACTGCTGATCCGACTGATAGGAGTGAGGTTCAGCAGCCTCGTCGGAGGTACGCAACAGCTCGATTTGTTTGACGATACCGCCGAGATGACGAATCTCTATGGCGCCCTAGATAAGATAAGGAAAAGGTTTGGAAAGAATGCAGTTTTCAGGGCTATTGGCTGTTAGCTATTGGCTATTGGCAAGTTATGTATTTGAATGTTCGGTCATATTGCAGCTTGTGCTATGGCACTATCTCCATCGAGGATCTGGTGGAGCAGGCGAGTGCTATGCATATCCCGGCGTTGGCTCTCACCGACATCAACAACACCATGGGAATCGTCGATTTCGTGTTCGAATGCAAGAAGTACGGCATCAAGCCCATCGCGGGCTGCGAATTTCGTAACGGCGACGAGCTGATGTATATCGCGATAGCCAGAAATAACGAGGGTTTCCGCGAAATCAACGAGACGCTGACGCTGCATAACATCAGCAAACTGCCTTACAATACCGACGCGCCGAAGTGGAACAACGTGTTTGTGATTTACCCTTTCGGGAAAAGAAAATTGTCGCAACTCGCTGATAATGAATATCTTGGCGTTAGACTGTCGCAGGTGTCGCGACTGATTACCTCCGACCTTCGCCACCATCAGGAAAAGCTGGTGATAGCGCAGCCTGTGACGTTTCTTGATGAAAAGTCGTTCGAGGTGCATAAAAACCTCCGAGCAATAGATAAAAACATTCTTATCTCGAGACTCGAAAGCCACGCTTCGGCCGATGAGATTCTGCTTCCGCAGGAAAAATTAAAAGCCGCCTATGCCTTGTTTCCGGAGATGATAAAAACGACGCAAGAGGTTGTAAATCAATGCGGTATAGATTTCGATTTCGAGTCGATGAAAAACAAAAAATGTTTCACCGAGAGCGTTTATAACGACGTTGAGCTTCTGCGGCAGATGACTTTCGAAGGTATGAAATACCGCTATGGTTTGCAGAACAAAGAAGCGTACCGTCGCATCGAGAAAGAGCTTGATATCATTGAGAGGATGCAGTTTTCATCGTATTTTCTCATCGCGGCCGACATTGTGAGATACTCGATGTCACGCGGAATCTATCATGTCGGCCGCGGAAGCGGAGCTAACAGCATAGTGGCGTATTGCCTGCAGATCACCGACGTCGACCCCATCAGTCTCGACCTTTATTTTGAGCGTTTTCTGAACCCGAAAAGAAGCAGTCCGCCCGACTTCGACATCGACTACTCGTGGAAGGATCGCGACGAGGTGCATCGTTACATCTTCAACCGTTATGCGGAGCGTCATGTGGCGTTGCTCGGAGCCACCACGACCTTCCGCGATCGCTCGGTTTTACGGGAGTTGGGGAAGGTTCATGGCTTGCCAAAGAACGAGCTCGACAACCTCTGCCGTTGTCCTGAGCGTTATGCCAACCAGAACGCCATTATGCGCTCGGTCTTCGACCTCGCGCAGCATATCCTCGACTTCCCGAACGTCCGCTCCATCCATGCCGGAGGCGTGCTGATAACCGAAGACCCGATAACATGTTTCTCGGCCCTCGACATGCCGCCGAAAGGCTTCCCGACGACGCAGTGGGATATGTATGTCGCTGAACGTCTGCGGGTTGAGAAGCTCGACATCCTCAGTCAGCGCGGCATCGGACATATCAAAGACGCGGTGGAGATGATAAAGAAAAACCGAGGCGTTAGCATTGACATTCATCGCGTTGAAGATTTTAAGAAAGACGAGAAAGTCAAGAATTTGCTTAGAAATGCAGAGACCAACGGCTGTTTTTACATCGAGAGTCCGGCCATGCGAGGCTTGCTGAGGAAGTTGCGTTGCGACGACTATAAGACCCTCGTCGCGGCGAGTTCCATCATCCGTCCGGGAGTAGCGAAATCGGGTATGATGCGGCAGTATATCCAGCGCTTTCACGACCCGCAACATATTGATTATCTGCATCCTGTGCTCAAGGAACAGCTTGAGGAGACTTACGGCGTGATGGTGTATCAGGAAGACGTGTTGAAGGTGTGCCATCACTTTGCTGGCCTCGACCTTGGCGATGCTGACGTGCTGCGCAGGATGATGAACCATAAAAGTCGTCGCAAAGACGAGATGGTGGAGCTGACGAAGAAGTTCTTTGACAATTGTAAGTCAAGGGGTTACAGCGATGCCGTAACCAACGAGGTGTGGCGGCAGATTGAGTCGTTTGCCGGCTATTCGTTCTCGAAGGCGCACTCCGCCTCGTATGCCGTGGAGAGCTTCCAGAGTCTGTTTTTGAAGGCATATTCCCCTCTCGAGTTTCAGGTGGCGGTGATCAACAACTTCGGTGGTTTTTATCCTACGTGGGTGTATTTCAACGAGTTACGCCGACAAGGAGGTGTTGTGCATCTGCCGTGCGTCAACATGAGTGAATACTTGACCACGCTTCATGGCAAGACGGCTTATGTCGGTTTCGTGCATCTGCAGGGCTTGGAGGCAGAGTTTGCGCAAGCTATTGTCAGTGAGCGACTTACGGGCGGCCGATACCGCGGGCTTGCCGACTTCATGGAGCGTCTGCGGCCCAAGATGGAGCAGATGGTGATATTGATTCGCAGCGGAGCCTTCGCGTTCACGGGCAAAGGCAAGCCCGCGCTTCTTTGGGAGGCTCATGCTTATCACGGAAAAATGAATTCATATCGTAACAAGTTTCACGGCATGCGAGGCCTGATACAGACTCCCGATGACTTCAGGTTGCCTGCGATGCAGTCGCAGCCACTCGAAGATGCCTACGACGAGATAGAGCTGTTCGGATTTCCCGTCACGCTGACGTGGTTCGACATGCTGAAGACACGTTTCAGGGGAGAGGTCTTCGCAAAAAACATGATGCAACACGTTGGCAATCAACATCGTATGCTAGGACATTTGGTCAGTTTGAAATATGTGAAGACGAGCAAGGGCGAGCTGATGCATTTTGCCAATTTTTTGGATGCCAACGGCGACGTTTTCGATGCCACTGTCTTCCCGAATGTGCTGAAAACCTATCCTTTCCAAGGGAACGGAACATATCTGATGCTTGGAAAAATCACAGAAGAGTTCGGTCACCCGAGCATCGAGGTACAGAAACTGGCAAAAATGGAGATTTTGCCTGACCCCAGAGCTAAATGAGTCGGAGATTTCTCCGCTCGCTGCGCTCGGTCGAAATGACGATTGGAAGGTTAGATGTCAAGTCCCGGGGCATCCACATTCAGCATGTTGTAGAGGTCGTCGATTCCCATGCTGTCGAGGGTGCGTTGGATGAATGGAGCGTGCTTGTCTTTTTCGGGTTTGAAGCCGTCGTTATGAATCTCGTTTTTCAAGAAATCGTTGAGCTTTTCGAAGACTTGGTCGTTGAGGTCCCAGCAGAAATACTTGTCGCTGTCGGTGAAGAAGTCGAAGATATCCTTGCCGTGTTCGCGGCGCACGCCGTGGAAGTTGTCGGCCACGATGTAGCGTGTCAGTCCGAAAGGATACAGCTCGGTGATGAGCTCGCATTCGTCTTGAAGCGATAGAGAGCACACGCCGTTGTCGTTGATCTTAAACTCGCCACCGATACGCGGACGGTGGGTTTTATAATAAAAATCTTTGGCCTTCAGGGCGTCGTCCTCACTCGGGAAACGCATGTAAAAATCGTAGTATTTATGCTCCATTTCGGGGATTTTTCATTTTTAAAATGCAAAAATACGAAAAAAAATGAGCGTCGTATGAAAATTTTTTGTAATTTTACAAGCTTGAAATATATTATGATAAATAAATATAAACAATTTGTATTAACCATATTTAACTTATTCAACGACAACGAATTACATTTTTGAATAAAAATAGGTTGGAAAAATAGAAAATAAAAAATACTGAAAAATGAAGAAATTTTTACTCACAATTACGGCTCTTGTAGTTTTAGCAGGGCAGATGCTCGCAAATCCGGTTGATGTTAATACAGCCAAGAATTTGGGAGTTAAGTTTATGGCTAACAATGTGTTATCGGCCAAAGGCATCACCGATGCACAGCATGTCTACACTTTGAGCAGCGAAAATGACGTACCTTATCTTTACGTCTTCAATTATGACAATGGTTTTGTTGTGATGGCTGCCGACGACCGTGCTTATCCTGTTTTGGGATATTGCGAAGACGGTGTTTTCGACATCAACAACATCCCTGACGGCATGAGATATTACCTCGGTCATTACGGACGTCAGATTCAGTATGCGATTGATAATGAATTGGTTGCAGACGAAGAGGTGTCAGAGCAATGGAAGCTTCTCGATGAGGAAGGCATCATTATGAAGACCAGAATGGAAAAGGCGGTGAATCCGTTGCTTTCGACGACCTGGGATCAGGGTTGGCCTTACAACTATTATGCTCCGGCTTGCAGCAGTTATTGGACAAACAACCACTGCTATGCAGGATGTGTGGCTACGGCTATGAGTCAGGTGATGAAATTCTGGAACTGGCCTGAGACTGGTGTGGGTGATCATACATACAGCACCAGTGAGTACGGCGGCACTTTGTCGGCAAACTTCGGCGCAACCACATATAACTGGTCGATTATGCCGAATTCAGTGTCTTCGGCTAACGCGGCAGGACAAGCTGTTGCATTGCTGATGTATCACTGTGGTATTGCTGTCGACATGAACTATTCTCCTAACGGCAGTGGTGCTCAGACTGGTGATGTCCCCGCGGCTCTTATCGAGCATTTCAGATATGGTGCAGGTGCGAATATGAAGTCGCGTGACTCGTATGCCAAAAAGGTGTGGGAAGATATGCTGATCGCACAGTTGGACCGCGGTATTCCTTTTGTTTATGCCGGTTCTGACTCTGATGGCGGGCATGCTTTCAACTGCGACGGCTACAACAACAACCGTTATTTCCATTTCAACTGGGGATGGAGCGGATCGTATAACAGCACCTATTATCAAATTGATGCTTTGAATACAGGCAATGGTACATTCAACCTCAATCAGAGATGTGTTTTTGAGATTATGCCTGACTACATCTACAACGCGCTGGTTCCGGCTTTCGAGAATTTTGATGTGACTGTCGAGAACGCTATCACAAAGAACGCATCTGTCAGTTTCACGATACCTGAGGTCTCGGTATCGGGCGAGCCGTTGACTTCGATCGACCAGATAGTTCTGAAACGTAACGGCGTTGCTATTCAGACCTACAACAATCCGCAGCCGGGTAGCACCATGAGTTTTGTTGACAACGTGGCGGATTACGGCGCTTATGAATACACTATCGTTGGAATAAATAATGGTTTCGATGGCGAGATAACCTCAACGACAGTCGTCTTCGGACCGAGCTGCTCATGGAAATTCGTCTGCCAGACCACAAACTTCCAAGGTTGGAACGATGCTAAGTTGCAGGTTTTAAGTGCAAACGGCACGAAGATTGATGAGATTACGATGACAAGTTCGTCGCCATTGAGCAAGAAGGTCCGCATCCCTGAAGGTAACTTCTCGCTTAAATGGATTGATCCGGCAACGGCATTGTCGTCGGTGACAATCACTTTGAAGAATTCAGCTAACCAGACAGCATACACATTTACTGGTGCTTCGTCGAGTTTGAGCGGAACGATTTTCTCTGGTAACAACGACTGCCCGAACTGCACGGCTCCGACTGCTTTTGCCGGTGAGTTTGAGTATATCGGTGGTGTTTATGGCGCACATTTGACATGGAATTGCGATTATGTTCCTTCGAAATATAAAGTTTACAGAAGCGATGACGGCGGTGTGACATATTCCGAAATCGGCAGTGCGACACCTGCCAGCTTGCAGGAGTATTTCGATGAAGTGGAGAACGGAACATATTATTACAAGGTGACAGCCTACAGCTCGGCTTGCGAGTCGGACTACGCAATCACGAACGACAATCTCGATTATGTTGTCGTGATGGTGGCGGCTGTTCCTGAAAACTCAATAAATGCACGTATTTATCCTAATCCTACGACAGGAAATCTGAAGATTGAGGCAAGCGAATTGAATGCTGTTTCGGTGTTTAACCTCGTCGGACAGAAGGTCTATGAGGAGAATGTCAGTGGCGACGAATGCGTTATAAATATGAAAGAGTTCGGAAGCGGCATCTACATGGTGAAGATTGCGACTTTGACTGGCTCAACAACACAGAAGATATCAGTAATTGAATAAGAAATAAATTGAATTATTAACCTAATCTTAATTAAAATGAAAAAATTATTAACATTAGTGATTGCTGTAGTCATCGGCTTCGGAACAATGTTTGCGAATCCTGTCGATGTGAATACAGCTCAATCGCTCGGACAGATGTTCGTGAAAGCGAATTTTGAAAATGCAACAAGAGCTGATCTTCAGTTGTATTACACAGTTACATCTGACAACGGTGTGCCATGTGCATACGTTTTCAACCTTGGAAATGAAGGTTTTGTGATTGTCGCTGCATCAGACAACGTGCGTCCTATCCTTGGATATTCGAAAAATGGCCCGTTTGATGCAAGCAATCCTTACAATGGTGCTATGTTCATGCTTGAGACTTATAAAAACAGTATCAGCCATGCTATAGAGAAGGGTATCGTTCCGACACCGGATGTCGTCGGCGAATGGACATCGCTTGAGAATTGCGGTAAGTTGAACAATAAAAAAGCAAAAACTGTCGGACCTCTCTTAACGACAAAGTGGAATCAGAATAGTCCGTATAACCTCTATGCTCCGGCAGCATCAGGCGGTCCTGGCGGACGTTGCTATGCAGGTTGTGTGGCTACAGCTATGAGTCAGATTATGAAACGCTGGAATTATCCGGAACACGGCACGGGCAGCCATGGTTACAACTGCTATGGCGAAAGCGGTGTTTATTATGGTTATCTGTCGGCCAATTTCGGTGCAACGACATATGACTGGGCAAATATGCCTAAAAGCTTGACTGGAGCCAATCAGACACAGATTGAAGCCGTCGCTACTCTTATGTATCACTGCGGTGTCGCTGTCGACATGCAGTTCGATTACGACGGTAGCGGTGCTATTTCATCCAATGTGCCAGGTCCAATGTCGTCATATTTTGGCTATGGCGCCTGCCAATACAAACAGAGAAGCTCATATTCTCTCACCAACTGGCTCAACATGCTTAAAGACGAATTCGATCTCGGTCGTCCGGTGTATTACTCGGGACGCAGCTCAGAAGGCGGTCACGCTTTTGTTGCCGACGGTTATGATGAGAATGACTTGGTTCACTTCAACTTTGGCTGGAGTGGCACAGACGACGACTTCTATGCTGTCGATGCTATTGAATACTCATCAAATGCTGCTGCTATCTTCAACTTCGTTCCGACACCTGTTTACCAGAATACAGTTATGGCTCCGACCAACCTGACAGCTACAAAAGCAAGCGATTTGGCACAACAGGCCACCATTACTTGGACAAACCCGACCAAGACCGTGAACAACCAGACTATCACATCTATCGATCAGATGGTGGTGACAAGAGACGATAAAGTCATCTACACAGTTAATAATCCTACACCAGGCGCTTCGATGTCGTTCGTCGACGAGAATGTGCCTTGCTACAACACATTTGAATATAAGGTATATGCTGTTAAGGAAGGTGTCAACGGCAAGGCTGCCAAGACCACTGAGTCGTTTGGACCTACCTGCCAGTGGAAGATTATCGCAACGACAACAAACATGACAGGTTGGAAGAGCGGTTATCTCGTCGCTTACGACGGAGCAGGCCGTGAAATCGACGCTTTCACCATGACAAACAACACTGCTACCACCTACAACATGTACCTGACATTAGGTAAGGTGTCGTTTGCATGGAAGCAAGGTTCGGATAATGTGCAGCTTACCTTTAAGATTAAGGATCCAGCAGGAACTGTCATGTACGAATATAGCGGTACTTCAAACAATATCCCTGAGGGTGTTCTGTATACAGGCAACAACGGCTGCGGCAACACTGCTCCAGCGGCGGTTCCGACAAATGTTGTCGCTACAGCCAGCGGCGATGATATCATCCTCACTTGGGATAATGTGGCAAAGACAAATTATGGCTATAACGTCTATCGTGATGGTCTGCTCTGCGCATTGACGCATACCAACGAGTTCGTTGATGAGGCTCCGACAATCGGTGGCCACTGCTATAGAGTGTGCACTCTCGGTGACGGCGGCGAATCTGAATCGTCGAACGAGGTTTGCGGTACAGCCGGCGAAGGCTGCGACGCACCAAGAGACAACTGGTTCACCACTCAGACTAACGGCAAACCTATCATCACTTGGGAGCATCCTGAAAACGCATCGACACTCACAGGTTACTATGTCTACTGCAAAGTCGGCGAAGACGGCGAATATACCCGTATTAAGGCTTTGGGCAATAACAAGAAGGAATACAAAGAGACAAGAGGTATGACAGCCGGTAACTGGTATTACTACAGAGTTGTCGCTTATTATTCAGGCATCGACTGCTACTCAGCTCCTGCAAAGAATCGTTACGAGAATTCATATTATGTGAAGTTCTTCTATGATCCAGAGCATTTAGGCGTTAACGAGGAGATTGCACAGGGTGTCGAGGTGTATCCAAACCCTGCCAAGGACGCTCTCACAGTGAAAGCCGAGAAGCTCAGCAACGTGACTGTTTACAACATGATGGGACAGAAGATGATGTCGCAAGATGTTGACGCTGAAGAAGTTACCATCAACACAAGCGATTTCGAAGCTGGAATATACATGGTTCGCATTATCGCCAACGGCAGCGAGACCACACGTAAGATTTCGGTTGTTAAATAGTTTAAAGTTTAGAGTTTAGAGTTTAAAGAGCGCAAAGCGACGACGAGATTTGCTGAGCGCTCTTTTGTTTTAGATATTGACCATGAAAAAAATCTTTTTGATAATCATAGCTATTTGTGCTTTGAATTCTATGCTTGCCAATCCTGTCGATGTCGGCACGGCCAAGGCTCTCGGACAAAAGTTTATGGATTCCGACCTCACGTTGGCTTACACCGCCTATTCCGACAGAAACGAGGCTTGCTTTTATGTGTTTAACGCGGGAGAGACTGGCTTTGTCATCATCTCGGCCGATGACTTCTACCGTCCGATTATCGGTTATTCGGAAAACGGTAAGTTTGACGTCGACAACGTGCCTCCGGCGTTGCAGGATTATCTCGACGGCATCGTGGAGGCGCGCAGCATGAACAGGATGTCGCGTAATGCCGCGGCTCCTGACGTCGCCGCGGACTGGAGGATGCTGGAGAACACCGGCAAGCTCGTCTCGCGCCACGGCGGCAGAGGCACCGGATACTTCGTGCAGACGAAGTGGGACCAGAGCTACCCGTATAACTATTACTGCCCTGAAGATCCCGCTGGTGATCATGGACATGCCATAGTGGGATGTCTGGCGACATCTACCGCACAGCTGGTGGCATTCTGGAAGGACCCGGAGCACGGCTACGGCAGCCATTGTTACTATCATGAGGACTATGGTACGATATGCGCCGACTATCAAAACACCTATTACGACTGGGATAACATCGCTAACACCATCACAGCGCAGTCGCCGATAGAACAGATTCAAGCCGTGGCGCTCATCAGCTTCCACTGCGGAGTCTGTATCGACATGGGCTACGGTCCCGACGGCAGCGGCGGCGCCTCAGCTCCTATACCGGGCGCGATGAACACCTACTTCCACTATAGCAACGCCATTGTGCAACGCAGCCGCAACGACTACGACACACAGGTTTGGAAGGCTATGGTGCGCGAACAGTTCGATATGGGCTGGCCGATGTATTACGGCGGCTGCGATACCGACGGATGTCATGCCTTCATCTGCGACGGATACGACGACTACGACATGTTTCACTTTAACCTCGGATGGGGCGGTAGCTCCGATGGATGGTATCTCATCGACGAGGCCCCATATACACACCCGGCCGACGCCATGTTTAACTTCGTGCCTCAGTCGGTGTACGACGCTACGCCGAGCGCCCCGACAAACCTTACGGTGACACCTAACTCCGACACCTCGTTCGAAGCTACGGTGAGCTGGACCAACCCTACGACGTACCTCAACGGCGCGGCGCTGACCGAGATACAGAAAGTGGTGGTGATGCGTAACAGCCAGATATGCTACGAGACTACCGAAGGCGTGACACCTGGCGTTGCAATGTCGTTTACCGACCGTGTGCCTTATTACGACGCCTATGAATATAAGGTGTTTGTGGAGAGCGACGGCCGCAGAGGCAAACAAGACATCGAGCAAAACGTAAGCTTCGGTCCGACATGCCAATGGAAAGTGGCTATGACAAGCAACAATTATCACGGATGGAAAGGTAACAGCATCTCGGTTTATAACATGGCCAACACAGAAATCGGACAGTATACCATGACGTCATCGTCACCGGCTGTCGAGCATATCAGTATGCCTGTCGGACGTGTTATGTTTGCGTGGAACGCATCAAACGACACGATAGATAACCTGTCGTTCACCATCCGCGATTCACAAAATGCCATCGTTTATCAATATTCCGGCTCATCGGCCAATATGAGCCAAGGTGTTTTTTTGACTGCCAACAACGGCTGCGGAAACACCGGAACATGTGATGCACCTGCCAACCTGGAAGGTGTGGCCGACGAAGACGATGCCGTGCTCAGTTGGGACGGCTCGCTTGGCGATGCATACGCTTTCTGCGTGTACCGTGACGACGTGATTTACCGCATGGTTACTGATAATTCAACGCCATTTGTCGACGACAATACAGGCAATCTCGGACATTGCTATAATGTCAGCGTGTTGTGCCAAAATGGAGAGTCGGCATTGTCGGGGACCACGTGTGTGATTGTGGGTGATGCCTGCAATCCGGCGAAGAATATTTGGTATTATACTCAAAGCAATGGAAAACCGGCTATCACATGGGATCTTCCTGATGCAGGGAATAACCTTACAGGTTTCTTTGTCTATCGAAAGACTAACGCCGACGGCGAGTACAAGCGCATTAAAAACATTGGCCCGACCAAGAAAGAGTACAAGGAGACGATGCCTCTCGAAGCTGGTAACTGGTATTATTACAAGATTACCGCGTACTATCGCGACAACGACTGCCATTCGATTCCCGCAAAGGCGAGATATGGCGATGAATATTTCGTGAAGGCTTACTACGATCCGGAGCATTTAGGCATTGATGAGAGTCTGACTCAAAACGTTGAGATTTATCCTAATCCGGCTAAAGATTTGCTGACTATCAAGGCTGATAATATCACTAATGTAATGATATACAATTCGATTGGTCAAAAGGTTTATGAAAAGACAGCTGATTCGTCGGAAGTCTCAATAAATCTTGGCGGTTTCGATTCTGGAATCTATCTCGTAAAGATTGCCGCCAATGGCGATGAGGTTACGCGAAGGATTTCGATAGTTAAATAAAAAAAGCGGGTTTAAACCCGCTTTTTTTATTTCTTCCGTTCCCAAGTTTCAAACCTGTAACTGCAGTCGATCTGTGGATCGTCGTCGATTACTTGAAGGTCGACCAGTTCCCATTCGTTGAAGTTGATAATAGGGAAGAAGGTGTCGGCTTCGAAGCTCTTTTCTATTCTTGTAAGATAAAGTCTGTCGGCCATTGGCAGGAACTGCTCATATATCATGCCGCCGCCCATGATGAAGATCTCTGGCTCGTCTTTCACGAGTTCAAGCGCTGCCGGGATCGACGGTGCGAACTCAAAGCCTTCAGGGGCCTTGTCGAGACGGTCGGATATGATGACATTACGGCGCTTCGGCAGCGCTTTTTGTCCGGGCAATGAGAGCCAGGTGTTGTGACCCATCACCACGCATTTGCCGGTGGTCACTTCCTTGAAGTGTTTCAGGTCGTTTGAAAGATGGACGATGAGGTCGTTTTTCTTGCCGATGGCGCGATTCTCAGCTATTGCTACGATTATTGATATTTTTGTCATAGTATATTTTGTTATTTTCTACGGGTTCCACCCGTAGTTATTATCTGTCACCGCTTCGCGGTTATCTTTTAACTTTTATCTTTTAACTAGATAGATACTGGTGCTTTTATTGCATCGTAAGGGTTATAATTTTCTAATGTAAAATCTTCGTATTTGAAGTCGAACAGACTCTTGACTTCGGGGTTCAGCTTCATCGTCGGGAGAGGCCGTGGCTCGCGTGAGAGCTGCAGCTTCACCTGCTCGATGTGGTTGTTGTAGATATGCACGTCGCCGAAGGTGTGGACGAAGTCGCCAGGTTCCAAGCCGCACACTTGAGCCATCATCATGGTCAGCAACGAGTATGACGCGATGTTGAACGGCACTCCGAGAAACACGTCGGCCGAGCGCTGATAAAGTTGGCATGAGAGTTTGCCGTTTGCCACATAAAACTGGAAGAACGCGTGACATGGCGGCAGTGCTGCCTTGCCTGCGGCCACGTTCTTGGCGAAGTCTTTCTCATGTTCGTCGGGAAGGACGCTCGGGTTCCAGGCAGTCACGATATGCCGACGGCTATTAGGATTCGTCTTAATGCTGTCGATGACCTGCTGAATCTGGTCGATGCCTTCGTTGTTCCAGTTTCTCCACTGCGCCCCGTAAACAGGTCCGAGGTCGCCGTCGGCATTAGCCCATTCGTCCCAGATCGTCACCTTATGGTCGTGGAGATACTTGATGTTGGTGTCGCCCTTGATGAGCCACAGGAGCTCATAGATTATCGACTTGAGGTGAGTCTTCTTTGTGGTGACGAGCGGGAAGCCTTCGGAGAGGTCGAAACGCATCTGATGCCCGAAAATGCTGATGGTTCCGGTGCCGGTGCGGTCGCCTTTCTGTACGCCCTCGTCGAGAATCCGCTGAAGTAAATCGAGATATTGTCGCATTATTTTACTGCTTCAGTGTTATGTTTGTATTTGAATAAAATTGCAAATAAGATGCCGACCACGAAGGCGAATGCTGCGAAGGTGTACCATGCGTTTGACCATCCGCTCATGAGAGCCTCATATTCGGTGATGCCGCCGATGAAATGTTTCACAACCCAGCCTGCTGTATAAGCACCGATGGTGGCGCCGAAGCCGTTGGTCATCATCATAAACACACCCTGTGCGCTGTTGCGGATGCTCACGTCGGTGTTCTGGTCAACGAAGAGTGATCCGCTGATGTTGAAGAAGTCGAAAGCTACGCCGTAGACTATCATCGAGAGGATGAACAGCACGAGGCCGAAGCCTGCAGGACTTCCTGCTCCAAGCAGTCCGAAACGCAGGAACCATGCCATAAATGAGATGAACATCACCTTCTTGATGCCGAATTTACGCAAGAAGAACGGGATGAGCAAGATGCATAATGTTTCTGAAACCTGTGATATCGAAGAGAGGAACACGTTGTGTTTCACCGCGAAAGCGTTGGCATATTCAGGTGCTGCGCCGAAGTCGTCGAGATATGTGGTGGCAAAGCCGTTGGTCACCTGCAGACACATTCCAAGGAGGAAGGAGAAGATGAAGAAGATGCACATCTTTCTCTCTTTGAACAGTGAGAATGCGCGGAGTCCGAGAGCGTCGACGATAGAGCCTGTCTTAACGTTTTTGTTTGTCGGGCATTCAGGCAATGTGAAGGCGTAGAATCCGAGGAGTATTCCCCATGCTGCCGAGAGATATAGCTGCATGTGGCTTTCCTTGAAGCCAGTGAAGTTGACGATCCACATCGAGGCGATGAAGCCGATGGTGCCGAACACACGGATAGGAGGGTAATCCTTGACGATATCCAGTCCGGCTTTCGATAAGGCGTTGTACGACACAGAGTTACCTAATGCTATAGTCGGCATGAAGAACGCCACGCTGATGGCATAGAACGGGAAAATCTGTCCAAACGTGATGTCGGAGCCGTATTTCATGCCCATATAACCTGCCAGAGCCATGAAGATGGCGGCGATGAAATGACAGATTCCGAGCAGTTTCTGTGCCGGAATCCAGCGGTCGGCCACGATACCCATCAAGGCTGGCATAAACAGCGATACTATGCCTTGGATGGCGAAAAACGAACCTATTTTTGCGTCGAGCTCGATGTTGTCGAGATACACGCCAAGTGAACACAGATAAGCTCCCCACACAGCGAAGATGAGGAAGTTCATCACGATTAAACGAAATTTAATGCCTTTCATATCTTGAAATTTTTAATTGTCTGCTCTTTTATTAAATAAGGTGTACTACCGCTACAAAATTACAAAAATTATTCTGATAAATGACGTAAAATTATTTTTTCATAAAAATTAAATTTTTTTCTTTGATAAAAAAAATATTATTCGGAACTTTGCAGTTTGAAATGTTGAAAACACGAATTATTAAAAATAAGTATTAATTAAATTTTTTGAGTATGGAAAAAGATTTGACTTGGATTGTCTATCTGGTTCTTGTCGCGTCGGTACTCTCTTTGTCATTCGCTTTTTATTTCTTTAAGAGCATGATGAAGGCTGACGAGGGAACAGATTTGATGAAGAAGATCGCTTCGCACGTCAGAAAAGGTGCTATGGCGTATCTGAAGCAACAGTACAAGGTCGTCATCATCGTTTTCGTCGTTTTGGCGGCGATTTTCGGTGTGATGTCGATTTTCGGCCTGCAGAACGAATGGGTGTGGTTTGCATTCCTCACCGGCGGTTTCTTCTCGGGCTTGGCAGGATTCTTCGGAATGAAGACCGCCACCTTTGCCTCGGCTCGTACGGCCAATGCAGCGCGTAACTCTTTGAACAGCGGTCTGCAGGTGGCATTCCGTTCGGGTGCCGTCATGGGCTTGACAGTGGTAGGTCTCGCACTGCTCGACATCAGCGTGTGGTTCCTTGTGCTCGATTATTTCATCCCTGAAGCCAACCACCTGATCGTCATCACCACCACGATGCTGACCTTCGGTATGGGTGCTTCAACACAGGCTCTGTTTGCCCGTGTCGGTGGCGGTATCTACACCAAAGCTGCTGATGTCGGCGCTGACCTGGTGGGTAAGACCGAGTACAATATTCCTGAGGACGACCCGCGTAACCCTGCAACAATTGCTGATAACGTCGGCGATAACGTCGGTGACGTCGCAGGTATGGGCGCTGACCTTTACGAGTCGTATGCCGGCTCTATCCTCGCTACCGCAGCTCTCGGTGCCGCGGCTTTCGTAGGTAGCGGCATGCAGCTCAAGGCTGTGTTTGCTCCTATGCTCATCGCAGCAGCAGGTGTGTTGTTGTCGTTGTTCGGAATCTTCTTGGTCAAGACAAAAGAAGGTGCAGGAATGAAGGAATTGCTCGGCGCATTAAGCCGCGGCACCAATACCGCCGCTGTCCTCATCGCCGTGGCTACATTCGGCATCTTCGCATGGCTGTTTGGAACAGAAAGCAACCAGTGGTGGCAGGTGTCACTTTCAGTGGTTGTCGGTCTGCTCGCAGGCGTGATCATCGGAAAGTCAACAGAATACTATACCTCACAGAGCTACAGACCAACACAGAAAGTGGCCGAAAGCTCGAAGACAGGTCCTGCTACAGTCATCATCTCGGGTCTCGGCCTCGGCATGCTCTCGACAGCAATCCCGGTCGTGACAGTGGGTGTGGCTATCGTTTTGGCTTACCTCTGCGCTAACGGATTCAGCATCACTTTCAACGCTGCCAACCTCTCGATGGGCTTGTACGGCATCGGCATCGCCGCTGTTGGTATGCTCTCGACACTCGGCATCACCTTGGCTACCGACGCTTACGGCCCAATCGCCGACAACGCCGGCGGTAACGCCGAGATGAGCGGCCTCGACCCGGAAGTGCGTAAGCGCACCGACGCTCTCGACGCTCTCGGAAACACCACAGCAGCAACAGGTAAGGGCTTCGCTATCGGCTCGGCCGCTCTGACAGCTCTCGCACTGCTCGCATCATACGTCGAAGAGATCAAGATCGCTCTCGTGAGAGTGGGTCAGGATCTGCCAAACGGCGTGGAGTCGGCAAAAGCTACATTGGTCGACTTCATGGAGGCTTACAACGTCAACCTGATGAACCCGGTCGTGTTGGTCGGTGTGTTTATCGGTGCCATGATGGCCTTCGTGTTCTGCGGAATGACAATGAACGCTGTGGGTCGCGCTGCACAGAAGATGGTTGAAGAGGTTCGCCGTCAGTTCAGCACCATCAAGGGAATCCTCGAAGGTAAAGCCGAACCTGACTACGAGCGTTGCGTCGCCATCTCGACAAAAGGTGCTCAGCACGAGATGCTCGTTCCTTCGATCCTCGCCATCCTCGTCCCGATTGCCACAGGTCTGATCCTTGGCGTTCCTGGCGTCCTCGGTCTGTTGATCGGCGGCCTCGCTACAGGCTTCGTGTTGGCTGTGTTTATGGCTAACGCAGGCGGTGCTTGGGATAACGCTAAGAAATACGTCGAAGAAGGCAACTTCGGAGGCAAAGGCTCTGAGAATCATAAGGCTACAGTGGTCGGCGACACCGTCGGTGACCCGTTCAAAGACACATCAGGCCCATCATTGAACATCCTCATCAAGCTGATGTCGATGGTGTCAATCGTGATGGCTGGCTTGACAGTGACTTGCCACTTGCTGTAATCGGCTATTGGCCTTAGATAAAATTGTGGGGGCGAATTTTCGTTCCCACAATTTTTTTGTTGCATATTAAAAAATTTCGTATATTTGCAAGTTTGAAAACGAGTGTATTTACGAAAAATATTGAAAATGGAGAATATTAAGCGAGTTTTTGACTTGTTGCCGCATTATAAGGAAAAATTCCCCGACCAGAAAGTGGTGTTTGCGAGCAAGGTCAATGGACAATGGCGCGAATATAGCATCGACGAATATATTGAACAGACAAATATCATCAGCGGAGCGTTGATTGAGCTCGGCGTGCAGAAGCAAGACAAGATCGCCGTCATCAGCAACAACCGCCCGGAATGGAACATCCTCGACATGGCCATCACGCAGGTGGGAGCCGTCATGGTGCCTATCTATCCGACGATTAGCGAGGCCGACTATAAGATCATCCTCAACAACTGCGAGGCGAAGATTTGTATCCTCGAAGGCGTGGTGGTGATGAACAAGATCGAATCGATCTGGCCTGAGACTCCTACATTAAAGGAGATCTATACATTTATCGACAGAGGAAAATACGGCTATTTCGACACTTTGCTGCAGCTCGGAAGAGAGCATCCGCATACAGAAGAGATCGAGAAACGCAAGGCAGAAGTCGACGAAATGGACTGTGCCACAATCATTTACACCTCTGGAACTACAGGCGTGCCGAAGGGTGTCATGCTCTCGCACCGTAACTTGATGAGCCAGTGGAAAGGTGTCCAGCACTCGGTGTCCGACTGGTCGAACAAGGCCTACAGTTTTCTGCCGATTTGTCACGCCTACGAGCGCGCTCTGAGCTATGTCTACCAGTATCGCGGAATGTCGGTTTATTACGCCGAAAGCGTTGCAACCATAGCCGATAACCTACAGGAGCTGCGTCCTACGATGTTTTGCGCCGTGCCGCGCGTCATGGAGAAGGTCTACGACAAAATCTACGACTCAGGCCGAAGCATGAAAGGCATCTCAAAGATGATATTTTACTGGGCAATGCGCGTGTCGGAGCATTATAAGGTCTGGGACAGAAGCTGGCTTTATAATCTCGAATTGAAAGTCGCCAAGAAACTTGTTTACGATAAGATTCGTGAGAAGGTGGGCATCGACCACATCGACGTGATAGTGTCGGGAGCGGCAGCAATTCCTAAGAAAGTGTGCCGTTTCTTCAACGCCTTGGGCATCACTGTCTTCGAGGGCTACGGCCTTACCGAGACGTCGCCTGTCATCGCAGTGTCGACACGTAACGAATACGGTCGAGAAATCGGCTACGTAGGCGAGCCATTGCCGGGCATCGAGGTGAAACTCACTGCCGACAACGAAATCATCTGTCGCGGTCATAACGTGATGATGGGCTATTACCGTCAGCCTGAGTTGACAGCCGAAGTCATCGACAAAGACGGCTGGTTCCACACCGGCGACCTCGGACGCTTCAACGAGCACGGACTGCTTAAGATCACAGGTCGTAAGAAAAATATCTTTAAGACTTCGTTCGGAAAATACATCAACCCCGATTTCATCGAGAGTAAGTTCATCCTTTCAGGATTTATTGAGCAAATCGTGGTGCTTGGCGAGAATCAGAAATACGCAGCCGCATTGATTCGTCCTGACTTTATTTTCCTGAAGGAATGGTGCAGACGTCATAACATCCCTTACACCACCAACGAGGAGATGATTAAGAACGAAGACGTGTTCAAACGTTTCAGCAAAGAAGTGAAAAAGCTCAACCACGACCTCGGCGATGTCGAGAAAATCAAGAAGTTCGCACTTATCGCCGACGAATGGTCGATAGCCACAGGCATTGTCACCCCGACCTTGAAAGTCAAGCGTAACGTGGTGATGCGTCGTTATGCAGATATAATAGAAACTCTTTTTAAATAAATTTTAACGTTTTTTGTTATGGAAGTCAGAAGAGTATTTGATTTATTAGCGCATTACAAGGAGAAATATCCTGATCAGCAGGTGGCCTTGGCCGGAAAAGTCAACGGCGAATGGCGCAAGTACAGCATCGACGAGTATATCGAACAGACGAATATCATCAGCGGTGCTTTGATTGAACTCGGAGTGCAGCCGCAGGACAAGGTGGCTGTCATCTCAAACAACCGTCCTGAATGGAATATCCTCGATATGGCCATCACACAGATCGGTGCCGTCATGGTGCCTATCTATCCGACCATCAGCGAGGCAGACTATAAGATTATTTTGAACAACTGCGAAGCCGGAATTTGCATAGTGGAAGGCATCGCCGTGATGAACAAAATCGAAGCTATCTGGCCTGAGACGCCGACCCTGAAGAAGCTTTACACCTTCATCGACAGAGGTAAATATCCGTTCTTCGCCAACCTTCTGGAGCTCGGAAAAGAACATCCGCATACCGAAGAGATCGAGAAACGCAAGGCTGAAGTCGACGAAATGTCTTGTGCCACAATCATTTACACCTCTGGAACGACAGGCGTGCCGAAGGGTGTCATGCTCTCGCATCATAACCTGATGAACCAGTTCAAGAACTTCTGCCAGACGCCGTCGCCGTGGTCGAAGGTGGCATTCAGCTTCCTGCCGGTGTGTCACGCCTACGAACGCGCCCTCATCTACATGTACCATTACCTCGGAATGTCGATTTATTATGCCGAAAGCATTGCGACGATAGCAGATAACATGAAGGAGGTGCATCCGACGATGATGTGCGCCGTGCCGCGTGTTTTGGAGAAATTCTATGAGAAGATCTATGGCTCGGGCAAGAACATGAAAGGCATCTCGAAGGCCATATTCTACTGGTCGATGCGACTCACCGAGAGATATAAGATTGAAGGCCGCTCATGGTTCTATAACCTCGAGCTGAAGATCGCCGACAAGCTCGTTTACAGCAAGATCCGCGAGAAACTCGGAGCCGAGAATTTCGATATCATAGTGTCGGGAGCCGCTTCAATCACCAAGAAGATCAGCGGATTCTTCTCGGCTATCAAGATGCCGGTGTTTGAAGGCTACGGCTTGACCGAAACTTCACCTGTTATCACTGTGAGTAACCGTGACAAACACGGTCGTGAGGTGGGTGCTGTCGGACAGCCGCTGCCAGGCGTGGAGGTGAAGATTGCCGAAAATGGTGAGATCATCTGCCGCGGACATAACGTGATGATGGGCTACTACAAACAGCCTGAGCTGACAGCCGAAGTCATCGACAAAGACGGCTGGTTCCATACCGGCGACCTCGGAAAGTTCAACGAACACGGGCTTTTGCAGATTACAGGCCGCATGAAGAACCTCTTCAAGACCTCTTTGGGAAAATACGTCAACCCTGATGTGGTGGAAGGCAAATTCAGCACTTCGGGCTTCATCGAGCAGATCGTGGTGCTTGGCGAGAACCAGAAGTTCGCCGCCGCTATAATCCGTCCTGACTTCGCATTCCTGAAAGAATGGTGCAACAAACATCAGATTCCTTACACCACCAACGAGGAAATGATTCAAAATGAAGAAGTTAAGAAACGTTACGACCGCGAGGTGAAGAAGTTGAACGAAGGTCTGGGCGAGGTTGAGAAGGTGAAGAAATACGTGCTTCTCGCCGATGAATGGACCATCGCCAACGGCATCCTGACGCCTACTTTGAAGGTGAAGAGAAGGAGAGTGATGGAGCGCTATTGTGACCTCATCGACAAGATGTTCGCCTAATCAGTAGACGAGATATCCTACAAGACCCGATGCTATGATGAGTAGTATCGGGTTTATTTTTGCCCAAAACACGCCTGCGAATGTAACTGCACATATTATCACGCTGATGTTGCTGCCGTGAAGACCGAAGTCAGCGAAGGTCTCGGGATTCATCATCATCAAAGCGGCAACGAAGATAAGTCCCGCGATGACAGGTTTCATCGACGAAAGCGTGGTTTTTACTATGTAATTTTCTTTATTTTTAAATAAAAATCTCAAGACGAAGACCAGCAGAAGCAATGATGGCATGACGATAGCCGCCGTAGCCACCATCGAGCCCCAGAAGCCACCTACGGTGTAGCCGATGAATGTGGCGATGTTGATGGATACAGGTCCGGGTGTCATCTGCGAAAGCGCCACCATGTCGGAAAACTCCTCAATGCTCATCCAGCCATAATGATCGACTACCTCGAATTCAATCATCGAAAGCATGGCATAGCCGCCGCCGAAGCCGAAGATGCCGATCTTCAAATAAGCCCAAAATAACTGAAGGTATATCATGATTTAGACTTATTTAGCTGTTTTTGAGAATAAAAAGCGAATGCGAGGCTGCCGATTATCGTGGCGATGATGATCCACACCGGCGAGACGCGGAAGAAATATATCAGACATACAGTGGCGATGGGGAAGACGGCTGTTTTCCAGTTCACCTTGGCGTTGATAAACATCTTGATGGAAGGCGAGAGGATGAGCGCCACCACGCAGGGACGGATGCCGCGGAAGATACGCTCCACGACGGGATTTTCCTTGTATTCTAAGAAGAAGACCGCGATGACGAGGATTATCACTATCGAAGGGATGATTGCGCCCAGACAGGCTGCTATAGCGCCTCGGATGCCTTTTATCTTGTAGCCAGTGTAGAGCGCGGTGTTGACGGCGAAGACGCCCGGGAGCATCTGCACTATCGTGATCATGTCCCAGAACTCTTCCTTCTCAATCCAATGGCGACGGTCAACGACGGCACGTTCGATCATGTCGAGCATGGCATAGCCGCCCCCGAGGGTGAATGCCCCGATGTTGAAGAAAGTGACGAAGAGCTGCCAGACAATGCGCATGATGAAAATTTTTGCAAAAATACATATTTTTCTCTATTTTTGCATCATGAATTATTTGTCAGTCGATAACATTTCAAAGGCGTTCAGCGACAAGCTGCTGTTCGAGAACATCTCTTTCGGCATCGAGAAAGGGGAGAAGACCGCTCTGATTGCTGCTAACGGCACAGGCAAGAGCACCATGATGCGAATCCTTGTCGGAAAAGAGGAAGCCGACGGCGGAAAGGTGAAATTTAATGAGAATGTGCGTATCGGATACCTTGAGCAGCTGCCGCAGTTTGACCCGAATCTGACTATCGAAGACGTCATCGCCACCGGTCACACCGACGTGATGCGAGTCATCAAAAGATACGAGGAAGCCCTTGTGAATCAAGTTGATTTGGACAAGGCGACGGCGGCGATGGATGCGATGCAAGCCTGGTCGTATGATTTGAGGCTGAAACAGCTGCTTTCGACTTTTGAAATCAACGATTTATCGCAGAAAATAGGCACTTTGTCGGGTGGACAGGTGAAGAGGCTGGCGCTGGCTTTGGTGTTGTTGGATGATCCCGATATGCTTTTCCTCGATGAGCCTACGAACCACCTCGACATGCAGATGGTGGAGTGGCTTGAGAACTACCTCACGCAGTCGAACGTGACGCTGTTTATGGTGACTCACGACAGGTATTTTCTCGACCGTGTGTGCAACAAGATTCTCGAGATGTATCACGGCACGATTTACACTCACAACGGCAACTTCGATTATTATGTCAGGAAGAGCCGCGAACGCGAGGAAAACAAGCGCATTGCGGCGGAGAAGGCCGGACAGCTGCTGAAGCATGAGCTGGAATGGATCCGAAGCACTCCGCAGGCACGAACTGGCAAAGCGAAGGCACGCATCGACGCTTTTTACGACCTGAAAGAGAAGGCGAGGATGATTCGCGACAACACCGAGATTCAGTTCGGGCTCGACATGCAGCGTCTAGGCGGCAAGATTTTGGAGATGAGAGGCGTTACCAAGAAATGGGATAACCTGTTCTTACTCAAGGATTTTGACTATATTTTCAAGAAAGGCGAGAGAATTGGCATCATCGGCAAAAATGGCGTTGGAAAGTCAACCTTTTTAAATATGATAACTGGCCGCGAGGCACCCGATTCAGGAACGATTGTGACGGGCGAGACTGTCGTTTACGGCTATTACACTCAAGGCGGCATCAAGTTTGATGAAAACAAGACTGTTATCGACACCATCCGCGACATCGCCGAGGTGGTTTATTATGGCAAGGACATGGTTTACACTGCCGACAAGCTACTGGCGCATTTCATGTTTCCGTATTCGATGCACCGTCAGCCCGTAGCGTTGCTGAGCGGTGGTGAGAAAAGACGTTTGTATCTGCTCACGATTCTCATCAAGAACCCGAACTTCCTGATTCTCGACGAGCCCACTAACGACTTGGATATCTTGACGTTACAGAAGCTTGAGGACTTCCTGCAAGGCTACAAAGGCTGCCTGATTGTCGTTTCTCACGACCGTTATTTCCTCGACCAGACTGTTGACCAACTCTTCGTTTTCGAAGGCGATGGCGCGGTGAAAGGCTTCATGGGCAACTATTCGCAGTATCACGACTGGCTTGAGGAGAAAAACAAGGAACAGCACAAGATTCAGGTCTCTGAGCGTGTCGATACACGTGAAAACCGTCCGAAAGCATCTGAAAGAAGTAAAAAACGCTCATTCAAAGAGCAAAAAGAATACGAACAGCTTGCCATCGACATCGAAAATCTCGAAAAAGAAAAAAAGGAACTAACCTCTCAGCTTGAAAACCAAACTGATTATCAAGAAATTGACAAAATCGGCAAACGCCTGACGGAAATCAACGATTTGCTAGACGAGAAAGAGATGAGGTGGTTAGAATTGGATGAGATTTAGGTTGTTTTTAATTCCGTCAAACCGTCTTTATTTCCTACCACAAACGCCACTGGCGGATTGTTATCCTGTACTAAATCGTTGATGTATAGTGGCTCACCGAGGATGAAGAGGCTACAGCTGAAGGTGTTGCCGACTTTTAGCTTTGAGTTTTCGGCTTTCTCAACGATGAATTTGTAGTCGCCGATATAACGGAAAGTGCAGCGGCGGTTTGGTTTCCACGACACCATCACATGGTCGCCGACAGATAAATCCTCAACTTTGATATGCTGCGACTTTACGAAGTCGGAACCGTTGTCTTGCCCAATGTTTTCAAGGAATCCGTCCCAGTCGTTGAAGCCGAGGAACTTCGAGAGGATATTGAGCGTGCAGTTGCGTGTGGTATCGGCACCGTCGATGTAGCCCCACAGCCTTTTCAGCGTGGTCGGGCTCATGGTCTCGTGTGTGCGTTCCCAGATGGCACCGCTCAGGAAGATGAAATCGGCGGGAGTCTTCATCTTGCGTTTCACATCATCCTCGATGCGCTTGCGAAGTTCAAGTATTTCAGGGCTTGTCTTGTTCATATCGTGCTTTTGAACTGCAAAAATGCGAAATTTTGTTGAATATAAAAAGTCCTTTTTAATCCTTTTTTTGAAAAAGTCGAAAATAAGTTATAACTTTGC
>JAFZXR010000015.1 GCA_017616675.1 Bacteroidales bacterium
ACGGCGAGGGCAAGTTCAACTTCCCATACGGCAAGGAGAAATACAACATCGCGTTGACTTACAGCTACGACGGATATCCTGCAAATCCTAACGGTTCGCCATGGTCAGTAGCAGGTATCTGCTCAGCCGACGGCCGTCACCTCGCGATGATGCCGCACCTCGAACGCGCTTTCCTCCCATGGCAGTGGCCATACTATCCGCAGAATCGCAAAGATGACGAAGTGGCCCCATGGATCGAGGCGTTCGTCAATGCAAGGGAGTGGATAATCAAACACAAAAAATAAATTTTGTAAAATAAGCTGCACATATAAAAATTATTTGTATTTTTGCAGTCAGAAAAGTCGTGATTGGACGATGTAAATGAGTAGTGCGCAGCCCCCGCCCGCATAGCATCACACGAAAGTGTAGCCCTCCATCACGCATTAAGGGGCGAGACTTAAGGCATCTAAAAAGATGCCTTTTTCTTTATTCATTCCTGATAGCTGTAATACAATACTGGACTTTCTCATGTGTCCTTCGGCGTATGCCAACAGTCATTTTAACTTTACCGATACAGGTTATCTCATATTCCATAATCATGATTCTTTCAAAAGGTTGTTGGTTTTTACTATCCGATTTGGTCTTTTGAATAGAAACTTTCTTTGCTCCGGCAAGAATTGAATCGAGTTGCATGACAGCTAAAGTTGAAAGATAGTTTTTGGCTGCATGTTCACTGGTTTCAATGATTGACACCATACGTATATTTATGTAATCTTTCAATGAGATATTATACTTCCTCTGTGATGGATTTTTTTCTTTCCATTCACGATAAAAATCTCGAATTATTCCTTCACGTACTTTGATACTATCTAAGGAATCATCATTTGGTATTTGTGTAATCATTAAAGATTCCATAAATTTTAATTTAAAATGTTATACAAAAATCAACGACAATATCAACTTATCGTTTGAGTTTCATGATGCAAAAATACAAAAATTATTTCACAAAAGCAACTTTTACAAAAAAATTTCCTATCTTTGTACCGTTGATTATCACTAATTTAAATTTTAAAACCATGAAAACAATTATTCAATTCATATTATCTTTAATGATATTGCTATTATTGGTTACTTGTAAGAAATCTGAAACTAAAACCAATGAGCCTCCAACCGCACCGACTGGATTGACGGCAGTCGTTCATGACAACCATATACGATTATCTTGGGATTCCTCAAATAATGCTAAGTATTATGTAATTACCAATACATTTTATGTTAGAGATAATAACAATAACATATGTAGTGATATTAGTGGGATTTTTCTTGGCTTCTCAGCAAGTAATTACTATATCGATTTATACCCATTTGATAGTATAAATCATTATAGAATAAGCGCGGTTAATCAATATGGGTCAAGTTCAATTAGTGAAATTTCTTGTAATTATTGGATAGATAATCCTAATATGTGGTTTTATCCGAACCCAACCAAAGACACAATCATTCTAAAAGGGGAAGGTACATTATTTGTGAAAGACGACAGAATAGGAGATACAATTGATGAATTTAATCTATACGGAGTTGATACTTATGACATGGGGCAATATGGAGATGGTGTTTATTTACTAATTTGTCATGGCGAGTCTAACGAGACTGTCAGACGTGTTGTCGTTGATCATGAATGTGGATATTCTGTAAAATGATTTGTCTTAGCTAATAATTAAGACTTATCTCATGAGTTTGTAAATCATCTCGCGATAGAGGTCTTTTTGCGAGACATCGCCGACGTTGTAACCCTTTGATTTTAGGTCAAATTCGCGCAAAATCGCGATGTTGTCGACACATTTTTTGATGTTGTAGCGGCGGGCGGCTTCGAAATAGTCTTCGACGAAGAACGGGTTGACGCCGAGGACCGAAGCGACGCTGTTTTTGCTCTTATCTGTTGCGTAATGCAGCTTTAGGACCTTGCAGTAATAAGCGTAAAGCATTATCACTGTGGCGATTAGCGGATTTTCTTTGGTGTTGTCGCCAAAATAATTGATGATTTGCACCGCCTTCGGGAAGTCGCCGTAGCTGATGGCTTTTTGAAGTTCAAAAACATTGAAATCCTTGGAGATTCCGATGTTATATTCCACATCGAAGTCGTCGATTTCCTTCTTCTGCGGCACCGCAACCATTAGTTTTTCCAGCTCATTGCGCACTTTCAAGAGGTCGGTGCCGAGGTAATCGGCAAGCATCTGGCAGGCCTTCTGCGAAATCTTGTAATTTTTATTTCCAAGATAATTGACAATCCACTTCGGGATGTCGCGGTCGTAAAGCTTCTTCGACTCGAACAGGACATAGTCTTTGTCCAGTGTTTTCGCGAACTTCAGACGTTTGTCGAGTTTTTTGTACTTGTAATTTAAAACCAGAATCGTGGTCTCAGGAATCATCTCCAAAAACGGCTCCATCGACTCGATATTTTTCACGTCTTGAGCTTCTTTCACGATGATTACCAAGTAGTTACCCATCATCGGGAAGTTACGCGCTTGCGTCACGATGTCATGCACGTTGACGTCTTTCCCGTAGAGGACGATCTGGTTGAACGCCTTGTCGGCCTCATCGAGCACGGTGCTTTCGATGGCATCGCTGATGGTGTCGATAAAATACGGCTCCTCGCCCATCAGGAAATACACCGGATGGTAAATCTTGTTTTTAATGTCCGAAAGAATCTGCTCGTAGGTCATCAGAAGCGCAAATGTTTGACTGTCAGCTTGTTATCGATAATCTGATGCAATGCGTCGATACCGATTTTGATATGTTCGTCGACGAACATCGAGCTCACTTTCTTGTCGCTCTCCTCGGTCTTGACGCCTTCAGGAATCATCGGCTGGTCGGAGACCAACAATAATGCTCCTGTCGGGATTTCGTTTGCGAAGCCCGCTGCGAAGATGGTAGCTGTCTCCATATCGACTGCCATGCAGCGTGTCTTGTGCAGATATTCCTTGAATTCTTCGTCGTGCTCCCACACGCGGCGGTTGGTGGTGTAGACGGTACCTGTCCAGTAGTCGTGGCCATGGTCGCGGATGGTTGTCGAGATAGCTTTCTGCATCGAGAAGGCCGGAAGTGCAGGCACTTCAGGCAGTATGTAGTTGTTCGACGTTCCTTCGCCACGGATGGCGGCGATAGGCAGGATGAGGTCGCCGACGAGATTTTTCTTCTTCACGCCGCCGCATTTGCCGAGGAAAAGCACGGCTTTCGGGTGGATGGCGCTCAGCAGGTCCATGATGGTGGCGGCGTTGGCGCTACCCATACCGAAGTTGATCATGGTGATGTCGCCAGACGTGGCGCAAGGCATAGAACGATCCTCGCCCACTATCGGCACGTTGTTCCACTGTGCGAAAGCATCGAGATAATGCTTGAAATTCGTCAGAAGTATATATTTCCCGAACTTGTCCAATTCCTGGCCAGTGTAGCGCGGCAGCCAGTTCTCAGTGATTTCTTGTTTCGTTTTCATAAACGTAAATTTTTGCAAAGATAGAATATTTTCGTTATTTTTGCAAAAATTTTTTGAAAATGGCATTTTTAAAGGAAGATTTGGTATTCGGACCGATTCACAGTCGTCGTTTAGGTAACTCATTGGGTGTCAATTTATTACCTAAAGAAGGAAAGATATGCACCTTCAACTGCGTTTATTGCGAATGCGGCTGGAATCCTGAAAAAAGAGACGAAAAAGCACGTCTTGCTACCCCTCAGGAATACGAGCAAACACTGGAGAATGCATTGAAATCGCTTGTCGGCACACCGAAAGAGCCCGACAGCATCACCTTCTCGGGCAACGGCGAGCCTACTCTTCATCCCGATTTTCCGGAGATAATCGACATCACGATAAAGCTGCGCGACAAATACGTCCCGAAGGCCGTCATCAGCGTGTTGACAAACGGAACCAATATTCATAAAGAAATGATTTTCAAGGCTTTACAAAAAGTCGACAATAACATTTGCAAACTCGACGGCGGCACTTTGGACACCATCGAAAAAATAAACCTTCCGAATGTGAAAATCGACCTTGAGCGGTACATTGAGAACCTGCAACGCTTTGAGGGTCAAGTGATTATCCAGACTTTATTCCTTCGCGGAGAGCATAACGGAGTGAAAATCGACAATACGACTGAGGAGGAAATCAATCTTTGGCTTGGCCATCTAAAAAAGATAAATCCAAGAAAGACAATGATTTACGTCATCGACAGGGAGACTCCGGAGAAGAACCTCGAGAAGCTCTCGTCGGAAGAGATGAGTCGCATCGCCGCAAAAGTCAAGGCATTGGGACTCAACGTGGAATTCTATTCTTAAAATATTTTTAAAATTTTTCGTTGGAATTAAAAAAAATCAGTAAATTTGCATCGCAAAAATTGTAAATAAATTCAAAAATCATGAATAATAAAAATTTGAAATGGATTAACATCGGATTGGCACTCGTAGCTATCCTTTTGGCTTATTTGGTATTTGACAGCATCAGACAGCCTGTGGTTTTCGAAAACGTGCGTAAAGAAAGAGAAGTCCAGGTGGTTCAGAGCCTGAAAGACATCAGAAGCACACAGACCTTGTTCAAGCAGACCTACAACCGTTTCACCGGTGACTTCGACTCACTCGCCGAGTACATCAAGAATGGACAGCTTCCTGTTGTGAACATCGTGGCTGACCCTAACGATACCACGTTTACCAAGACCATCAACGACACCGTCGGTTTCGTTTCGGTTTACGACTCATTGTTCGCCAAGAGAGACAACTTCGACATCAACAGTCTGCGCGTCGTCCCGTTCTCACAGGGTGATGTGTTTGAGATGCAGGCCGGCTACATCATGCGTGGCGGTTTGAAGGTCGCCGTGTTCGAGGCAAAGACCCCTTACAAGTCATATCTTTGGGACCTCGACCAGCAGCGCGTCAACAACCTCAGAGCTGAGATGGAAGACTTGAGCAAATACGCAGGTCTGAAAGTCGGTTCGATGGATGAGCCTTCATTGAACGGTAACTGGGAGTCATTGTAATATGCTTCCACAAGCCGAAAATCAAAGCAAAAACGAGATAACCATCCAGCGTTTGTTGGATGGTTTTTCGTTCGACAACAGCCGTAACACCTTCGTGCCCAAGGAGGTCTACCAGGAGAGCGATAAGTCGAAATACCTGGAAATACTGGGGCTTACGGATGCCGACAGCGTTGTCTGCGCCGATTTTGTGGAAGAGGCCGAGGCGTATAACGTTTACGCCATCACGAAGGAGGAATACGACTATCTGCAGTCGCTTTCGAAGGATACAAAGGTACGCCATGCATCGAGCGATGTGGTGGCTGAGTTGATAAGGGAATGCAGGGAACGTACCGACGACACGAGAGTGTTTCTCAACATCAAAGACCAAAACTTTGAGATGATAGTCTTGGAAGGCGGTAAGTTATTGTTTTTCAATCATTTCCGCTATAAGACAAAAGAAGATTTCCTTTATTTTCTGCTTTTCGCGATGGAACAGCTTAGTCTCGACGCCGGCTCGGTGCCGGTTTATTTCATCGGCATGATCGAAGAAGACTCGAGCCTCGTGGAGCTGACCAAGAGATATGTCCGCGACGTACGTTTTAAAAAAGATTTGAGATGCGAATCATAAGAGGAAGACACCAGAGACGACAGATTGTGGCGCCCGACAACCTTCCGACGCGCCCCACGACCGACATGGCCAAGGAGAGCCTGTTTAACATCTTGGAAAACCAGATAGACCTGGAGGAGACGACGGCTTTGGACCTCTTCGCAGGCACCGGCAACATCTCGTATGAGCTCGTCTCAAGAGGCTGTCCGCACGTGACCGCCGTCGACGAGAACCAGAACTGCGTGAGATTCATCAGAGAAACAGCTAACAAGCTGAATATGACCGAGTTATCGGTGGTGAAATCGGATGTTTTCAGGTTTTTACCGATGCATAAGGCAAAATACGACCTCATCTTCGCCGACCCGCCGTACGACTGCAAACACTACGAATTGCTGGTCGACTTGATTTTCCAGAATGGATTGTTGAACGAAGGCGGTATCTTCGTGCTGGAGCACGACAGGACCATCGATTTCTCGGAGCACCCGAATTGTTATGACCATCGAAAATACGGAAAAGTGAACTTTACGTTTTTTTCGGCGGAGCCTCGAAAAACAGTGTAGAGTTTAGAGTTGAAAGTTGAAAGTAGTTAAAAGTTGAAAGTTGAAAGTTGAAAGTTTAAAAGTTTAGAAGTTTAGAAGTTTAATAATATGAAAACTACCATTAAAACTTTAATCACATTAGTTATAATCGCGATGACGGTGAGTTTGAACGCTCAGTTTGTCGTCGACGAGAGCGAATTTGAAGGTGCCTATTGCACCAGCATCATGGTGGGCAAGAAAGCCTCGACCGACGGCTCGGTGATGACCTCTCACACCTGCGACGGCGGCTACCGCACCTGGATGCGCTGGGAGCCGGCTTCCGACTATGAAGACGGTGCCATGATGACGATTTACAAGGGCTCGATGAGGACCTACGACGCCAACGACAAGCACGGTGTGAAGGAAGCCGGCGAGATTCCGCAGGTGAAGCACACCTACGCTTACCTCAACACGGCATATCCTTGCTTCAACGAGAAACAGCTGGCCATCGGCGAGACCACCTTCGGCGGTCCCGACACGCTCCGCAACAACAACGGAATGTTCTGGATCGAGGAGCTCGAGCGCGTGGCACTGCAGCGCTGCGACAACGCACAGGACGCCATCAGCGTCATCGCCGAACTCATTGAAAAATATGGCTACGGCGACAGCGGCGAGGCCATCACCATCGCCGACACCAAAGAGGTGTGGCTCATGGAGATTATGGGCGAAGGTCCCGACAAGGTGGGCGGCATCTGGGCTGCTCAGCGCGTGCCCGACGGCGAGGTCGGCGTGTCGGCTAACATCCCTAGAATCAAATACTTAAACAGAGACGACAAGAAGAACTTCCGATGCTCCGACAACGTGGAAGAGGTGGCCAAGAAACTCGGCCTCTGGGACGGCGAAGGCGACTTCATCTGGTATAAAGCCTTCGGTCCGAGCTATGCCCAAGGCAAGAACTTCCGCGAGCGTGAGTGGTACATACTCAACGAGTTAGCTCCGTCGCTGGGCCTTAAGATCGACGACGACGAGATGCCGTTCTCGGTGAAACCCGAGCAGAAAGTCGACGTGCGCGACGTGATGCGTCTGTTCCGTGCCAACTACGAGGGCACTCCTATCGACCAGATTGCCAACCTCAAGGTCGTCAACAGAAAAGGCGACACCATCGTCTCCCCTACCGCCAACCCTTGGATGAGCGGCACCGAGCGTAACCTCTACAACATGCTGAAGCCCGGCACCATCGAGTTCAAACGCGGCGTGGCGATGTCGTGGTGCTCCTACTCTTTCGTGGCACAGCTCCGCGGCTGGATGCCCGACGAGATAGGCGGAGTGCTCTGGATCTCAGTCGAAAACCCTGGCGAGAGTCCGAGAATCCCGGTCTACAGCGGCTGCACCCAGATGCCTAAATGCTTCAACCGCTGCGGTCACGGTGGCTACGACGAGCAGACAGCCTTGTGGCGTTACCGTCAGGCCAACAAGCTCGCACAGGTCAACTGGGGCGCATGCAAAGATGTGATCTACGGCAACGTGCTGCGTTACGAGGAGAAGGCAATGACGGAGATGCCTGAACTCGAGAAGAGAGTGGAGAAACTCCTGAAGAAAGACAAGCGCGACGAGGCAATAGCCGAACTCAACCAGTATACCGCCGACTTTGAGGCCGCCACCGCCAACACCTGGCGCGAGATGGAACATAAATTCTGGGAGTGGTTCTGGACAGGATTTTGATTTTTCAAAAATATTTATTAACTTTGCACCGTAAATTATTCGATCTATGAAAAAAGTTATTACCATCGTGGCTTTATGTCTTATAGGCATGACAGCCTACGCACAATTCGGCAAACCGGAGCAATTTTTCTCCTTTGAAGGTTTCTATGCTCCATCACACTACCTCTACACAGGCACTGAGCCTAATGTTGACACTGATGAGCCTTTCAAGCAAATAGGCTTAGGAATTACAAACTACGATCCTCTGTCGGATAAAGTCAACCTCTTCCTCAACTGGGGTGTTGACCTTATTTTCTCTGACTATGAATGGAAGTCGGCACCATACGATTTCATGGGTCATCAGAAAACAACGGAAATCAGCTACCTGTATTTCTCATGGACTGTAAGAGGCGATGTCGGCTATCTGATCGAGATTCCGAGCACATCGATTGCATTCTATCCATACGCCGGCGTGTTCGCCCGTTTTCACATTGGAGGCAACTGCTATGTGAAAGCTCCTACTTATGACCCGGAAGACAACGTCATCTATGACAAAACCACCAAGACATCGCTGTTCACCAAATCTGAGTCCAATCCAGAACCTTTTAACCGTTTTGAATTCGGCGCCAACATTGGTGCAAATGCCTTTTTAGGCAAGTTCATGTTAGGTCTCAATTTCGGCAAGACATTCACAGAGCTTACCAAAGACACGCGCGTTTCAGAGCTTCGTCTCTTAGTAGGTATGAGATTCTAAATTATCTCACGATAATCCTGGTTGTTTCAATGAGATTCTCGCTTCTGAGTTGCAAAATGTAGAGTCCTTTCTCTAATTCAGCAACAGAAATGGTTCCATTGGAACAACCTTCGTTTATTTTTTGTCCTAAGACATTGAAAATCGCATAATCGACCTCTTCGCAAGGAAGGTTATTTATATAAAGGACGTCGGAGACAGGGTTAGGATAGATTTCAATTCCATTATTATTTGCTAATTCATTGACAGCCAAATGATTAGGAATTATATCCACGATAATGCCTTCCACTTTTGTCATTCCATAATAAAAATTAGCATCAGGGATGTCATACCAATCATCCAAAGGACCACCCCAGCCAAAGTTGATATGGAACTTGCCGTCCGATTCGCGATAGCCGTCGACCACGACATTATGTCCGACCGTTCCAGCCGGATTTTCAACGGCCAGATGGGCGGGATATCCGGCTTCTATATTGGAAATCAGAAGTTCGTACATCTCGTCGGTCGGCTCACGAAACAGCTTGCAGTCGGTGAAGCCGAAACGCTGATATGCCGCAAACGCCTGATCCACATAGAAAGTACCGGAACCAACGGTAGAAGTATAAATCTGTGTGCATGCCGTGCCGCAAGCGAAAATCACCGCGGCCTTCAAGGAATCGTTGAGTTCATCGCCACGTTGAAAAGTGGCATCGACAGAATCCAGCAATACGTTCAGCTGCGGAAATGACGGGAATTGCAACGTTTCCCAATCATCATCAATATTATAGACTCTACCTGCATAATTATGGCGATAGTCATCACCATCGTCAAAGCGCGTGCCTTGTGTAGTGCCTAAATAATTGATAATCTGCCCCATAGCAACCGCTGGACAACCGGCAGCGCAATATGCATAATTTTCTAACGGATCTCTTGGGCAAAGCATGTTGTAAGGATAGCCCTGTTCCCAATCTGATTTAAGGAGAATTTCTTGCGCAAAGCCAGAAAAAGCGCAAAACAAAAACAATACGAGTAAAGTTTTCTTCATTTTCATTTATATTAATAGGATTAAGGACTGCAAAAGTACAAATTTTTTATTTATATTTGCAAAAAAATAAAAATGAAAAGAGATTCTATCATTATCGCTTTGATACTCATCACTTTAACAGCATCAGCGCAGGCGGGCAACGGATGGTTTACCTACGCACCTTACGGTAAGTCGCTCATAAGTGATGACCATCCCAATTTTGTGAGGTTTGAATTAGTTGGAAATACCAACCACGACGTCTATGATTTCGGCCATAGCGGCAAGTCGTTCCGATACAGCACGCAAGGATGTTTGGGAATAGATTTGCCTCTTTGGAATGGGGATTTCGGTGCTGACGATAGATTTGGCTTAAGTTTTACCATTGCCACATCTGATTATTTGTGGATGGATATGTTTGAATCGATGACAGCGCCGGTCATCAACACCGACTATCGTATCGGTCTGCCCACCGCCACATTCATTCATCGCTTAAACCACAAGTTTTTGAAGAACTATTCCGTAGCATTTTCTCTGTATAAGCACGAGTCGACTCATATTGGCGACGAGCTCCAGATTCAGCGTATGAATGAAGACTATGCACTACGAAGAGTTAATGTGACTTGCAACTATACAGAATTGGTGTTTACCTTGAATGAGCCTGAAAACAAAAAGGTGCAATGCCATACTTTCCGAGCCGGATTGATGCTTTTATTGTTTCCGGAAAAAGGATGGTATAGAATCAAAACATCGGCTGGTGACGGGAGCGCGTCGTTGGCACATCCCACACGATCGCCGTATGAAGCGTATTTTCAGTACCAATATCAAACTTCCGAATCACGTCATGGCAATCAAGGCATAATATCAGCAGAAATCCGCAACAGGGTGGTCTATGGTTATGACTTGACCTTAAAAAATGGTGACACCGATAACAGTCCATCAGACTATCGGCGTTTTACTTACAGTCTTTTTCTTGGAATGCGCCACAATATCCCGGGTTATGAGGGCTATTTCAGCAGTTTTTCCATCGGAGCGCGATTATATCACGGCAATTGTCCGTTCGGGCAATTCCGCTCCATCGACGATTACACCCAAGTGGGTGTGTCTTTTGTGTTCCAATGATTTCAGAGCGTGATGGCGCATCGCATCTTTAGTGCTGAATCACCATTTTTCGGACAATAGACATGTTGTCGCTCTCAACTTTCACGAAATAGATTCCTGCCGGGAAATCACTTGTGGATATCTCGTGCCTGTCAGTCTGCATCTTGCTGTTGTAGCGGACCTTTCCTTGAAGGTCATAAACGGTCAGTTCAGCATTGTGCAACGACTCGCCGGTAGAAATGGAAACAAACGTTGAGGCCGGGTTGGGAGTGATATTCAATGCTTTCTCAGTGAATTCCTCAATAGCATCTGGAACTGGGGGCAACTCAATATACCAAATGCCGCCAGCCATAGGCGATGCGTAAAGCAGTTCTCCATCGATGCAGATGTCGAGGATGGGACCGTCAATTGGAATGTTGTCAATTTGTTGCCAAATATTGCTACGGTCATATTTCAGGTAGATGGAGCCGTCTTCGCAACCCACAGCGACGATGGTGTCGTTAGTGGTGATTCGCCTGATAGTGGCGTCGACAGGCAAAGCGTCAATAGCTTGCCAATTCGCCCCCATGTCGTCGGTGAAGTGAAGACCATGCCCGCGCGTGCCGAGATATAAGCCGTTGTCATGGTACCGCAAAGTGGTGTAATTGACATCTTCGAACGGGGAGTTAAGGACTTGCCAACGGGAGCCTTGCTCGCTGCTATAGCGCAATACACCGTCGTATGAGACGTGATACATAGTGCTGCCGTCCCAAGTGAGGTCGACAACGTCGATGTCAAGAGGCAGACATGTCGGTACGTACCATTGCTGGCCGAGACCGAAGGAAACATACATCCTGTCTTTGCTTCCCGCAATGATTTGTGAACCGCAACGCACCAGACTTTGAAGCCACTGAGCCTCCGGCAGTCCCGATCCTGCCGAATTGAACGAAGCGCCTCTGTCGTTTGAAAGGAAACTGCCAAGCATGTCAGTGCCGATAAACACATTATTGCCTTCCACCAACATTCCGCGTATCTCCACTGTGCCGATATTGGAACTCTGCGACCAGGTGCTGCCGTTGTCGGTGTAGAACATGTCGGAGCCATGTGTGGCGGCGAGGATACGACCGTTGCTGATGCCTATGTTGCCCACCGAGGCGAGGAACGATGGAGTGTTGGTGCGGATCCATCCGCTGCCGTCGGCGTTACCTCGATAGATGTGACCTTGGGTGTCGCCAACGAAGATGTATCCGTCGTGAGCGTCCATGCACCAGAGGTTCTTCGACGTAAGATTGGAGTTGAAGTCTTGCCAGGTGACGCCGTTGTTGTATGAAACATAAACGCCTTGTCCTATGCAGGCGGCATAGAGCGTGTCGCCGAGGTGGGCATAGCCTTTAGCCTGCTTGTTGAGGTTGGCACTCGTCCAGGTATTGCCATTGTTGCTTGAGACCATAACACCTTGCCCAAGCACGGTGGCAAACACCTTACCATTGTGACAGTAGATGCCAAGGACATCGCTGTTCAAGCCGTTGCTGCACGACTCCCACGAAGTCCCGTTATCAAAGGAACGGTAGACGCCGCGCCTATAGGTGGCGATAAATATGGCTTCGTCGTTGTCGGACATGAAATAGGGATATCGTACATCGCCAGGAAAAGCTTCTGAGGTGTATTCGCCCTGGGTACCTTCGGTCGATTGGTAAACGCCTTGGACGTAAGTCGAGGCAAGGAGCGAGCCATTGTGAACCAAGATATGTTTGATGTAATGGTTGTGCATGTAAGGGTCGGGCGTCCAGTGCAGACCGCCGTCAATAGTGCGGAAGATGTTCTCGTCGGTGGCAAGGAACACCGTGTCATTATAGGTAACGAGGCATTTCGTGTCACACGAGGTGAGTCCGTTGTTGCGGAACTCCCAGTTGAGGCCTTTGTCGCTGCTCACCATAACGCCGCCGCCTGTTGCTGCATAATACAGGCTGTCGGTGCAGAGAATACTCCTGACGTAGCGTCCCTGCGGCCCGTTCATGGGTTGCCATTGTGCCTGCGCCACATTGAAAAGAGTGAAGGCAACGAAAAATAATATCTTGTTTTTAATATTCATCTTCATAGTAAAGTGCAAAGGTAAAAAATTTTTCATATCTTTGCAAAAAATAATTTAAAACTAATAATATGCAAAACTTTGATTATCAGACTCCGACACGCCTCATCTTCGGCAAAGGCGTTATAGCTAAACTCCCAAGCGTGATGGCGCAATTCGGAAAGAAAATATTGTTAACCTATGGTGGCGGAAACATCAAGAAAATAGGTCTTTACCAGAAGGTTTACGAGCTGCTGAAAGGCTACGAAATCGTTGAACTTCCCGACATCCAGCCCAACCCGAAATACGACCCCAGCGTCCTCGACGGCGTGCGTCTCTGTAAGGAACACAAAATCGACGTTATTTTGGCTGTCGGCGGCGGCTCGGTGCTCGACTGCTCGAAGGCCATTGCTGCAGGTGCCTGCTACGACGGCGACCCATGGGATCTTATTTCATATAAGGTGAAAGCCAAGGCCGCACTTCCGATTGTCGACGTCATCACCTTGGCGGCGACAGGTTCAGAATATGACTGCGGCGGCGTGATTTCGCGCACCGAGACCAACGATAAGATCGGCTATATCGACCGTCACCTCTACCCTGTCGTGTCGTTCCTCGACCCGACTTACACATTCACTGTCAACAAGAAACAGACCGCCGCGGGCATCGCCGACGCGATGAACCACGTGATGGAACAGTATTTCGTGGAAGATGCCACCCTTTTGAACGACGGCTTTTGCGAGTCGATGTTCCACAGTCTGATGGAAAACGGCCGCAAATGTCTCGAAAACCCTGAGGACTACACTGCCCGCGCCGAGATGATGCTCGCCTGCACCTACGGCTGCAACGGAATCCTGGCTCTCGGCAACAGCCCGTCAGGTTGGCCTTGTCACGGCATAGAACACGCCTTGAGTGCTTACTATGACATCACCCACGGCTGGGGATTAGCAATAATCACACCAAGGTGGATGAAGCATATTCTGAACGAAAGAACGCTGCCTCGCTTCGTAAAATATGGCATCAACGTGTTCGGCATTGATAAAAATCTCGACAAATGGGAGATTGCGAATAAAGCCATCGACGAGACTTACAAATTCTTCGAAAGCATCGGAATTCCTATGCATTTGAGAGATTTGGGCATCGACGAGAGCCGTGTCGATGAGATGGCGCATCACATCGCTGTGAACGAAGGATTAGACCAGGCCTACGCTCCGCTTTCGGAAAAAGACATCGCTGAAATCATCACAGCGAGTTTGTAAGTTTTGAGAAACTGATAAAAGCACACTATGCCTTCAACAAAAGACCACGCCGATTTCATTCTTGAGCAACTTTCGGAATTGGACGAAATAACTTCCCGAAAGATGATGGGAGAATATATCCTTTATTACCGAGATAAAATCATTGGCGGTATTTACGACAACCGCTTTCTCGTAAAGCCAACAAAATCAGCACTTAAAAAAATGCCTGAAGCTTCAATGGCTATTCCATACGAGGGAGCCAAGCCGATGCTTTTAGTCGATAATGTTGACAACCGCGATTTCTTGAAAGAGTTGATTATTACGATGTATGATGAATTAAAATAAATTGTATCTTTGCAACCGTTTTGGAAAAGGGAATGCCGTGCAAATCGGCGACAGTACCCGCTGCTGTGAGTCCGGCGTAAAGGCCTGTCGATCAAGCCACTGTCGAAAGATGGGAAGGCGACAGGCTCGGACGAGTCAGAAGACCTTGCCAGGCGTTATAGTTAAATTTATTTCGGGATTAAAATTAAATTAAAATGAAAAAGTGTTTCTTTTTAACACTGTCGCTGTTATTTGCGACACTCGTAAATGCTCAATTATCAGGCACTTACACAGTCAACAGTAATTCTTCTCAAAACCCAAACTACACCTCACTCAGCGCGGCGGCGACTGCATTGGAAGCTGGCGTGTCGGGACAAGTGGTTTTTGAAATCGCGCCGGGAACCTATGAGGAGTATGTGACAATTAATCAAATCAATGGTGCTTCGGCAACAAACAGAGTGATTTTCAGAGGCATGGGCGCTGATAATCAGCAAGTTGTGGTTACCAGCAACGCCGGCTACACCGACAACAGCACCATCAAACTCAACGGCACCGACTACATCACCTTCGAAAACATGACAGTGACAACCACATCGACTGTTAAAGCACGATTGCTTGTGTGTGACGGACAGACCGACTACAACCGCTTTGAAAATGTGCGTTTTGTCGGAGCAGTTTCAACAACCAACCTCGATGGCGATAAAAACCTCGTTTATTACACCAGCGGCGAGTGGGTTTGCCATGACAACGAGTTTGTGGGCTGCCATTTCGGAAACGGCTACGTAGCACTTTATTATCAAGGTAAAAACATCTACACGCTCAACGACGGAGTGTTGGTCGAAAACTGCACTTTCCTCAACCAGTCGTTCAAGGGCGTCTATATCTCTTTCACCGATAATGCTATTGTGCGCGGCAACACCATCACCAACCACACACATGATGTCTTGACTAACTATCACGCTATGGATTTTCTCCGCATCCGTTACAACAGCATCATCGAAAACAACGTGATGAACGTGACGAGAAACTCAAACTATGCGACGGTTTTTGAGACTCGTCCGGCAATGGGAACAGCCAATCAGCCCGTCATCATCAGAAACAATATCATCAACTTTGTTTGCAATGTAAACAGCAGCTACTGCGTCAATTTAGACGACAGTAACAGCGAATACGTTTATTTCGTCAACAACACCGTGAAATGCAGCGGCACGAGCAACTGCGGCAGCATTTTCGTGGAGAATAGCTGGCAGAATCTGCATATCTACAACAATTTGATAGTTAATGAATGCAGCGGCTATGTTTTCCGTTTCCAAAACTATGTTGATAATCGTTTTTGCGACTACAATAGAATTGCTTTTTCAGGAGAAAATATTGGTAGAATCGGCACCATCGATAATGCCACTCTGAGTGACTGGACTGCAGGAACCGGCTTTGACGCACATTCGGCACTTTGTATACCTAACTTTGTGGGTAACAACGACTTGCATATTACAAGTGCCGATGGTTTAACAGTAGCAAATCCGCTTTCATATGTAACAACCGACATCGACGGACAAAACCGTTCGGCGACGGCGCCTTGCGCCGGAGCCGACGAGTTCGCTTCAGGCACAAACCTGCCGCCAGTTGTAGCAAATTCTGTAAACAACATCACTTTTGAAACATATCCGGCCAGCCAGACCGTCGATTTAACCAACACTTTCAACGATCCTGACGATCCGAATGAAAATATTGTCATTTCGGTGGCTTCAAACAGCAATCCTTCGCTCGTTTCGGCTACTTTGAACGGCAGAATTCTGACCGTGACACGTCTTGTGGCAACTGGCGGAACAGCAACAATCACTTTGAATGCCGAGAGCGCAGGACAGTCGGTGCAGACATCATTCTCAGTGGAATGCGTAGCAGAAGACCTCCCTCCTGTAGTGGCTAACCAGCTCGCTCCAATCAACTTCACGAGCTACCCGCAAACGTTGAGTTTCGACCTCAGCAACACCTTCGACGACCCTGACAACAACAATGAATTCATTGAAATCGAAGTACAGAGCTGCCCTTCGGAAATCACTGCTACAATCGACGACGATGACATGCTTTTCGTGAGCAGAACAACCGCCAGCGCATTCACCAACAAGACTTTAGTCATCCGCGCCACAAGCAATGGCAAATACGTCGACATGAACGTGAGCGTTTCGGGTGTTGAAGTTCAGATTGTCGTCGGAACAGCTACTTTCGACGATGTTGCGCTCAACGGCAGCGGCATCTGGACCGGAGAAAACGAGAACAACGAGATGTTCAGTGGCGGCTGGCTTTTCACCAATACATATTGGCCTGAGTATTCAGCATGGGGCGGTTTCACAGCATCAAATCATACCGATTTGACACAAACTGGGTTGAGCGCGCAATATACAGCAGCTACTGGCGCCGGCTACGACGGCTCAACACAATACGGTGTGGCATACGTGATGGGCTACGGCGTTCCCACCGACGTCTACGCCGCTGACGGACAGGAGCACACAGTGACAGGATTCTACGTCACAAACAATCTCTGGGCCTATCAAAGCATCACCGAAGGCGACTATAGCTCAACGCCTTTCGGCGGAACAAGCGGCAACGATCCGGATTGGTTCAAGCTCACCGCGATTGGTAAAAATACAGCAGGACAGACTGTTGGCACAGCCGAGTTCTATCTCGCCGACTATCGTTTCGACAACAATGAAGAAGACTACGTCGTCGATACTTGGGAATGGTTCGACCTCAGTCCGCTCGGCGCAGTCCACACCATCTCATTCGAACTCTCATCAACGAAAAACAACGAATACGGCATACTCACGCCATCTTATTTCTGCATTGAAAACTTCAACGGCGAGGCTCCGACACCTCCCACTCCACCTCAAGGAATTGATGAAAACGAAAATGTCGCAATTTTGATTTATCCGAATCCTGCACATGATTATATCCATGTAGGGGCAAATAATGATTCACCTGTACAACGCATTGATTTATATGATATTACAGGCCGCAAGGTTCTGTCATCAACCGAAAAGGAAATCAATGTCAGCACATTGCCGAAAGGCGTTTATTTCGTCACAGTTTTTATTGAAAATCAACAAATTATTGAAAAAATCATCGTAAAATAGTTGCAAAAACATCTAAAAGTTACCAATAGTTATTAATATTTAATAATTTTCAACTGTCAATTTTTAATTAAAAAATGTTAGGTCAGATAAACTTTATTGAGATTTTCGGTGCCTTCTTCGTGATGGCGGCCATCATCGATATTTTCGGGTCGATACCTATTTTTGTAAGCATGAGGGAACAGAACAAAGTCATCAAGGCGGGTCAGGCCTGCCTTGTGGCTTTGGCTTTGTTTTTGACGTTTTTCTTTGCCGGTGACGGATTGCTGAAGGTTTTCGGCATCGATGCCGCATCGTTCGCTGTAGCTGGCTCGTTTGTCTTGTTTGTGCTTGCCGTTGAGATGATTCTCGGTCGTGAAATCATCAAAAACGAGAACAACAACAGCGGTGCAAGCATCGTTCCTGTGGCATTTCCACTGATAGCAGGTCCGGGTGCTCTGACAGGTCTGTTGTCATTGCGCGCCGACTACGCCATCGTCAATATTCTGATAGGTTTGCTTTTGAATATTGCCCTCGATTACGTCGTAATTCGCCATCTTGACAAAATTCAAAAACTATTGGGACAAAATCTGATTTTCATCCTAAGAAAATTTTTCGGTGTGATTTTGCTCGCGATTGCCGTCAACATGTTTGTCAACAACATCAAAGTTTTGATTTAAGGAAACATTCAGCATTAGTTTTGTTAATTTTTTCATTATCTTTGCAAAAAATATCATCGATAATGAAAAAACTATTACTAATTTTTGCAGCAATATTAGGTCTTAATATGACTGCAAATTCACAAGAAAATAACAAAAAAGACATGAAAACACTTGTAGTTTACTTCTCAGCAACCGGCACAACAAAGGCCGCAGCTCAACGGCTAGCTAAAGAATTCAACGCCGACCTTTACGAAATCGTCCCTGAGGTGCCTTACACCGATGCCGACCTCAACTGGCGCGACAAAAACTCCCGCTCAACCCTTGAGATGAAAGACAAATCGTCACGCCCAGCTATCAAAGGCCATTGCGACAACATCGCCGACTATGATGTGGTTTGGATTGGGTTCCCAGTTTGGTGGTACACCGCCCCGACAATTGTCAACACCTTCATTGAGGCTCACGATTTAAGCGGTAAAACGCTCAATGTCTTCGCAACCAGTGGTGGCAGCGGCGTGGAAGGCTCGGCCAACGACCTCAAGAAGGCTTATCCTCAATATAAATGGGGTGAAAGCAGGTTGATGAACTAAACACAATCTGCAACATTAAAAACGGTAAAAGAACAATCAGATGAAAAAGGCTTTAATAATTGCAGCGACACTGTTTTTCGCTGCCTGTGGGAACAAATCACAAACAACAACGACAACAAACGATACTGAA
>JAFZXR010000016.1 GCA_017616675.1 Bacteroidales bacterium
CATCACATTGAAAAATTTACTATATTTGCAAAATCAAAAAATATTGAAAATGGACATTATTTTAAACTATAAGTCATTTAGTTTCATTGTTTTATGCATTTTCGGCCTCTGCTGGCTGATTCAGATGTGTTACTTCTGGGGTCTCTTCAGCCGTCTGGCGTTTTTCAAGAAAAAGAAATACGACAACGACGCTCCGAATTATGAGCCTGTGTCGGTAATCGTCTGTGCCAAAGACGCTTACGAGTATCTCGTCGACCTAGTGCCACGCATCATTTCGCAGGATTATCCTGAATTCGAGCTCGTCATCGTCAACGACTGCTCAACCGATGAAACCACCGATTATCTTAAGGTTTTGGTTGATAAACATCCCGAAGTCAACGTGGTTTCGCTTACGCAGAGCCTCAACTTCTTCCATGGCAAGAAATTCCCGCTCAGCATGGGGATCAAGTCAGCGAAACACGACCTTTTGCTGTTGACCGACGCCGACTGTCTGCCTGAAAACGACCAGTGGATCAAGGGAATGGTTAGCGCATATCGTAAGAACACCGAGGTGGTGCTGGGTTACGGACCATATTTCACCCGTAAAGGCCTGTTAAACAAGCTGATACGCTTCGATACTCTCTACACCGCCATCCAATATCTCTCGATGGCATTGGCGAAGATGCCTTACATGGGAGTGGGCCGCAATCTGTCGTATCATCGTGAGCTTTTCTATAAAAATAAGGGCTTCACGTCGCATTACACCATCCCGTCGGGCGACGACGACATATTTATCAGTCAGGTGGCTAACAGCAAAAACACCCGCATCTTCATCGACCCGAGCTGTCGCGTGGAGTCGGAGCCAAAGCATACCTTCAGCAGCTGGATTCACCAGAAACGCCGCCACTACTCCACCGCCAACATGTACAAACGCTCAACAAACTTCATCCTGGGAACGCTCTTGTCGAGCCGTTTGTTCTATTACGTGTCGGCAACGCTGCTTTTCTGCCTCTCGCCGGCATTTTTCTGCACTTCCGAATGCCCGATCTATTACGTGGCAATAGGCGGTTTCATGCTTCTGCACGGCATCAGCATGGACTGGATTTATATAAAATCGGCTAAACAATTGGGAGAGAAGAAGTTATATCTTTTCTTCACACCTATTTACGATATCTTCTTCACACTTTTCACAACCTTGCTCGGTTTAAGAAATACTATTTCTAAACCCAAAGCGTGGTAATTGCTATTTGACTAATTTTGCTGTTGTTCCGTTGATTTTTACGAAATAGACACCGTTTTTCCATTCTGAGGTGTTCAAAATCATTTCGTTTTCCGCTTCAGTTGATATGATTTGCTGTCCGAGTGAGTTATAAACCTCGATCTGCATCGCGCCTTCCATCTTGATAACAAGCTGATTATCAACAGGATTCGGATACATCACAAAGGCATTCTCTTCTGTCTCTGCCACCGATACTCCGTGTTGGCATTCAACGGCTCCAAGGTCAATGATATCGTGCACGATACGTTGGTTTCCGAGGTAGTCGGGGCCAGTGATGCCCGTCACGCTGTTGTCGCCTGCGTCGACGCACACCGAATAGCTGTCGATGGAATAGTCGCCGCCGGCCGGGTTCACGAAACGCGGATAGTTACCGTAGTCGGAACCGTCGTTGTCGGCAGCCAGGTTTATGATATTGGTGCCTTCTAAGCCACCTTGGATTGCGCAGTATTTAAACGTCGACGTTCCCTCGATCTGGTTGGCGAGGCCGGCGGCGACGTTACCCCACGCAATGCTGTTGTAATACTTGCTGTAACGCGTCTCGTTGAACACTCCACCGCCGTTTTCGTTTGCTTCGTTGTAGATGAAGTCGCTGTTTATGACGGTGATTTTGCCTTTGTTATACATGGCGCCACCCAGATTAGCGGAGTTATGGTCGAAGATGGTGTTGATGATTCTGCTTTCCTTGTTGGCGTAGATGTAATATGCTCCACCTTTGGTCATCGCGGTGTTGTTCGTCAGCCTGCAGTTGAGGAAATGTGCTCCCGTCATGTCGCAGATGGCGCCACCCAGCGATCCGCTGTTGTCTTGGAATAGACAGTTGGTGAACTTCACCGTAGAGTTGTCGTAATAAGCCGTGATGATATAAGCGCCTCCGCCGAAACCAGAGGCGTGGTTATTCACGAAGTTACAGTTCACGAAGCGGCTGTTGCAGCACAGGTAAGCACCCGCGCCGGCTCCGGCGCTTCCATTCTGGAAGGTGAAGCCGTCCCACACAGAATACTCCGCGTTCATGAAGTTGTCGACCTGATAAAGCACTCGGCGTTGGTTCTGACCGTCGAGAATCGTCGGGTTAGCTACAAAGTCACGATCGTCGAGGTTAAAGTCGGGGCCTTCATTGCCGGCGAAGCCGCCGTACACTCTGTTGTTCTTGTAGATGGTGAACGCGCCGTCGGCACTGCTCAAGTCGCCGTAGTAGGTGCCGGTCTTAACCCATATCATCTTCGACACCTCGATGGCTTTGGCTGAGGCATATTGTAAATAAGGTGTAGCGTTGTCCCACGACGATCCGTCGCCGGTGCCGTCGGGGGTGACATAGATGATGCCGTTGTCGTCGGCGTTGATCTCCATAGGGACGATGTTAATCACCGCCGCCTCGTTGTTATGATATCCGGCCACGTCGTTGATGCTGTAATAGTCGTTGCCACTACCGCTCCATCCGAGGTTGAAATGGAAATAATCGTTGCTGTCGTAGCCGTCACACACTATGGCATGACCGCCACCTGAGTCGCTGCTGCCCGAGAAGTAGACAGGCTGCGACTTGTCGAGCTCGCTCTTCAACATGGCGATCCACTCTTCTTCGGTGAATTTGCTGCGTTCTTTATACGAGGCGGCGCAGTAACCGAAATACTGACGCATGGCCGTCTCCACATCTTTAGAGTAGGCACCGCTGCCATCCGGAGCGAAGTTCATGTCGACACTCACTCCACAGTGATACATCAGCAGAGCGACAGCTTTCGCAGCCTCGTCAGCCTGATTGCCACATTCTATAGGCATTATCGACCAGTTGTAATTCGTCGCGCCGAAGTTCGCCGACTGCTCGCCATAGGTGCCGTGGACATACGAATGCGAGCCGTGTCCGTGCACCGGATGATCCCAATATTTCATGATCTGCGACATGGCACATGCCACGCAACCGGCATAGCAGTGACCTCCAGGGCCTCCGCCCCACCAGCCGCCTCCCGTCGCCGGAGCATAATAATTATAAGGATAGTCCTGATTCCATAAAGTCTGAATCAGCGGATTCACCGTCTTGGCGTTCTTTGCAGCCGGTAACTCATTGGCTTCCAATGACTTCCATTCACTTACAACTTCGTCGTTCATAAAAACGCCATTCTCGTCGCAATAATCGATATTTTTGCTGTAATTATTGATGAAATACCATGCCGGCTCAGGAATCTCACCCTCGTAGCTATGCTCTGAAGAGTAAGCAAGCACCGGTTTTACGTATTTCGAAGCCGAAACGATGACAAAACCGCCTCCGTCGACATTGAAAATGTAAAGATTCGGCTGTCCGTCGGCACCGTTTTCAGTATGAAAAAGACTCAAACTGACGTCCGATTTTTTCGCCTTATTAGAGATGAAATTTATTCCAATCCGTTCCGCAAGTGATTCATTTACAAAGCATTGCGCAACAATATCATTCATCAGAAACGACATTGCGATGAACGCCAAAACATATCTGAAAAAATATTTTTTATTCATTTTTTAGCTAATTTGATGTTGCAAAGATATAAATTTATTAAATTTGCAGGTTAAAAATATTGAAAATAAACAAAAAAATTATAATAAAATGAATGATTTTCAAAAAGAAATACTTGCCGGAATCCCTGAGCAGCTGCCTGAAGTGAAGGAATACGACAAGAACATCAACCACGCACCGAAGCGTAAAGACATCCTGACAAAAGAACAGAAACGTCTGGCCTTGAAGAACGCTCTCCGTTATTTCCCCGAGAGGCTTCACGCACAGCTCGCGCCTGAGTTTTACGAAGAATTGGAGAAATACGGCCGCATCTACATGTACCGTTATCGTCCTTCATATAAGATGTATGCCCGTCCAATCGACGAATATCCTGCAAAATGCCGTCAGGCTGCAGCCATTATGCTGATGATACAGAATAACTTAGACCCTGCAGTGGCACAGCATCCACACGAGCTCATCATCTACGGCGGCAACGGTGCCATCTTCCAAAACTGGGCACAGTATCGCCTCGTGATGCAGTACCTCGCCAATATGACCGACGAGCAGACCTTGGTGATGTATTCGGGTCACCCGATGGGCTTGTTCCCTTCGCACAAAGAGGCTCCGCGCGTCATCGTCACCAACGGCATGATGATTCCTAACTATTCGAAACCCGACGACTGGGAGCGTTACAACGCACTCGGCGTGACACAATACGGCCAGATGACGGCAGGTTCGTACATGTACATCGGACCACAAGGCATCGTACACGGCACGACCATCACGGTGTTGAATGCTTCGCGTAAGCAAGGCGGCACACCGGCTGGCAAGCTGTTCATCACAGCGGGTCTCGGCGGCATGTCGGGCGCTCAGCCAAAGGCAGGTAACATCGCAGGCGTGGTGTCGATAACAGCTGAGATCAACCCGGCAGCGGCGTTGAAACGCTACAACCAGGGTTGGGTCGATGAGATTCACGAGAACCTCGACGAGCTGTTCGAGAAAGTCAACGAGGCTCGCGCAAAGAAGATCGCACGCTCGTTTGCATATCAAGGCAATGTCGTCGACCTCTGGGAATATGCAGCAGACAAAGGCATCCAGGTGGACCTCGGTTCCGACCAGACGTCGTTGCATAACCCATTTGCAGGCGGATATTATCCTGTAGGATATTCATTCGAGGAGTCGAAGAGGATGATGGCTGACGAACCGGCGAAGTTCAAAGACGCTGTCTACGCATCGTTGCGCCGGCACGTGGCGGCCATCAACAAGCTCACGGCCAAAGGCATGTATTTCTTCGACTACGGCAACGCCTTCCTCCTCGAGAGCAGCCGTGCCGGCGCCGACATCCTCAAGGCTGACGGCAAGTTCCGCTACCCTTCATATGTCCAGGACATCATGGGCCCGATGTATTTCGACTACGGCTTCGGTCCGTTCCGCTGGGTGTGCACCTCAGGCAAGCCTGAGGATCTGCAGGTGACCGACGACATTGCATGCAAGGTCCTTGAAGAGATCGCCAAGTCATCGCCGAAGGAGATTCAGCAGCAGATGCACGACAACATACAGTGGATCAAAGGCGCACAGGCCAACCACCTCGTGGTGGGCTCACAGGCTCGTATCCTCTACGCCGACTGCGAAGGCCGTACTAAGATCGCTGCCGAGTTTAACAAAGCCATCGCCGACGGCCGCTTGTCAGCACCAGTGGTACTCGGTCGTGACCATCATGATGTTTCGGGTACCGACTCACCGTTCCGTGAGACCAGCAATATCTACGATGGCAGCAACCGCTGCGCTGACATGGCTGTACAGAACGTCATTGGCGACAGTTTCCGCGGCGCTACGTGGGTCAGCATCCACAACGGTGGCGGCGTAGGCTGGGGAGAGGTCATCAACGGCGGCTTCGGCATGGTCATTGACGGGTC
>JAFZXR010000017.1 GCA_017616675.1 Bacteroidales bacterium
ACATAGATCAGCTTCTTCGGATGGAACTCGTCATAACGCAGTTGAGCGGTTCACAGGTCTTGAGTCATATAAACGGAGGTGCCGTCACGACGCAGCAACAGTTTCTCGTCCAATCCCTCATCGCGGAGGTCACACCACACTGAGTTGTCATCTCTTTGATACAGAACGCCTTTCTTCAAGCCATCCATCACCGTGCTCTTACCTAAAAGATAGGTCTGCGACTCGTAATAAATCTTGTCGAACGACACTCCGAGACGTTTGTACGTCACGTCAAAGCCTTCGTAAACCCAGTTGTTCATCATCTCCCAAAGTTGGCGCACCTCTTTGTCGCCGGCCTCCCATTTACGCAGCATCTCGCGAGTCTCCTGCATCAGCAGAGAAGCGTTTTCGGCTTCTGCTTTCGCCTTTTCTTTGTCCTCATCGCTGAGTTGGTCGTAGTTGGCTGGCAGCAGCTGTTTCACTTCTTCTTTGAAATGCTTGTCGAACATCACGTAGAAGTCGCCGATTAGGTGGTCGCCCTTCTTCCCTGTCGATTCCGGAGTGCATCCGTTACCCCATTTCTGCCATGCTATCATGCTCTTGCAGATATGTATTCCGCGGTCGTTCACGAGGTTCACGCGAACCACGTTTTCGCCGTTGGCTTTGAGGATTTCCGACACGCTCCAGCCGAGCAGGTTGTTACGGATATGGCCGAGGTGCAACGGTTTGTTGGTATTCGGTGAGGAATACTCCACCACTACCGGCTTGCCTGAAACCTCTTTTCGTCCGAATCGTTCGTCGAGATGGTTTTTCTGCATGAAGTCGATCCAATAGCTGTCGGAAATGAGCAGGTTGAGGAAGCCTTTCACCACGTTGTATTTTGCGATGAATGCGCTTTCTTTCATCATCTCTGTTCCGAGCTCATTGGCCAGTGCTTCGGGTGCTTTTCCTGCCATTTTCACGAACGGGAAGACCACGATGGTCATGTCGCCTTCAAATTCGGGGCGAGTCTTCTGGAAGCTCACGTTTTGCGCAGGAGGTTCCTGTCCGTAGAGTTTCTTGAAGGCATCAACAAAAAGTTGTTTCAAAATCAATTCCAGCATAGTAACAAATCGTTAAAATATTTGGGTGCAAAGATAGTAAAAAAACGCTAATTATTCTCTAATTATTTAAAAATAAAGCACGAATTTGACTATAACAATAGTCGGCATCGCTGCCAAATTTACTCATCACGCCCTTTAAGTCGAAACCAAGCAGCTTGTCGTTGATTTTGCTTAGCGTTTCGGAGCTTCCGCTGATTGTGACATTGTCGGAAACAATATCAAGAGCGCATTCCAGATAAGGCACGATATCCTCCAGATTGTCTTTAGTGATGCCAAAACCGCTGAAAATCTTTCTTCCTGCAAAGAGATTTCCCATGATTTTCTTCGATGCCGTCAAGAGCAGAATCTGGTTGTGTTTTTCCTTGCAAAGCATATTGCAGATATTCTTACCATCCTCAGAATCAGTAGGTTGCGTGAAATATGAGGTCAGTATCGACTTTGCCAGATTCGATCCGCAGGCATAGAGCACCTCGTCTTTATATTTGTCGGTTTTCATCACGTTCCAGTCCAAGCCATCGCCGGTGTTTCGTTTGACGAAGCTATTGACGCCGGTCTTGACGGTAGCTCCTGCCACTCCCCCGGCAACCTGCCAAGCCCACGAGCATTCCGACAGCCCTTCAGTGAGACATCCTTGTATAAAACCTGCGCCAAACGCCAGAGCGCCTTCTGCAAATGAGTCAATTTCCTGGATATTCCATATCACATTGACCGCACCGTTAAAGATTCCGTACATAAACCATTCAACCCATTCGCCCGACGGGTCGGAATAGCTCAAAGGATTGTTGAAACAGTAAGCATAACGGTTGTAATTCTGCGAAAAATCAGGGTTTTGGATGTAACTGTCGGGACTCATCATCATCGAGACAAAAGGATCGTATGCTCTGCCATTCATATTAATGATTCCAAAGCCGCGCAAATGTTCATGCCCGGTAAAGCCTCTGTCGCACATCAGATCACCACTCGGATTACCCCAGGCATCGTAGCTTGTCCGCTGCACAACGTCGCCTTTTTCATCTGTAATCAAGCACCACGATTCAAGATTATCTTTGTGGATGTAGAAAATCGAAGAATTGCCTCTATCGTCGGTACAACAAACGGCAAACACGCCCATCGGACCTTTGAGATATGTGTAAATGACACGACCTCCGCCATCCGTAACATATTCACAGTCACCAGCATACACCTTTTGACGCATTGTACCGTCGACTATTTCAGTCGAACTGATTCTTTCATGATTAAAGCCATAATCTATTGATAATGAATTATTTCCGGATTTAACAGATGACATCTTATCAAAAGTTGTGTAACTGATATTTTGGCTCATCCCTGCAAAATCGTCCGAATCGGTCTGCATCTTCTTGATTTCATACGGACAAGCGCCATCGTATTGAGCATCATAGAACACATTGTGTCCGTCGATGGTTTTTGAGATGATATTTCCGTAGTCGTCGTAAACCATTTCACCCGTGTTGACTCCGTTGAGACTTATCCCGACAAGGCGGTTGAAAGCGTCGTAGGTGAAATCTTCGCTTATTCTAGTGCCGACTTTACTCGTCCGGTTTATCAGATTGCCAAATCCGTCGAAACTATACGATAAATTCTGGTAGTGTTTGCCGTTAAAATCAGTGACGATACCGCTCAGCAGACATGTAAGCTCATCATAGTCACGATGTGTTTCAATACCATTACCGACTTGATAATCAGTGATATAGCCCATCGCATCGGCTGCATTGGTATGCCACAGCACCGTCTCATTTTGCGGATTTGTCATCGTATTATAATAGCCTGAATTGGAATACGATTTTTGAATCGTCAGTCCGCTCGGATAAGTCACAAATTCTTCGCGATTTGCTCCATCGTAAGAATAATTGGTAACAAACTCCTCGCCTTTTATCGTCTCTTTAGTTTTAACCAATCTTAGAAGATCGTCATAATCGTAGGAAACGCTATGCGAATCGCCATAAACGACGCTCGACAGGGTGCCCAGTTTGCCCATTGAACTATCATAAACCCATTGGGTAACAACGGCATTCCCTCCGTTTTGGTCAGTCTCGCGTCGTTGAACCATCTCGCCACGGTCGTCATACTCATATGTAGTCACGCAATTTTTCGCTGTTTTTTTCATCTTCAATTCACCGTAAGCATTGTATTCATAATGAGTTTCACCGCTTGACGGGTCCTTCATTTTTGACATATTTCGTCGACCATCATATTCATATTCGACTTTGGTCAATGGGTTACCTCCTATTAAAGTATTTTTTAGCTTTCCATCGCTATAATACTCATAATCAATGACATTACCACCAATATCGACAACTTGGACACGCCAGCCCATCGGGTTATAAGTCTCGACCACAACATGCGAGACGCCATCAGGCGATACTGTGTTTATAGTCTTCTGGAGTCCGTTATAGCTGTAGTCTTTCACCAAACCGTTCGGATAGACTTCCTCCACTAGTCTGTTATCGTTATCATAAAGATAATAATAACGCTTAACCTCATCGCCAGCGATGTAAGGCATTGATTTTGAAGCCATATTGCCTCTATCATCATACTGCATATCTACATATATGGCCTCCCCGTTGATTCCGACGGTGACGTCACGCAACAGCTGCCCGTTTTTATTGTAAAACGACATCTTTTCGGCGTATCCCGATGTCTTCTCCCAAGTGTAATAAGATGCATCGGCCGGTGCGTTTTTATTACCGTCGGCCCAACGTCGTGCCTTGACATTCTTAGTACCATCGGGCAGAACCATCTCCTTGGTAATCTCGAACGGATCTGACTCAATATCAGTTGCAAATTGGTTGTAATCCACTGTCGACAATACATTACCATAGTCATTATCATAAAGCACGTTGACCGCCCAGCCGTTTTCGTTGATCTTGGATGTCGAAAATCGATAGTTATATTCTTTGCCATATTCCGTCCTCGTCACCCGTTGATTACGCTCCGACGGCGATGTCAGCGACTGCTGTATGACATGGCCAAGTTCGTCGTACGAATACTCGGCGACAATCTTAAGCGGATCGGCATAATTCATCGAGGTGTTTGGCAAGACTGTTCTTTTCGTAACTTGATATGGGTTGGCGCCCGAATACTCCATGATCTCGCATTCGCCCACTTCGTCATTGTCGTCATAATGCATTGATTTCCTGACAGTTGAAAGGCGTGATACCACCCATTGCGAAAGATTGTTATCATACGAAAAATCATTTGTCGCCCAATAAGAACAAGAAGCGGCGTCATCGCCGAGATAACTGCCGTCAACACCATCGACAGACCGACTTATATTGACTATATCGGAATACAAATCACCAGACATATCACTTTGATAATCAATATTTTGTATATTCGTTTTTAAAATCGAACCAGGCGCACCGCTGTCATACAAAACTGATTTTTTTGTCGTCATCAAAGGCATTATCACCTTATCATTATGTGAGCAAATGTATCTGTCGTAATGATACTGTTCTGACGATACAACTTGATTGTTATTGTCGTATTTTGTCAGCATTTCGGGTAATAAAACATAGCTGTCATCCATCATATCGAGGTCTTTTTCAAGCAAAGACCTTTCATGTATCATATTGTTAATCAGCAACTTACGCTCAGATGTTTCAAAACCGAGAAGACCACGTCCTTTTGTATGATAAAAAGCATTGTCATACGAATATTGTGTCACAAACGGTTTGTCGTTTAAGTAAACCGTATCGGCTGCAAGAGCTCGAACTGGTAATGCCACAGTTCTTATATCATCGCTAACGCATTGATAATCATAGTTATAAAAATCATCATCCGGTATCATGTATTCATATTTAAAACCATGAGCAGCGCCCATTCCATCAGTGATACGTTCCACACCGTATTTTGAAGAGTGAGGATTCAGCGACACAATTTTAGGGATTTCGCTGCTTACCGGATTGTTTCTGACACTTCCGAGAATGCTCGCGTTTTCGTGTCCCAGGAAATTACCTATATGGATATACTGATGAGAGTTGTTGATATTTGTATAAAAATAACGTATGTCGCTGAACTCGCAGCTATTTTCAGCATTTTTGCGCGGCTGGAATCCCACCTCAAGACGATAGTTGCCTCCGGTGTTTTTAAAAACGCCGACATCGGTTTTGCCATCACCGTCAAAATCGACGGTTCTGATAGTTACCGAAGGCGACGACAAAGCTTTCAACGAACAGTAATATCTGTCGACGGGTGCCAAAGTAACGCCTCTGAGCAGATTGTTATCCATACATGAGATTGGTGTCGTAAAGCCGCGACCTGTCGAGAATGCGATTTTCCAATAGGTTCGGTTGTCGTATTTCAACAAATCGGTATAGCCGTCACCGTTGAAATCGCCGGGAAACAGAAAGTCATCGCTGTCGAAAATATCATCCGCCCTCAGGTGGTAAAACACGTACAGGCCGTTTCTTTTGATGATTTTCGCTGTCACCGAGGAATTCTCCATAAGATACATAATTTCGGAGCATCCGTCGCCGTTGACATCTTCCACGAAGACACGCTCCGGGACGAACGTGTACGATTCAACACCAAGCGTTTGCGTCAATAGACTGTTGTTCTCGTAATAAACATATCGCGGATAATAAGTACTGTAATAGCCGTCGTTGTTATGTTCAAGGAAGAACCCTACCCTCCTATTGCCTAAAAAATCGCCCGGATAAACCGTAAAAAACCTGCTACTGCTATATTCTCCAAGATAAGAAAAAGTGTTACCCTTATTCAGATAGACACATATTTTCGACTTCCAGCTGCTGTTCTCACTATAATCGGCATAATATGGCACTACATCATCGCGTCCATCGCCATCAAAATCAACGACATACACCCATTCAAGAGTTTTGTCGAAACTGAAACTATAGAAAGCGTTTGCGTCGAAAATGCCGCCTCCTTTATTAATATAAACAGACGCCTGAACATTCGACGGATAAGTGTTGCTCAGCTTATACGGGACAGTGATCACATCGGAAAGGCCGTCGCCGTTGAAATCGCCGACAAATGGCACCTTGTTGAAGACATTCTGACTCAATGGATAAGACAATAATTTATCTGGGTAATGGCTGCTTTTGTTCCAACTTATTATCGTTGGATTCAGTTTCATTCCATTTGCCGACAGACCTATTGTTTTGAGTCTGTAATACATTGATTTATAATCGTTTGAATAACTTCCTGGCTCTAGATAAGTGAACGAATAATCATACAAAATGTCTCCCGAAACCATGTTTTTAATGGTTATGTTTTTCAAAATCTTTTTGATTTGAACTACATTTCCATAAACATAAAACGATTCTTCATCGAGTCGGTCGTCGTAGATAAAACTCACACGATACATCGAGGTCAGTCCGGCGCGGTCGTTGAGGGTATAGTCGATGCTTCCGACATATGACTCACCTGTACTATGGTTCTCTAAATAATTGAATATTATTGAGTTACCATCAGGGTCAGTGATCTTGTTGACGTGCCACATCAATGCTGTGTTATTAAGGTTTTGCGGCTCGACTCTCGAGTCGGTGGTGCCGCCATACTCCCAAACAGTGCCGTCGCTTTTATGGACAACGAACCGCGCCGGGCCGTTGTAACCCTCGGTAAACGCTACGATCTTGCTCATCTCGTCAATCTCTGTCTTATAAACCGAGCCGTTACCACCGTAGGTGCCCGAACATAGCATAAGCCGCTTGCCGTCGAGGACAAATCTATCATCGGTAAAATTCACAACAGATTGATTATCATCGTGATACAACGTCCGACCAGTCCTGGTTATCGATGACAATCCCGACAGGTTCCACCCCCAGCCGAGCAGTCCGTTCCCAGCCTGATTGTTATAGGTCACGGTTATTTGCGGAGTCATATTGCCAATGCCCGGAGGCATCATTATTGGGATGGAATAGACGGCTGCGCCAAGATCGCTGACATTCAGCTGACCCGGGAGAGCTCCTACGACTCCGTCTTTATTAGATGTCGCCGGGCCTCCTATCAAGCCTTCATCGGGCGGGAAAACACCGAATCTGTTGATAGAGAACATCGCCGAATGTCCTTCCTGCGGGTTACAGTGAAACCCGGGCAGCATCTTAATCGACGTCGATGCTTCGCATAATAAATTCTCGTCTTTCGGAATCTCAGCATCGAGTTCCATATAAGTCTGCTGACAAGTCTGCGAGCACAATGACGACGCGACTGACAACATTATTATTAAAATAATCTTTTTCATAAACTACAGTTTTATTGTTTTAAAACTATCTTTGAAATAATATCATCGCCGTTGGTGATCTTCAACAGATACACACCCGCGGGATGATCTCCAACATCAATGTCGGTCTCGAATTCAAATATTTCGCCGGCCGATATCAGCACGCCGTTGATATCGTACAGTTCATAGCTCGAGTTTTCGTTTTTGATGTCTGCCGGAATCAGCACCTTAAAGCTTCCGTCTGTCGGATTCGGATACACTCTCACCTCTTTGTCAGAAATAGTGTTTCCTTGATCTTCCACGAGTTTTCGCACTCCCTGACAATCAGTTGTCACCATCCTGCCGATTCTGTTGCCGTCAGCATCATAATCAAACACGAGACATCTCTGCGCAAAAGCTTTATTATTGAAAACAAAAGACAATAGAAGCGCTAGAAATATCAAATAATATTTCGTTTCCATAGCAAATATGTTTTTGATGGTTACTTACTATTTCTCAAGCAATCAATGATTGACCGTTGGTTTTCAAGCTCCCGCTGCAGTTCAATAGTGTATAGAGTGAGTTCTTCTATCTTTTTCAGCAGGATTCCTTCCATCTCGACCACATTATAACCATTCTCAAGTACAGCAGCCTCCGACGGAACGTCGGGAAGATGTCCGTTGGCCTGAATATATTCCTCTAAATCGCTGAGCGGCAAGAGGTTATACTCATTTGAAAAGACATCGTCGTGCCACTCTCCGACTTCTTTCACAAACACCTCGCTCGTGAGTATGCCTCCTTTCACTGCCAAAGCGTAGTCGTAATCGCCTGCGTAGTCATTGTCGATATTGACTCCCACCTTGCCGCTCAGTTTGATGTTACCTGCATCGAAAAACATCGCGTCGTCGGCTGCCGTGATACGCATCCCCTCTTTCGAGACTACAATTTTATGCTTGTCGTCGTAAAACTGCAAAAACGCGTTTTTGTTGGTTTTGTTTGACGTCTCCAATATCAATCCGGCATCCTCGTTCGAGTCGGCCAACATGTGCAGCTTTGCCTGAGGATTGGTGACATTGCCTATACCTATCTTGCCAGTCGTTGACAGACCGCTTGAAGAACCGACAAACAAGGTCGGTTTGTTGCTGTTAAAGCCCACCATCAAGCTGCCTGAATAATTGTTAATCAACGCTTTAGCTTCGGCATCACCCATGCCGCTTCCGATAACAACGGCGTTGGTGGCTTTAGCCCAGGCGAACTTTCCTAACGCGAACGAGGCGGCGCCATACGTCTTGTTCGCTTGCCCGACAGCCAACGAATTAGCTCCATTTGTGATGTTACACATTCCAACCGTGGCCGAATAGTTGCCCTTCGCCTGGTTCTGCGATGTTCCCGATGGCCCGCACAAATCGCAGCCACCCTTGTCCTGCGCTCTTGTCACGCCACCAAGGGCAAGCGACAAGACCATAAATAATAAAATACGTGGTTTCATAATAAAACAAATTGAAAGTTAATACTAGTTTTTTATAAATCTACCTTTTTGTGTGCTACGCCCGTCAACGGTGACCTCATAAAAATACGTCCCGGCCTCGAGTTTCGACACGTCAAGAGTCAGCATGGCGCCGCCTCGTTCAAATCTACGCTCGAAATACTTCCGCCCTAACAAGTCAAATACACTCACCCTACACTCGCCTTCAACATCATTCATACTGATATTCAAAAGGTTACGTGTAGGATTCGGATACGCATTCTGGTGTTGCAAGACCTCCGGCTTCTCATCCAAAGTCCATGGAATCACAAAGTCTTCCGGCGACAAATTCCAAACACAAACCATCTCACTCCCATAGCTTTTCTTGCATTGTCCATAAACCAGACAACTTCCTTCCGATGTCTTCTGACAATGCATCAGCCTTATCTTAGTGTTATCGATTTTTAGTCGTTTTGTCCCTTTCAGATTTAAGTCATTGTCTATCAAGCATATAACAGCATCCGATGGCACTTCGTCGTTTCCACTGTCCCAATACGTAGCAATGTAAATATCCGCGTCATCAACGTAAACCATGCTTCCAAATTGAGCGATATAGTCCGACGTATCGGCCCTATCGTACACCAACGTGTCAACATAATGCCCCGTTGCATCAACTTCAAATACAGCCGTATAAAGATTATTTCCCGCCATCCCGTGATGATGCGTCATCGATGACATCAAAAAATGACCGTTATCCTTCCAACAAGCCGTGTGATTTCTGATATTCTCATACAACGGCAACGGATATGCGCCAATCTTGTTCAAGTTATTGTCAATGTAACAGATACTGTGACTGTTCGACACATTAAAACCTTTTCCAAGCATCATCATGTTATCGCTATCCGGGACTCTAATCAAACCGGAAGGTCTCGCACCATTCAACCCGTGTCCTTCTGTAAAATACTGACTATCAATAAGATTTCCATTTGTATCACATTTGAACACAGCGTACACACCATTCGTCATGCTAGGATAATCATATTCGCTAACAGATGTAAGCACTATGACATTGCCATAACTGTCAAACTCCGGATAAACATCTGTAGTCCAAGTAATATACGGCTCCGCCAACGGATAGTTATGCTCTTCAACAATCTCCAGATTTGGATTCATTATCGATATCCATAATGTATCATAAAGATGATTCATCGTCGTGCCACCTTTCACTCCAACGACAAAAGCATTGCCATCATCGCGACAGACAGCATTACACAGATATGCTTTATATCCTTCAAAACTTATCGTTCTATCGACATAATCACCGTTATTATCAACATACATGACATAAGCGTCCTTATAACCAAAATCACCTTGTTTGTTGCAGGCACCGACAATAAAATTGCCACATCCGTTACAATCGCCGCCAACAAGCACTACCCCTTCCTCAACAGGATACGATACCACCCATTGTTGCGACTGCAGTCTTACAACTATCAAGCAAAATGCCAAAAACAATATCCTTTTCATGACTAATTCTTAATTTTTACCTGATTAATTCAATAAATCTCTTAGCGGAGGAAGCTCCTGACTTGGAATAGTCCATTTACAACCGTAAATAACATAGTTTTCATGATGATAATAGCTATTGTTATTGACATATCCCATTAATCCGACAATGTCGACTTCAATAAAAGCCGGTGCCATTGGCAATGCATTTTGCGCAACAAGGTCAGTCGGCAACAAATGAAGCAGCACTTCGAGCTCTCTGGTGTAAAAATAGTTGAGCAAATCGCCGCCCAAATAAAGTGGCGGATCGCTGTCAACATCATAAAAATAAAGGTAAGGATTGCCTTCCTCATCATAATACTCATTACCGTCAAGAGCAATCATGAACATTCCCGTATTCATGCGTCTGAATCCTGGCTGAGGCACTAATGTACCACTATAATAATAGTTTATTGAATCTTCAATTATTTCTGCCGCATCACCGAAAATCGAAGGGTCGCTACACGTCCCGCCATATTCTCCATAATACCAGCAGTCACGGGAGCTGAAAGGACCAGTGACAGGATCTTTGACCGTACTGTTCGTATCCATCTTTCCGGAAACGACGTGTACTTTGATCTCCACTCTATTCCCAACAGTCTCGCCTTTATCAACAACCACAGCCATCAGCGACTTATCATAGCCAATGCCGTCGTTGGAATAAGCCTGTCGCACAGCGGCAGTGATATCGTCGTACAAATCGGCGACGACACCGAAAGGAGCCTCATTGTTAGCATCAACATCAACAAAAAACTCCAGTTCTTGCCTTACCGTCTCAAGATACTTGCGATCATAAAACGCATATTCAGCATTGAATAACGCCTCGACATTCCAGATTATACTATCAATTGGCATATACAGCCCACTGCGAGTAACGTTCTCTCTATCAATGAGTTGACTCTTAAATTTCATTATTTTACCCGCCAAAGCTTTTGCCTCGTCTGTATATCCCGGATAGTCGTTAACCTGCCCTATATTATTAATAGGTGTAATAATTTCTTTTTTGCACGCTGCAAAATAAACGGCAACGCCAATCGCCATAAGCAGCACAAATGCAAAACCTCTAAAATTCTTTCGTTTCATAAACATGATCTATGAAAATTAATAATTAGTTGATTGCCGCACAAATTCCAGTTTTTCATCGCCCGCGATTTCTTGTGCACACATCACGGGCTCAAGCGAATCGTTTTTAAAATCCGTTTCATAACTTTTAGTAATTAATTATCGCTGCAAAAATATAATGATTTTTTTTATTTGTCAAGAACTTTTTTCTTAAATTTTATTTAGATTTCTTTCATTTTCATGCAATTAATGTTAAAATTTTTTTACAAATCTTCGCTTTCCCATTGTTAATATCATGTTTAAAAAAATTAAAAAATTAATTTCCAGATAACGAAATTTGTCGTAACTTTGCAATCCGATGATACTACAAAAAACATTATCGGACAAGCGCCAATATGGCGTCAAAAAAGGATTTGACGGACTTTTGAAGCCGTCATTTTTTTTGCTTGAAAATCATATATTTAACAAACAAATAAATTATCACCACAATGTCAATCTCTTTGAAAAATCGTAGCCTGATTTCAATCAGCGACTACACGCCGGAAGAAATATGCCACGTTCTGGATGTTGCCGAAGACTTTGAGCGCAACCCGCACCAGAACCTGCTCAACGGACGTATCATCGCCTCGCTGTTCTTCGAGCCTTCAACACGTACACGCCTCAGTTTCGAGACCGCCATCCAGCTGCTCGGAGGTAACGTCATCGGATTCAGCAGCACCGCTGGAACAAGCGTCCAGAAAGGCGAATCGCTCGCCGACACCATCACCATGGTGGCCTCTTACGCCGACCTCATCGTCATGCGTAACCCTATCGAAGGCTCGGCCCGCTTCGCATCGGAAGTATCGAAAGTGCCAGTCATCAACGCAGGCGACGGCGCCAACCAACACCCTACACAGTGCATGCTCGACCTTTACAGCATCCGCAAAACCCAGGGAACACTGGAAAACCTCGAGATCACTCTCGTCGGCGACCTGAAATACGGCCGCACAGTGCACAGCCTCGTCGAAGCCATGTGTAACTTCAACGCCAAGTTCAACCTCGTCTCCCCTGTCGAGCTCAAACTGCCGAGCGTGGTGAAACAGCATATCAAAGACAAACACCTTGAGTATCACCAATATACAGAGCTCGAAGAAGCCATCCCGCACAGCGATATCATCTATATGACACGTATCCAGCGCGAACGCTTTCCAGATCCTGAAGAATACGAAAAGGTCAAGAATTCCTACGTGTTGCGCAACGCTATGCTTGAGAATTCGAAGCCTAACTGCCGCGTGCTGCACCCGCTTCCGCGCGTCAACGAAATCCATGTCGACGTCGATGCCAACCCGAAGGCTTACTACTTCCAACAGGCACAAAACGGCGTCTACGCCCGTGAAGCTTTAATCGCTACAATTTTAGGATTAAAATAATTCAAAATTTAAAATTTAAAATTCAAAATTAAGAGTCAGAAATTTAAATCTTTAAATTTTAAATCTTTAAATGAAAAATTATGGAAAAGAAAAAAGAATTGACAGTTTCAGCCATTGAGAATGGCACCGTCATCGATCATATTCCGGCCGACAAAGTGTTCCAAGTCGTTAAGATCTTGGGACTCGAAAAAGTCAGCACCCCAGTGTATTTCGGCACCAACGTCGACAGTAAGAAATACGGAAAGAAAGGCTTCATCAAGGTTTCAAATAAGTATTTCAACATCGAAGACTTGAATAAAATCGGTTTGGTCGCCCCTACCGCCTCAATAATCGAGATTAAGGACTTCGAAGTCATTAAGAAACAGCCGGTTACGCTTCCCGACAGCATCGAGCACATTGTGAAATGCTTCAACCCGAACTGCGTCACCAACAAGGAACACGACGTTCCGACCAAATTCAGAGTCATCAGAGACGCCGAAGGCAACATCAAACTACATTGCCATTATTGCGAAAAAAATACGACACAGGACAAACTGGAATTTATTTAAGCATAAAAAAAGCCTGCCGAAAGGCAGGCTTTTTTTTATGCCTCTCCAGCTGACCCCATTGTGAATGGAGTCGCCACGTCGTTGATGTCCTTAATCGGTCCGAAGTTCTGCTCATATTTCTGCAGATTCTCGGCCAACGCACGGAATAACCTCTTGGCATGCTGAGGCGTCATGATGACTCTCGAACGTACCTTCGCCTTCTGGATGGCCGGTGCAATCTGTGCAAAATCAATGACAAACTCTGTCGGAGAATGGCTGATGATAGCCAAATTTGAATAAACGCCGTCGGCAACAGCCTCCGGAATGTCGATATTCAATTGTTTCTTGTTGTTTTCCATAATGATTTCTATTTTTTATTCTTTGGTTTTAAAATGTAGAGACGCCACAATGTGACGTCTCTACTAATGTCTAACGTCTAAAGACTAAGGTCTTTTACGCCTCTTCGGCCTCTTCTGTCACCAACTCAGGCTGCAGGTCTTCCTTCGAACCGACTATCAAATCGTCGTATTCGCGCAAACCTGTACCTGCCGGGATCTTGTGACCCACGATGACGTTCTCCTTCATACCCTCGAGATAGTCGGTCTTTGCGCTGATAGCAGCCTGTGTCAAGACCTTCGTTGTCTCCTGGAATGAAGCAGCCGAGATGAAGCTGTCGGTCTGCAAAGCGGCACGGGTGATACCCTGAAGCACCTGGTGTGCTGTTGCCGGCTGTGCGTCACGAGCCTCAACAAGCTTCATGTCGCGACGTTTCAACGATGAGTTTTCGTCACGCAGTCTTCTTGCCGAGATAATCTGTCCCACGAACAATGCCTCCGAGTCACCCGGATCGGTAACAACAACCTTTCCGAAGATGTCGTCGTTGGTCTCCTGGAATGCGATCTTGTTGACAAGCTCTCCTTCGAGGTATCTTGTGTCACCTGGATCGTCGATTTCAACCTTACGCATCATCTGACGAACGATGACCTCAAAGTGCTTACCATTGATGGTAACACCCTGTGAACGATACACTTCCTGGATGTTGTTCACGATGTATTCCTGGACCTTCATAGGACCTTCGATAGCCAAGATGTTGGCAGGTGTGATGGCACCTTCCGACAATGGCTGACCTGCTTTCACGTAGTCGTTTTCTGAAGCCAAAACCTCCTTTGTTGTCGGGATGAGATACTTCTTCACCTCACCTGTCTTCGATGTGACAACCAACACACGGTTACCACGGAGGAGCTTCTTCTCGAACGAGACCTCACCATCAATCTCAGAAATGATGGCCGGCTCGGATGAGTTACGGGCCTCAAACAACTCGGTGACACGTGGCAGACCACCGGTGATATCGCCCAAACCTCCAGTAGCACGCGGCTTCTTGGTAAGGATGTCACCAGCCTTGATCTTGTCACCATCCTCAATCATGATGTGAGCGCCAACAGGTAAGTCATACGACTTGATCACCTCGCCGGCCTTGTCGACGATGGCAATCGACGGGTTCTTCGAGAACTTACGGCCCTCGATGATAACACGCTCGTTGTATCCTGTCTGCTCATCCGACTCATTACGGAATGTGACGTTCTCGACGATGTTGTCGAAACGTGCTTTACCGTCATGCTCAGAGATGATGAGTGAGTTGTACTTATCCCATTCGCAGATAATATCGCCCTGGTTGACGTCGCTGCCAGCAGGGATGTATAACTTCGAACCGTAAGGGATGTTCTCTGTCACGAGAGCCACACCTGTGTTGTGGTCCAAAATCTTCATCTCAGAGGCACGGCTAACCACGACCTGGTACTTGTTGCCTTCTTTGTCTTTATAGTCAACAGCACGTAAGTCGTTGATAATCATCTTACCGCTGTAATCAGCCTTAATCATTGAGTCTTCCGATGTGCTCGATGCTGTACCACCTTGGTGGAAGGTACGCAGTGTCAACTGAGTACCAGGCTCACCGATTGACTGTGCTGCGATGACGCCGACGGCCTCACCACGCTGCACGAGCTTACCTGACGACAGGTTACGTCCGTAACAGTTGGCGCAAACACCCTTCTTCGACTCGCAAGTCAACACGGAACGAATCTCAATGGTCTGGTCTTTCAAAGGTGAATCGCAAATCTTCTTTGCGATGTCTTCGGTAATCTCCACACCACCGTTGCAGAGCAATTCGCCTGTCTGTGGATGGAAGATGTCGTGCAATGCCACACGGCCGAGGATACGGTCGTACAACGACTCCACGAT
>JAFZXR010000018.1 GCA_017616675.1 Bacteroidales bacterium
CTGACAGGGTTAGGATAGATATTCAGTGCTTGATGTGAGTTTTCGCCTACACTTGCGACGCAATGCAGATGTGCCACAAGGTTATGGTTGGCTGTCAGGGTGAAGGTGTATGACGCTTCTTCCGAGACGACAGTGCCGTTTTCTGTCCAGTTCAGGAATTCATAGTCCTCGTTAGGCTCAATCGACACCGTCACTGTTGATCCGTAGGTGTTGTCGCCTGTGATGCTGACTGTGCCGCCTTCAGCAGGGTCGGCAGTAGCAAGCACTTCGAAGGTCTTCATCTCGAAGTTGGCCACATAATCGGCGGTCTTGGTCACGGTGAAGGTGTATGTTCTCTCGGTCGACACGACAATGCCGTTCTCGGTCCAGCTGATGAAGTTGTAAGCCGGATACGGTCTGGTTGTCAGCGTGCATGTGGCACCTTCATAATATGATCCCTCACCTGACACTGTACCTCCATCTGAAGGATTTGCCGTTGTTGTGATTTGATATGTCGTAGGTGCGCTGCCGCTCACGTCGATATCCTGCATGTAAGGCTGACGTTGTGGCTTTGTCACCACGACTTTCACCTGGCCTGATGTCACAGGAGTCACCTCGACGTTGACGCTGCCTGTCGGTCCTACCAAGGCCGCACCAATAAGCACGTTGTTATGTGATAGTCCCACGTATGATCCTGCTTCAGCATTGACGGTGAAACTTGTTGCACCCACTGGGAAATTAGGCAGGTGGCTCACGGTGTTAGCCGTAGGATTTACTCTGTAAGGCATGATGGAGCCGTCGCCGAGCACGTGGTATGCCTGCCAATAATATGTAGCATTGGAGCTCGTCGTATAACCGCCGGTGTAAGAATAACACACCGCGATATTTCCGAGGAAAGTCATGGATGATACGGTGTTGTATGTGTCGTCCATCCAAACGGCGTCGTAAACACCGGTCTTGGTGTTGTTGATGTTTGGCGTGCTTCCGAAGGTGTTAGTGGCTCCGATGCCGAAATAATAGTCTTCATACCAATAGGTGTTAGGGCAGGAGCCGATATATGAATATGCGCCTTTGTTTTCGGCACGAATCATAGCCTCGCCGAAACATGCTGAGTTGTAGCCGAAGTTGCCTGACAGACAGCAGTTGCCCATCGCCAGGAAGTATTTGTTGGTGTTGGTCAGACTATTGACGCCGCTGTTGGTCAGCTGTGGCTGATACCACATGTTGTTGTCGCCGTGAGCTGTGTAATTGACAAAACCGATGCCGCTGCTCAATGAGTTATAGCAACCGCTATATTGGCTCTGGTTGACGTGCGAGTTGACCTGTGTGAAGCCGTGTGCGGTGTTGTAATAGTTGGTGGTGGCGTAGTTGACGGTCGGTGCTCCGACGTATGATGTCCAGTAGCTGTCCCATCCCGCAATGAGCGTCACATTGTTCAAATATGTCGGGTCAGGCATGGTGTATTGCTCATATTGCAAAATCTTGTTGATGATAGCGGTGAGCTGGCTGGTATTTTCGGCCGACATACGGCTGTAGAACATATCCGGGAAATAGTCGCTGTCGATACTTCCGTAATAAAGGTCGGTGACTTTCTGTGTTGAAGAACCTGTGGTGTTAGGCACCTGTGCCACATCTCCCACGAGGATGAGGAATGTAGGTGTCTTGCCCTGTGCCACGCCTGTGTTGTAAAGGTTCTGCACATAGCTGCGGATGGCGTTGTAGTTGCCGCCTGCCTGAGCTGTGGTGTGAATCTGCACGTCGAAGCCCTTCTGAATCTTCCAGTTGGTCCAAGGCTCAAGCGTGGTGAGATAGTTTTCAGGAGCAATCACGATCATGTGGACAGGATATGCCATCAGGTCGGGATGGTCGGTGTAGACGTCCAAAATCTGACGGTAGTTGAACATCTGCTTATAGACGATGTCGAAATAAGGGCTGTAGGTGTTTATCAGCATACGCTCGGTCTCAGCGACATCGGCGCCTTCGAAGTTTATTTCAACCTCGATGTTGTTAAACACACGGATGGTGTTGTCTTTGGCGTTGTAGCTCACCGGGTTAACCACGAGAGAGCCTATCCTGATGCCACGCATGGTGCCCTGAATCTCTATCGATACCTCAGGTGCCGTGGCGAGACCTCTTGTCTGATATGCCGCCTCGTCGTAGACGAATTTTATATCTTCAGGCTTCTGGTCTTTTCTTACCGAAGGCTGACGCGGAATGATGGTGTTGATGCCATAGTCGGCAAGGCTATAGTCCTGCGTCGTGTAGCTGACCACCGATACTGTCGGATTTGCGCCAAACGGCACTGCCAAAAGCTCGTGAGTGGCAGGCAGCTCCGGTGCTCCAATCTCTCCCGATGGGAAGGTGCCATCAAGCATGATGCTCGAGAAAACGCCTTTTTCTGTTGAGAATTCAGCACTTTCCAGCGAGCCATAGCTGAATGTGGCGCGAAGTGTCTGGAAATTGCTTTCGTTGATGTCGGTTCTTGATTCGCTGCGCAAATCGATACGTCCGTTCTGGGCCATGGCGATCATGCCGCTCATAACCATCAAAAGTATAAGGGTAAATTTCTTCATTTTAATGAATTTTCATATTAATGATGCAAAATTACAAAAAAAAGCTTTACGCAGCGTTTTTTTTCTTAAAAATGTTTTTTTAATTGACAAAAATTTACTACTTTTGCATCCCGTATTGAAAACATTTTTATCCTATGAAATATGGGTTTGATAGCGAGAAATACTTGAAGATTCAGTCAGAACACATCAAGGAACGTATCGCAAAATTTGGTGATAAGCTTTATATGGAATTTGGCGGGAAGCTGTTCGACGACTTCCATGCCAGTCGCGTTTTGCCCGGCTTCCAGCCCGACATCAAGCTGAAGATGCTCATGCAGCTCGCCGACGTGGCGGAGATTGTCATCGTCATCAGCGCAGTCGACATCGAGAAGAACAAGGTGCGTGGCGACCTCGGCATCACCTACGACGTCGACGTGCTGCGTCTGCGCGATGAGTTCATGGGCCGCGGCTTTATGGTCAACAGCGTGGTCATCACCCACTACAATGGTCAGGCCAGCGCCGATGCCTACCGTCGCCGCCTCGAACGCCTGGGCATCAAGGTTTATTACCATCATACCATCGAAGGCTATCCTAACAACGTGGCGCTCATCGACTCCGACCAGGGCTTCGGACGCAACGACTACGTCGAGACACAGCGCCCATTGGTCGTCATCACGGCTCCCGGACCGGGCAGCGGCAAGATGGCAGTCTGCCTGAGCCAGCTCTATCACGAAAACAAACGCGGCATCAAAGCCGGATACGCCAAATACGAGACGTTCCCGATCTGGAACCTGCCGCTGAAACACCCTGTCAACATAGCGTACGAGGCGGCGACGGCCGACCTTAACGACGTGAACATGATCGACCCGTTCCACCTCGAGGCATACGGCGAGACAGCTGTCAACTACAACCGCGACATCGAGATCTTCCCGGTGCTGAACGCCATCTTCGAGTCGATTTACGGCGAAAATCCATATAAATCGCCTACCGACATGGGCGTCAACATGGCGGGCTACTGCTTGAGCGACGACGAGGTGTGCTGCAAGGCATCGAAAGACGAGATCATCCGTCGTTACTACACAGCGCTTTGCGAGCTTGCCGACGGCAAAGGCAGCGAGAACGAGGTCAACAAGATCGCCCTTCTGATGAAGCAGGCCAAGATCACCACCGAAGACCGTAAGACCACCATCGCAGCAAAGGAACGTAAGGAGCAGGAGAATCAGCATTCGGCTGCCATCGAGCTCGAAGACGGCACCATCATCACGGCACACGCCAGCGCACTGCTCGGCTCCAGCGCCGCTCTTATCCTCAACGCCACCAAGCATCTGGCAGGCATCGGCCACGAGGTAAAACTCATCCCTCAAGCCATGATTGAACCTATCCAGACGACGAAAGTCGGCATCCTGCACGGCAAGAACCCGCGTCTGCATACCGACGAGGTGCTCGTGGCCCTCTCGATGCTGTCGCTGTGGGACGAAAACTGCCGCAAAGCTCTCGACATGCTGCCACATCTCAACGGCTGCCAGATGCACTCAACGGTGATGCTCCCCGAAGTCGACAGAAAGATATTTAAGAAATTAGGAGTGGGGCTGACCAGCGATCCTGTCAAGAAATAGTTTAAGTTGAATCATAAATTTAATATCATGAAAAAAACATTTATTACCTCAACAATGCTGCGGATTATGGTTTTCGCGGCTATTGCCTTGGCTTTCACGGCCTGCGGCAGCAAGTACAAATATGAAACGGTGAAGGGCGACCCGATGGAGACCCGCATCTACACCCTCGACAACGGCCTGACGGTGTATATGAGCGTCAACCAGGATGAGCCACGTATCCAGACCTACATCGCGGTGCGCACGGGCTCGAAGAACGACCCGGCCGAGACCACAGGTCTTGCTCACTACCTCGAACATATCATGTTCAAAGGCACCGAGCACTTCGGCACCACCGACTACGAAGCCGAGAAGGTGTATCTCGACGACATCGAGGCCCGTTACGAGAACTACCGCACACTCACCGACCCTGAGGAGCGTCGCGAAGCTTACCACGGCATCGACTCGGTGAGCCAGCTCGCAGCACAGTATTTCATCCCTAACGAGTACGACAAACTCATGTCGACAATCGGCGCCGAAGGCACCAACGCCTACACATCAGAAGATGTGACATGCTATGTCGAGAACATCCCTTCAAACGAGATCGAAAACTGGGCTAAGATCCAGTCGGACCGCTTCCAACATATGGTGATCCGCGGTTTCCACACCGAGCTTGAGGCAGTGTATGAGGAATATAACATGGGTATCGCACAGGATTCACGTAAGTGCTGGGCTGCACTGAGCGCATTGCTCTTCCCGAACCACCCTTACGGCACACAGACCACCATCGGCACACAGCAGCACCTGCAGAATCCTTCGATCACCAATATCAAGAATTACTTCAACAAATGGTATCGTCCTAACAACGTCGCCATCTGCATGGCCGGTGACTTCGACACTGACAAGACCATCGCCATCATCGACAAATACTTCGGAAGCTGGGAGCCGGGCGACGACGTGAAACAGCCTGAATTCCCTGCCATGGAGCCTATCACGACACCTCGCGACACCACCGTCTATGGTCTCGAAGCAGAGAACATCTGGATGGGATGGCGTTTCGACGCTGCTAACACATTGCAGGCCGACACCCTTGACATCGTGGGCGACATCCTCAGCAACGGCACGGCAGGTCTTATCGACCTCGACATCAACAACCAGATGAAGATGTTGGGCGCATGGGCAGGAGCAAGCTCTAACCGCGACTATTCATCATTCATCATCGGCGGCACACCGAAAGAAGGCCAGACACTCGAAGAGGCTAAAGATCTGCTTCTCGCAGAAATCGAGAAACTCAAGAGCGGCGACTTCTCCGATGACCTTATTCCTTCGGTAATCAACAACTACAAACTGAGATATTACACCATGATGGAACGCAACGCAGGTCGCGCTAACCAGTACGTTGATGTGTTCATCAATGAAAAACCATGGGAACAGCAAGTCGGCTATATCGACCGTATCTCCAACATCACAAAGGAGCAAATCGTGGAGTTCGCCAACAAGCATTTCAACAATAACTATGTTGTGGTTTACAAACGTCAAGGTGTTGACGAGAATCTTAAGAAGATCGACAAGCCGCAGATTACTCCAATCCCGGCAAACCGTGACTATGTCAGCGATTTCGTCACCGAGATTCAGAACAGCGAAGTGCCTGCAATCCAGCCACGTTTCATCGACTTCCAGAAAGACCTGAAATATGGCGAGACAGAAGCCGGACTGCCTTACGTCTATGTCAATAATAAGGAAAACGGACGTTTCATCCTCAATTTCTTATATGATTTCGGTGATGAAGCCGACCTTAGATACGGCTATGCCGCAATGCTCATCGATTATCTCGGAACCGACGACATGACCAATGAGGAAATCAAACAGCAGTTCTATAAACTGGCTTGCGACTTCAGCATCAGAGTCGGCGGTCGTCAGATGAACGTTATTTTAAGCGGTCTGAGCGAAAATATGGGCGAGGCCTTGGCTCTTGCCGAAAAGGTGATGCAGAACGCACAGCCTGATGCCGATGTCTACGAGATGGCTCTCCAGCTGCTCGAGAAATCGCGTTTCGACGCAAAACTCGGACAGCGTCAGAACTTCAACGCTCTTGTGCAGTATGGCGTCTACGGACCATACAACCCGATGCGTAACATCATCCCGACCGACGCATTAAGAGAAATGTGCTCGATGGATCTCCTCGACCTGCTTAAGAATCTCAAAGATTACAAGCACACCATACTTTACTACGGTCCGATGAGCGAGAAGGCGATGGCAGAGGTTATCACAGCTAACCATGTGACTAACAATGAGTTGCTCGATGTTCCGGAAGGCAAACATTATGAGATTCAGGCTACACCTGAAAATGAGGTTCTCATCGCTCCTTACAACGCAAAGAACATCTACATGCGCATGATTCACAGCGAAAATCGCGCTTGGAATCCTGATGAGGCTGCTGTCATCGCTTTGTTCAACGAATACTACGGCGGCGGAATGAACACCATCGTGTTCCAGGAGATGCGTGAGGCCCGCGGTCTGGCTTACAACGCCTACGCCGCTTACGTCGAGCCGAGCTATCTCGACCAGCCAGAGTATTTCTTCACTCACATCATCACCCAGAACGACAAGATGATGGACGCTGTCAACCATTTCAATGAGATTTTGGATGAGATGCCGGAGAGCGAGCAGGCCTTTGGTATCGCCAAGGAAGCTCTCATCAAGCGTCTTGCCAGCCAGCGTACCACCAAGTTCGCTTTGATCAACAATTATCTGTATGCAAAGCGTCTGGGCATCGACTACGACATCAACGAGAAGGTCTACGAGAAAGCTCAGGACCTCACTCTGCAGGATATCGTGAAGTTTGAGAAGGAAAACATCGCCAACAAGCCTTATCGTTATGTCATCCTCGGCGACGAGAACGAGCTCGACATGGAGGCTATCGGCAAGATGGGAACCATCAAGAGATTGACAACAGAAGAGATCTTCGGATATTAAAATAATGTAATTAGTCATCAATTTTGAAGGCCTTCAGCTTTCGCAGAAAGTTGACCAGCCGAAAAATGATGACTAATTATTCTGAATAAAACAAATAGAGACGTCATAATATGGCGTCTCTACTGTTTTTATTTTATTGTTAGTTGTTAATGACTTAGCCTTGATTTGCGAAGCAAAGCACCAGCTAAGGAATGACAACTAACAATCATTTATAACACCTTTTTCGTCATTATCCTGTTAATCCTATCCCACCATCTTGTTGGAAGGATGTTGTGTAGGAAGATTATCATCTTGCCGCCACGTCCGACGCAGTAACGTGTCCGCGGCCGACAACGGTTCACGGCCTTGCAGATGGCGCGGGTGACGACTTTCGGCTTCGAAAACATGTTCGAGGTGTATGCTTTGTGCATGTTGTTGGCTTCGTTCATGGCTTTTTCCTCGTACACCGTTCCGCGCGACGACTCCGCCAAGTTGTCGGCCGCGATGATGCCCCAGTTGGTCTTGATGGCACTCGGCTCGATCAGCACGACCTTGATGCCGAAGGGCTGTGTCTCCATGCGGAGGGCGTCGCTGAAGGTCTCGACCGCGAACTTCGAGACGTTGTACCAGCCTCCGAAATACACCGTGGCCTTTCCAGCGATGGAGGCGATGTTGATGATGCGGCCTGAATGCTGAGCGCGCATCGTCGGAAGCACGAGCTGACACATCCTTGCCATTCCAAACACGTTGACTTCGAGCTGTTTGCGGGCTTCGGCCATTGTCACGTTCTCAATTGCGCCGAAGTAGCCGTAGCCTGCGTTGTTAATCAAGACATCAATGCGATGTTCAGTGTCGAGCACCGATTTTACGCATTCTTGCATTGAGTTGTCGTCGGTAACGTCCAAGCTAAGCGGTACGATGCCATATTCTTTGAGTGGCTCCATCAAATCCGTTCTTCTCGCCGCCGCATATACCTTATGCCCCTGCTTCGCCAACGCTACTGCCGAATCATATCCAATTCCCGAGCTTCCTCCAGTGATGAGGATTATTTTTGAGTTGTTTTTCATAATGATACAAAAGTACGAATATTTTTTGTACCTTTGTAATATGAAAATTAATTCAGACATAATTTCATACATTGAATCCGAAATCATCCCGCGCTACGACCACTTCGACGCGGCACATCAGCGTGACCATGTGATGATGGTTATCAAGCAAAGCCTTGAAATTGCTGAACAACTCGATGTTGACAAGGATATGGTTTATGTTATTGCAGCGTATCACGATACAGGGCTTTGCGAAGGTCGTGAGCACCATCATGAGGTGTCGGCGCAGATAATAAAATCGGATAAAAACCTTCGGAAATGGTTTACTGAAGAGCAGATTCAAACCGTGGCCGATGCCGCCGAAGACCATCGCGCTTCAGCGAAACACGAGCCTCGAACCATTTATGGTCGCATCGTAGCGGAAGCCGACCGCTTCATCGACCCAGAGACCATCGTAAAGCGCACCATCCAATACGGCCTCGACCACTATCCCGAGCTCTCCAAAGAGCAGCAATACGACCGCATGATGCAGCACCTTCACGAAAAATACGGCCGCAACGGATATCTGAAACTTTGGTTTCCCGAATCGCCAAACACCGCAAGACTCGAAAAACTTCGCCAAATGATTGATAATGAAACTGAAATAAAGCTGATTTTTGAAAATTTTTTCGAGTTGTAGCTGCACGTATTAAAAAATGTATTACTTTTGCAATCGAAAGTATTTAAAAGTATTACAAATGGAAGCAATCGTTAGAAAACCGGCATCGTTTCGCTTGAGAACCGACCTTTTGGAAAGTTTGAAGAAAAATGCGGCTCGCGAAAACAGAACACTGAATAATTATGTTGAAAGTGTTTTGCTTGACATCGTTTATAATAGCCCAAATGAAGAGACAATAGCTGCTATAAAAGAGGCAAAGTCAAGTCACGGAAGGGTTTACACCAATGTTGATGAGATGTTCAACGATATTTTAGATGACAAAAAATAAAATTATGTTACAAGTTGGTCAAAAAGCCCCTTATTTTGAGGGCAAAGATGAAA
>JAFZXR010000019.1 GCA_017616675.1 Bacteroidales bacterium
GAGTGTCTCGCCTTTCCAAGCAAACACTGGCGTTCCGCCGGCCACGATACCGGCTGCCGCGTGGTCTTGCGTCGAGAAGATGTTGCAGCTTGCCCAGCGCACCTCGGCGCCGAGAGCCTTGAGGGTCTCGATGAGACAGGCGGTCTGTATGGTCATGTGGAGCGAGCCGCTGATACGTGCGCCCTTGAGAGGCTTCGAGGCGACGTATTTCTTACGGAGAGCCATAAGGCCCGGCATCTCGTGTTCCGAAATTTCAATGTCTTTTCTTCCCCACTCCGCCAGACTCGGGTCGGCGATGAGGTAAGGGAGATCCATTCTCTTGAGTTCTTCTTTCATATTTCAATTTTTTATTTTAATTCAAAAACAACAGCATGTTCGAGTCCGACAATGCCATTAATATTAATAAGGTATCCTTCGTCGGTCTTTGAAAGCTTGGCTTTTACCCTTGTACCGAGGATTTTTATGTTTTTCTTATTTAAATCAGCCTTGACAGTGAATGCTTTAGGCAGTCGTTCGTATTTATCCAACAGATAAATCAGATATATCGTATCACCTTTTTGTGTATAGCGCACTTTGCCTTCGCTGTAAGGATAGAACGGCCGTGTGCCGTAGATGGCTTCGCCGTTGATTTTCATCCATCTGCCTATCTCACGCAAACGTTCGACGGCTTCTGTGGGCAATTCGCCTGACGCCGACGGACCGATGTTGAGCAGATAGTTGCCGCCTTTAGCTACTATATCGACGAGATAATGAATTAAAGTATTGGTACTCTTGTAGTTATCGTTCTCGACATACGACCAGGAGTCGCCCATCGACATGCATGTCTCCCACGGATACGGGAGCAAGGTGTCGGGCACCTGCTGCTCAGGCGTCTGATAATTTTCATATTTTCCGTGCACCGTGCGGTCGACGATGATGAGGTCGGGGTTGTTCTCGCGAGCCATCTCCGCTATCTTCGGCATGTTGATATCCTGGATATAGCCTTTACAGCCGAGCCATTCGCGGTATTCGTCGGTGAGACTGTATTCAGGGCGGATCCAGCCGCCGTCGAGCCACAAGATGTCGATATCGCCGTAGTTGTGAGTCAACTCATAGATCTGGTTGTAGGTGAAATCGCAGAAACGTTGCCAACGCTCGGGATATTTCTGCGGGTCGTAGTTCACGTTACGATCGGGTGTAGCCCATTGTTCAGCCCAATAATCGGGATGGTGCCAGTCGGCCTTTGAGAAGTAGAGACCTGTCCACAACCCTTGATTTCTGAAGGCGTCGACGACGGCACCAGTCACGTCGGCTCTCTTGTTTTGCCAGAAACGGCAGGAACGGTCGACCGACGAATACGTCGTTTCTTTTGTGTTGAACAAACAAAAACCGTCGTGATGTTTGGTGGTGAATACCACGTATTTCATTCCGGCTTCTTTTGCCAGCTTTGCCCACACCTCAGGTCTGAACCTTCTAGGATTAAATGTTTTGTTAAGCGCCTGATAATCAGCCTTATACTTAATATAATTGGCACCTCCGCGGTCGATCCAGTCTTCGTTGCATATCGACCACGACTCCACCACGCCCCATTGGGCATACATACCCCAGTGCATCATGAAGCCGAACTTCAGGTCCTGCCATTCGGCAATGCGGTTGGTGATGACGGTGTCGGTCTCCAGCTCCTGCAAATCCTGAGCGGAGACTGACGTGATCACACCTATTAATAATATCGCGAATATCAGTTTTTTCATCCTACGACGATATTGATGATTTTTTTCGGGATGAAAATGACCTTACGGATGGCGACACCTTCCAGCCATTTCTTGGCTTCAGGCGCGTTGACGACGGCATTTTGCACCTCGTCCTGCTTCATGTCGAGAGGCAGCTCGAGGTCGAAACGTTTCTTTCCGTTGAACGACACCGGATACAGGAATGTGTTCTCGACCACGTTCTTCGCGTCGAACTCAGGGAAACGCTGGTTGACGACGCTGTCGGTGTGGCCCATCTGGTGCCAAAGCTCTTCGGCGATATGCGGCGCGTAAGGCGAAATCATGATTGCCATTGGCTCGAGGATAGCGCGTTTGTTGCACTTCATGTCGGTGAGTTCGTTGACGCAGATCATGAAGGCGGAGACTACGGTGTTGAACGAGATGCGCTCGATGTCTTCCTCTTCCTTCTTGATGAGCTTATGTAGCACCTTGAGCTCTTCCTTGGTGGCAGGCTCGTCGCTGATTTCGGTATAAAGCTTCCAGAATTTCTTCAAGAAACGGAAAGTGCCTTCAATTCCTTGGGTATCCCATGGCTTCGACTGCTCGAGAGGGCCGAGGAACATCTCGTACAAACGCAATGTGTCGGCACCGTATTTCGCCACGAGGTCGTCAGGATTCTGGACGTTGAACTTTGACTTCGACATCTTCTCAACGAGCCAGTCGCACACAAACACGTCGTTGCCGTCTTTATCTTTTTCGTAGATAAACTGGGCGTCTTTGAGGTCGTCACGCCAAGCCTTAAATGCCTCAGTATCAAGGATATCGTTGTGAACGATGTTGATATCGACCAAAATCGGGTCGCTAAACAGCTCGCGGTCTTTGCAGTTCTTCGAGATGAAGAGCGGGCCATTGCAATCGACCTTCTGGCCGGTCACTTTAAACATCTTCTCTTTGTTCACGCGGTAAGCCAAACTCGAGCGTCCCTGGATCATTCCCTGGTTGATCATCCTCTGGAATGGTTCGTCTTTGCAGGCGATTCCGAGGTCGAACAGGAATTTGTTCCAGAAACGGCTGTAGATAAGGTGACCTGTGGCGTGCTCCGCGCCGCCGATGTAAAGGTCGACATTTTGCCAGTAATTATTGGCTTCTTTTGAGAAATATTCGTTCTCGTTATGCGGGTCCATGTAGCGGAGATAATAGCCGCTTGAGCCAGCAAAACCAGGCATTGTATTCGTTTCGATAGGATAACCCTCTTCGGTGACCCAGTTTTTAGCTCTTGCTAAAGGCGGCTCGCCAGTCTCGGTCGGCTTGTAGGCGTCGATGGAAGGCAGTTCAAGTGGTAAGTGCTTGATATCCATTGCGTAAGGCATGCCATCCTTGTAGTAAATCGGGAACGGCTCGCCCCAGTAACGCTGACGGCTGAATATGGCGTCGCGCAGACGGTAGTTGGTCTTACCCTTGCCGATTCCGAGTTTCTCAAGCTCTTCGATCATGCGGAGGATTGCCTGTTTCACCGTGAGGCCGTTGAGGAACTCTGAGTTGACAAGCACTCCTTCTTTTGCATCGAACGACTCGCTCCAAGTGGCTGGATCTGACGGCTCCTCGCCCGGTTTCGCCACCACCTGAATTATCGGAAGGTTGAAATGACGTGCGAAAGCGAAGTCGCGGCTGTCGTGAGCCGGCACTGCCATGATGGCGCCGGTGCCGTAGCCCATCAGCACGTAATCGGAGATCCAGATCGGGATGCGTGTTCCGTTGAACGGGTTGACGGCATACGAGCCCGTGAACACTCCGCTCACCTTCTTCACTTCTGACATACGCTCGCGTTCGGAGCGGTTCTTAGCCCATGTGACGTATTTCACCACCTCCTCGCGTTGCTCGTCGGTGGTGAGCTGGTCGATCATCTCGTGTTCGGGTGCGAGCACCATGAAGGTGACGCCGAACAAGGTGTCGGCACGTGTCGTAAACACCTCAAAATCAATATCTTTATCGGCAACTTTGAAGAACACCGAGGCACCCATCGACTTGCCGATCCAGTTACGTTGCACGTCTTTGATCGACTCGGTCCAATCGAGGGTCTCGAGGCCTTGAAGCAGACGTTCGGCGTAGGCAGTAATCCTCAGCAGCCACTGGCGCATCGACTTGCGGACGACGGGATACCCGCCGCGCACTGAGAGACCGTCTTGAACTTCGTCGTTGGCCAAGACTGTGCCTAACTCAGGGCACCAGTTCACCATGGTGTCGGCGAGATATGCGAGGCGGTAGTTCATCAATGTCTCTTGCTGCTCTTTTTCACTCATCGCATTCCAGTGCGCGGCGGTGAATGTCATCGGCTTGGTGCAAGCCACATCGAGACCTTCAGTGCCGTTTTTACTAAGAATATCAATGAGTTGTGATATCGGCTGAGCTTTTTTGCATTTATTGCAATAATATGAATTGAACAGCTGGAGGAAAGTCCACTGCGTCCATTTATAATAATGAGGGTCGCTGGTGCGCACCTCGCGGTCCCAGTCGTAGCAGAAACCAATCTTATCCATCTGCTCGCGGTAACGGTTGATGTTTTTCTCCGTGGTGACGGCCGGATGCGTGCCCGTCTGGATGGCATACTGCTCAGCTGGAAGTCCGTAGGCGTCGTAGCCCATCGGATGAAGCACGTTGAAACCCTTCAGGCGCTTGTAGCGGGCGTAGATATCAGATGCGATATAGCCCAGCGGATGGCCCACATGTAGGCCAGCGCCCGACGGATAAGGGAACATGTCCAACACATAAAACTTCGGCTTGTCGTGGTCGACTTCAACATGATAAATCTTGTTGTCACGCCAGTATTCCTGCCATTTTTTCTCGATTTCCTCAAAATTATATTCCATAATATTTCTAAAAATTTCGCGTTTAAAAAAACGTGTAAAATTACAACATTTTTCGCTACACACCTTATTTAAATAAAAATTTTGTATTTTTGTGGTATGAAAAACAACATTTATATACAAAAAAGATGGTGGAATCTGGCGCTCACCGTGCTGGCTGTAATCATCATAACCATCTCTATTTACTATACAAACCGATTAGTGAAGAGGTTCGCAGCGCAAGAGTCGAAGCAGATCGAGATGTGGGCCGAGGCGGTGCAGAGCCATGCCGAGCTGATGAACTACACCAAGGTGTTTTTCAACGAGGTGGGCGAACAGGAGCAGAAACGCGTGCAGCTGCTGGCGAAGGCCTACGAGAGCTTTCTCGAAGCCGGCCCTGAAGAGAATACCTCCATTTATCTCGACATCATCCAGAGCAACATAAGCATTCCTGTAGTAATTGCTGATAATTCCGGAAAGATTGAGCTTTCGATCAACCTGCCCGAGCATCTCAAGGACAAGACCAAGTTCGACAAGGAGATGATGGGCGAGTTCAGCGCTTATCAGCCGATAAAAATCGACCTTTTCGGCAAGACGAAATGGCTTTATTATAAGGAATCGTTGATTTTCACTGAGTTGAAAGGCGTTCTCGACGATTTGTTCAAGCTTTTCATCAACGACGTGACCGACAACGCGGTGGGTGCGCCTGTCATCATCATCGACAGCACCGACAACAGCGTTTTGGCCTACGGCAATCTCGATTCGATAAAGATGAAAGATACAAAATACGTTGATACTCAGATATATACGATGCAGCAGGAGTGCGTTCCGATAAAGGTCAACTACCTCGACGACAATAAGATTTATATCTATTACCGTCGGTCGGACCTGCTTCTGCAGATGCGTTATTTCCCGCTGGTGCAGATTCTGATTTTCGGATTGTTCATCTTGTTGGCCTACCTCCTCTTCAGCTATGTGCGTCGTTCGGAGCAAAACCAGGTGTGGGCGGGAATGGCGAAGGAGACGGCGCATCAGATCGGCACGCCGCTAAGCTCGCTGATGGGCTGGATTGAGCTGCTGAAGATGGAAGAGAAGCCGTTTTACGGCACGGCGGAGATGGAATACGACCTCAACCGCCTTGACACCATAACGAAACGTTTCTCGAAGATAGGCTCAATCCCGACGTTGGAGCCTACCGACGTGGTGGCGTCGATCGACAAGACCATGAAATACATGCAGCGCAGACTGTCGTCGAAGTTCGAGTTCGACATCCAACTGCCTGAAAGAGAGATAGTTATACCTTTGAACGCCCCGCTGTTCAGCTGGGTTTTGGAAAACCTCACCAAGAACGCCATCGACGCCATGGAGGACAAGGGTAAGGTCACTGTCGAGCTCACCGAGGACGACGACAACGTGTTTATCGACATCAGCGACACGGGCAAAGGCCTTCCGCGAAGCATGTACAAGCAGATCTTCAAGCCGGGCTACACCTCAAAGAAACGCGGATGGGGACTGGGGCTCTCGTTAGCCAAGCGTATCATCGAAAACTACCACAAAGGCAAGGTCTTCGTGAAGAACAGCGTGGTCGGACAAGGCACTACATTCAGGATAATTCTTAAAAAATAAAATATGGCGATTTACGACAAATTCAATGACAAGAAACGCAAGAAACTTGCTGTTTTGATTGATCCCGACAAGCCGTCTGACGCGCAGATCCTGTCGATGGTCGAGAAGGCCAACGCCGCCGACGTCGATTTCTTCTTCGTGGGAGGCAGCCTGCTGGTCACCGACAGCCTCGACCACTGCATCAGGCTTATCAAGGAACACTCGAAGATTCCGGTATTGATATTCCCGGGTAACTCATTGCAAATCAGCAAGTATTGCGATGGATTCCTGCTTCTCTCGTTGATTTCGGGACGCAACCCCGAGATGCTCATCGGACGTCACGTCATCGCGGCGCCCTACCTCAAGCTCTATGGCAACGAGATCATCCCGACGGGTTACATGCTCATCGACAGTGGCAAGGCCACTTCGGTGACGTATATGAGCGACACCACGCCGATACCGCACGATAAGGACGATATCGCGGTGTGCACCGCCCTTGCCGGAGAGATGCTGGGGTTGAAGCTCATATACCTCGAGGCTGGATCGGGCGCCGCGATGCCGGTGTCGTCAAGCATGATATCGAAGGTACGGCAGATGGTCGGCCTGCCGCTCATTGTGGGCGGAGGCATCAGGACGCCGGAGATGGCAGCAGAGGCCGCCAAAGCCGGAGCCGACGTCATCGTCATCGGCACAGCGTTTGAGAAAGAACCGGAGTTGCTGAATAAATTTGCGGAAGCTATACATTCAGCCTAAGACCGCCTCTTTCAGAAGGAGGTTCCTCGCCGCGAAGCGGCTCGGAATGACAGCGGTATTATTGATAGAAGAGTGTCATTCCGAGCGTAGCGAGGAACCCCAAACAAGATAGGAAATCAAATAAAAAAAAGAAAAAATATGAAAAAACTGTTATTATCAGCAATCGCATTGATGTTTGTTTTGACATCTTTTGCACAGGAAAAGAAATTTTTCACCCCTGAGGACGCCTCGTACAACAACCGCGACGTCTACGCCAAGGGCCAGAGTTTCAAATGGTTGGGCGACAGCAACAAGTTCGTCTTCACCGAAGGCAATGAGATAAGATACCGCAACCCGGGCGAGAAAAGCTCGCACAGCTTGCTGAGTCTCGAGCTGCTCAACGGCATCGCCAAGGACAACGAGGCCGGCGGGTTCAAACGTCTGCCCAACATCACCTGGACAGCCGAAGACGGCGGCTATTTCTTTAAGATGGGCGAAGATGGTAATATAACGCTTAACGTATTGAGTGTCAATAATAAAAGCATTAAAAAAGTTAATTCATACCCTGCCAATGCCGAGAATATGACAATGGATGCGAAAACGATGCGAATAGCTTACACCATAGGCAATGACCTTTACATTGCCGACGGAGGCAAGCAGATCCGTATCACGGAGAACCCCGAGCATGTCATCGCCGGACAAGCCGTGCATCGTAACGAGTTTGCCATCGACGGCGGCATCTTCTGGTCGCCAGACGGCAGCAAGCTCGCCTATTATCTGATGGACGAGAGCATGGTGACCGACTATCCGCTTGTCGACATCACGACACGCATAGCCACCGAGAAACCTATCAAATACCCGATGGCCGGCATGACGTCGCACATAGTGAAACTGCACGTCTACGACATCGCGACGGGAAAGGACGTGGTGATGCAGACAGGCGAGCCGGAGGAGCATTACCTCACCGCCATCACGTGGAACAACGACAACAAAAAGTTGTACATCGGCATCCTGAACCGCGGCCAGGACACGCTCAACTTCAACGAATACAACGCCTTGAACGGTGAGTTCAACAAGACCATCTTCACAGATATCGACGAGCAATATGTCGAGCCTCAAGGACCTGCGCATTTTCTGCCAGGCAGCACCACCATGTTTGTGTGGCTCGCCCAGCGCGACGGCTACTACCACCTCTGGATGCACAACACGCAGACTCTCAAGGCCCGCCAGCTTGAAAAAGGCGACTATGTCGTCACCGAGTTCAACGGCTTCGACGGACAGGGCAACGTTTACTACACCTCCACTGAGGTCAGCCCGCTGCAGCGTCATTTTTATAAGGTGAACATGAAGACCGGCAGGAAGACGCGTCTGACCAAGGAACACGGCACTCACAGCGTGATTCCAAGCAAGAGCGGCAAGTTCTTCATCGACAACTACACCAGCACCGACGTGCCAAGAGCCGCTGTCATACAAGACGACAAAGGACGTTTCTTCGACTTCCTCTATACTGCCGAGAACCCCATTGCCGACTATAACATCGGCGTGACCGAGATCGACAGCATCAAGGCCGAGGACGGACAGATGCTCTACACACGTATCATCAAGCCTTACAACTTCGACCCGAACAAGAAATACCCTGTCATAGTTTACGTTTACGGCGGTCCGCACGCCCAGCTCATCACCGACACCTGGCTGGCAGGCGCAGGCATCTACCTCAACTACCTCGCACAAGAGGGATTTGTAGTGTTTACTGTCGATAACAGAGGTTCGGCCGACCGTGGCGAGGCCTTCGAACAGATCATCCACCGCCAGTGCGGACAGATGGAGATGCACGACCAGATGAAAGGCATCGAGTACCTCAAGACGAAGCCTTACGTCGACGCTGACCGTATCGGCAGCGACGGCTGGAGCTATGGCGGATTCATGTCGACATCGCTTAAAATCAACTACCCTGAAACGTTTAAGGTCAGCGTCGCCGGCGGACCTGTCATCAACTGGAAATACTACGAGATAATGTACGGCGAGCGTTATATGGACACCCCGCAGGAGAACCCCGAAGGCTACGAGTTGACGGCATTGGACAATAAGACCGACAAGCTCGAGGGCAAGCTGCTTATCATCCACTGCTCGACCGACCCGACAGTGGTATGGCAGAACAGCCTCAGTTTCCTCGAGCAGGCCATCCACAACCAGAAACAGATGGATTACTTCGTCTACCCGGGCCACGACCACAACGTCTACGGCATGGATAGAGCCCATCTGATCACAAAGATTACGCAGTATTTTAAGGATAATCTGTAGTTTGAAGTGTGAAATTTAAAGTGTGGAGTTAAAAATAGATGAAAAGTCTGTTGTTGATATTAGTTCCGGTTCTGCTTCTCGCTTGCGGAAAGCAGCAGGGGACTGTTGTGGAACAGCCGCTGCCTTTCAGCTTTGACGAAAACCTGCAGCAGATTGACAGTTTGATGCAGCACGACGCTGACAGCGCGCTTCAAACACTTCTGTCATTCCGAGCGCAGCGAGGAACCCCCTCCACATTTAACGCCAACTATCAATCTTTGCTATTATCCGAGGCCCTCTACAAAACCGACAACCCGCAGTTGA
>JAFZXR010000020.1 GCA_017616675.1 Bacteroidales bacterium
ATGTGCACAAATTTGTCGGTCTGATTCCACCAAGCCTTGTAAAGATAGTATGTATCTTTCTTTGTCTTGTGGTCTCTTTCAACAAGGCCCTTATTGTTCAAATATCTTAAATTATCATCTGTTGAAGTGTTTTCTCCATCGATGCATACTGTGTATCCTTCATTTCTGCTTGACACAGCTATATCAAACAGCTGCCATTGTCCTGTAAACAATAATTGTGGGAAATTTTTGATTGCTGCAATATGTCCTTCGTGCAACCACATCTGGTATTCGATGTCGTGTCTTGGGTTGTTGCCCCTTGTTGTTGTTGACATAAAGTCATCAGAGTGACAGCTTGGTGTACCGCCGCAACCATATTCAGAAAATGCCAATGGTTTACTTTTTTGAGTAAGGGTATTGTTCAAACGTGTATTCAGTTGGGTTGTAGGGTTGTTTGAATTCTGGTCGATATACCATCCCACATAGATATTGCAACCGAACCAATCAACATCTGGGTTATTATAATAACCACTTGGATCGTTCCAACTGTGAGACATCACATAACCTACTAAACGTTCTGAATCAAGACCTTTAATAAAAGATGTGTATTCTTCGATTTTCGTTTTACCAAATTCTTTGTCATCTGTTGTGGTCTCATTGCTCAATCCCCAGAAAACAATACAAGGGTGATTGTAATGCTGTCTTACCATATCCTCATATTGAATATAAAGATGGTCATAATAGTCTTGTGGCATCGTTGATTGTAATTTATTTACACAAGGAACTTCGGTTTGGACAATAATTCCAAGCCTATCGCACCAATCATAAACTTCTTTAGGATGAGGATAGTGAGCGAGACGAATAAAGTTGCATCCAAGGTCTTGAATTATGGCAAAGTCATTGGCAATGTCATCGTCATCAAGAGCATTTGCTTTTCCTTCCAAATCAGAGTGCATACAGACACCTCTCAAGAGATAAGGCGAGCCATTGAGAAGGAATCCGGTGTAATTTTCATCGCCAATAGGTTCATTGATGACATATTCATAATATCTAAAACCGTAAGGACGTTCATAACTGTGATAGAGTTCGTTATCCTTATATATTTCAAGTTTTACGTTATAGAGGTGCGGGTCTGCAGTTCCATTCCAAAGGTGTGGATTCTGAATAGTTGTAGTGAACGTTTGTTCATCACCCGTACTGTTTTGGGTTTCAGTCCAGTAATATGTTCCATCACTTATTGTACAAACAACAGATGCTCCAACAGGAATTGAAGTCTTTACATTTATAGTTGCAGAGGCAGTAGTGACTGTAGAAGTGATATGGAAGCCGTCATATCCATAATCTATTGACGGCACAACAGGACTTGTAAATAACTTAACCTTACCAAGCGTTGCATTGAAGTTGAAATCGCCGGCTGCAGGAGCAAGGTGGTTTCCCTCATTATTCTTTACTGCAACCTTGATATTGTTAGTTCCGACGTGCACATAGTCAGATATATCCACAAAGAAGGCATTATAGCCGCCCCAGTGTTTTTCAACCAAGTTATTATCTACATATACTGCGGCAGACTGGTCGGCATGCTGGAACCATAAGTAAGTGGGCTGTACTGTTCTTAGATTGATAGTAGTCTCAAAGTTGAACGTTCCTTTATCATAGCCTGAAGAATGGCCGTCTATAGCATTTACAGAATATGGCAAAGTGACTTGATTGCCACCATAAGTCCAAGAATCTAACGACCTATTAGACTCCTCATATGGATTGTCATATTTTTCAAATGTAACGATTACGGTATTGCTTGTAATATTGTCTTTAAATGAATATGCTTCAACAGTTGTAGTTGAATTAAATTCTATTGGATCGCTATACAATGAGAAGTCGCCGGTTTGATTCAATCTATAATTTATAGATGTCCCTGGTGTGGCACAAGTCATTGTTATATAATGATCGTCACAGGTGATGACTGGTTTAGCAAGAGGATTAACATCCCATCCATCTGGAATACCTGATACACCGGTTGTCCATGTTGTTGTATTATCATCTTTAATGAAAGTACCTGTTGCGGCGACGCCAATAGTTGATTCCGCATTTTTCTTCCCAACCCAATTTGCCAGATTTGTGGTGTTGATTCCGTTTGTTGCCAAACACTTTATATAATTAAGATTTGAGCATCCTACAAACATGTGCGCATAGCATTTACTTACCAATGTAGAAGCTAATAAATCAGGAGCTGTTGTAATGGAACAACACTCAAACATATACCAATAGCATTCGCTTGCAAGCGTTGTGGCCGGTAATTGAGGTGCGGTTACCAATGTCGTGCACATACTAAACATTGCACGGTAACAGTCGGCAGTTAATGTGGTGGCAGGAAGTATAAGGTTCTCCGCTGACACTGCATTTGACTGTTTGAATAAAGAACAGAATGTCCAAGTTCCGGGAAGTGTTGTCACATTGGCAAAGTCATCTCCAGCAGTAAGACTCATTATGTTACCGGAGATATTGAATGTCGCTGTACCGCCATCAAATCCGGAATAGTTACTCCTATCCGATGCATAGGCAGTATTAGATCCCTTAAATTCTATAACATCTCCAGTATTTACAGTTATTGTAACGTTATCTCCAGCTGTTATTGATACCCATGAATCACCGTTGATTCTGTAAGAGATAGTTTTTGCCATTCCAGATCCAACGGATTTCCAGGCGATTGTTCCGGCGGATAACACGTTGAATGTGAGATAATTATGTGGGTAATCGCTGCCTTGAATGTACTTTGTCGCCACATCGGAATTGAGATAGCCCGGATGAGTGGCGATGGCTTTAACTACAGTGCCAGTGGATACAGTGAATGGTGCGCTGTAAGAGGTGCTGGACGTGGTGGGTATGCTACCGTCGGTAGTATAGTAAATGCCCGTTGCACCATTGCAAGTGATAGTAACCTCAGAAGTACTGTTGACACTAATGATTGGGGTGGTAAATTTCGGCACGTTGTAGGTGGTCACGGCAGAAAAATCCGAGCCCAGATAAGCGATAGCCTTGATGACCGAGGCGTCACCCAATGAAAATGGCGCAGAATATTCGGTGCTGGTATTGTCGGGGGTATTACCGTTGGTGGTGTAGTAAATCGTGGCACCAGTAGTGATTGTACTCAGCGTGATTGTGCCGTCGTTGTTGGTAATTGTAGGGGCTTCAACTGTATAAAATTCTGATTCCACAAAGGTCCAGTGTGAATCGTAATTGCTAGTACCTCGGTCAGACTTGAGAAGCAGGTGAGAGCCATCACTCATTGCAATTGGAGCGAAACTATCCTTACCAGAGAAAGAGGTTTGCCTTAATTTGGGAATAATAGTATAACATGTGGAATAACTGGTGTTATTGGGCTTGTATGCCGCATCCACTATTAGAAAACGATATTTGTCAGCTTCCGTAGAATTGTAATCTATTGTTTTGGCTACATCGTCACCTGTACCTCCTGTGTAATACAAATAATTTCCCGTTGGGGCATTCACGATGTAGTAATAATGACAACTCGAATAAGTTGCATCTGTACCGGCATCCAATAAATACCAGATATTCTCATGGCTCCCTGTGCTACTGACTGTTGCCCATTCCTCAGAATTGGAAAGATAGAACGACGTGTTGGTCACGTTTTGGAACTTGTAATAATGTTTATCTGCAATAGTAGATATCGTGAATGGCTGTGGCCAGGTTACATCATCAACAGCAACAAAGTTCCACACCGAAGGAGAGTCGTAGTATGTACTGGCTTTGATGTAATAGCCATTGGCATAATTAGGGTTGGTGCCTTTCTTGTTCAAGTATAAATCCGATGCGCCCTTGGGGTGGATAAAAAAATCTGATCCAGTTGGCGTCAGATAATACTTGTACCTGTTTAATTCCTCATCAGACAAACCAGAAAGGTCGGCATAGGTGTTTTTTATTCGAATGTTGTCATTTTCGTCATCATTACGATACAAACATCTGCCTGTTGAATTGACTATGTAATAATACTGAATGTTGTTATCAATTCCTGCGTCCATGAAGTACCAACGCATAGTGGCATTGGGAATACTGGTGGTGGAAACCTTGGAATTAGAATCGCCGGTATGTGGTATGGCATAAAACGTAGAACGGTCGATTGATTGAATCAGGTAATAATGCTCTGTGCCATTAGCAATATCATCTGCCGTCGTCAAAGTAAACGGATGCTGCGCCGTCGCCGGCATTATCCAGGCCATCATCATGACCATCAAAGCGGCGCAGCGTAAAAATCTATAAAAAGTATTCATTGTCAATGAATTTTTATTCCAAATAAGTGTATCCGTAAAGTCCTGATCTGTAGTTAGATAAGAATTCTTTTCCTTCTTCAACCGTGATCTTGCCGGCTTTCACGCAGCTTGTGACCCACGACTCGACGGTTCTAACTAGCTTCTTAGGACTGTATTGTACATATTCGAGAACCTCCGCAACTGTCTCACCATCAATGAGTTGGTCGATGTAATAGCCTTTCTCGTCGACTGAGACGTGCACGGCGTTGGTGTCACCGAAGAGGTTGTGCATGTCGCCCAAAATCTCCTGATATGCTCCAACAAGGAACACACCTATATAGTAAGGCTCGTTCTTCGTCAGCGAGTGCACCGGCAGGTTATGCGACAGGCTGTGACCGGTGACGTATGTCGTCATCTTGCCGTCGGAATCGCAGGTGATGTCCTGCAACGTGGCCTGACGGTCTGGATATTCGTTCAGGCGATGGATAGGCATGACCGGGAACACCTGATCGATGGCCCAAGCGTCGGGAAGCGACTGGAACATCGAGAAGTTGCAGAAATATTTATCGGCCAGCAGTTTCGGCAGCGCGAGCAGTTCATCGGGCACACGTTTCTGCTGTGAGGCTAACTGATTGATTTCCAATGCAACAGACCAGAAGATACGTTCAATCTTAGCGCGCGTCTTGAGGTCGAGAAGTCCCATATTGAACAGGTCGAGGGCTTCCTCACGGATCTCCTGCGCATCGTGCCATGTCTCGAGCATCGACGACTGCTTGCTGGTGAGGTTGTCCCAAGTCTCGTAGAGGTCGTGGATGAGCTCGTGATCGTCGTCTTCGACCTTTTCAACCTCGTCGTCCCATGTCGGAAGTGACGCAGTCTCAAGGACTTCCATGATCAGTACCGAGTGGTGTGCAGTGAGCGCGCGTCCCGACTCGTTGATGATGTTAGGATGTGCAAGGTCGTTCTTGTCGCAGGCGTCGACTATGCTGAAGATGGCATCGTTGACATATTCCTGGATGGTGTAGTTGACCGAGCTGGCGCTGTTGGCTGAGTGTGTACCGTCATAGTCGACGCCGAGACCGCCGCCAACGTCAACAAATTCAACGTTAAAGCCCATCTTATGAAGCTGAACGTAGAACTGTGCGGCTTCCTTCAAGGCGATTTTTATGCTTCTGATCTTGGTAACCTGACTGCCGATGTGATAATGCACCAGCTTGAGGCAATCCATCATGTTGTTTTTCTCAAGATATTCAAGAGCTTCGAGGAGTTCCGACGATGAGAGTCCAAACTTTGAGGCATCGCCGCCCGAGTCTTCCCATTTGCCCGCTCCAGAACTTGCCAACTTGATGCGGATACCAATCTTTGGTGTGACTTTCAGCTGTTTCGACAACTTGGCGATGAGACGGAGCTCGTTCATCTTCTCAACGACGATAATGATGGTGCGGCCCATCTTCTGAGCGAGAAGTGCCAGCTCAATGAAACTCTCGTCTTTGTAGCCGTTGCAGATGATCAGCGACTCGCTGTCGGTGTTTGAAGCGATGATGGCGTGAAGCTCAGGTTTCGAGCCCGCTTCCAGACCGATGTTGAACTTCTTACCGTGGCTGACGATTTCCTCGACCACAGGGCGCATCTGGTTGACTTTGATAGGGAAGACGATGAAGTTCTTGCCTTTGAAATCGTATTCCTTTGCCGCCTGTTTGAAGCAGGAATCGATCTTCTCGATACGGGTGTCGATGATATCCGGGAAACGAATCAGCATTGGAGCCGACACGTCGCGGAGCTGCAGCTCGTCGACAAGTTCACGAAGGTCAACAGAGGCACAGCCTTCACGCGGAGTCACCACCACGTTGCCTTTCTCGTTGATAGAGAAATACTTAATGCCCCAGTTATTGATGTTGTAGAGCTCTGCCGAGTCCTCAACACGCCATTTTCTCATACTTCTTCCCATTTTCTTAAGATTTTAATCTGCAAATATATATATTATTTTTTAATAATTGTTACATTTTTTTAACTTTATAAACTTTAAAACATTCCAACTTTATAAACTTTTGTATTTTTGCAAAAAATAAAAACATGATTCTTATTTGTGACTGTGGCTCGACTAAGGCCGAATGGGTACTGCTCGATGGCGCCAAGGTGGAGAAGAGATTCGTCACCGACGGCTTCAACCCGAATTTTTCCGACAACAATGCGATGAATGACATTGTGAAGCAATCGTTGACGAATGTCGTTGATTATCATGATGTTAGCAACGTGTATTTTTACTGTTCGGGATGCGCCAGCGCTGCCAATCAGGTAAAGGTGAAGCTTATTTTCAATAAATTTTATCCGCTTTCTAAGGCAGAAGTCTATCCCGACACTTTAGCGGCTTGTCATGCCTTGTTTGGCGATAAGCCCGGCATCGCATGCATCTTGGGAACCGGCTCAAATGCTTGCGTTTACAACGGTTCGGAAATCACGGAAAGCGTGGCGTCGCTGGGGTATATGATAGGTGACGAGGGTAGTGGATGCCATATCGGAAAGCGTATCGTTCACGATTATTTTTTAGGCCTCATGCCTGATGATCTGAGGACGAAATTTAATGCAAAATATCATCTCGACAGGGAGGCGTTTTTGAAGAAAGTGTATCAAGGCGAGCAGCCGTCGAGGTATCTCGCCGAGTTTGCGAAATTTGCAGGAGAAAATATTGATAATCAATATGTTGTAAAAGCAGTGTCTGACTGTTTTGATCAGTTTGTTAATGCTTGTTTGATGGGGGTTCCTCGCATCTCCGATGCTCGGAATGACAACGTTGCTTTTGTTGGTTCTGTGGCGTTTGGTTTTAAAGATATTTTAGTGAAATGTCTTGCAAATCACAACATAAAATGCGAGAAAATACTGAAGAATCCGATGGACGGTCTTATTGAGTTTTACAAAGATCAGAACGCGATGGAGAGTTTGATTTTGTAAGCGAAGTTGTCGGCGATTTTGTCGTAAGAGTAAGGTCCGTAGCGGTAATATGTGCCGAAGCCGAGTTTTGCCGTGCTGATTTTCAAGATATTATCAATGACGATGCCGCTTTCGTAGAAGCCGTCGCTCATAAACGGCTCGCCCCATCCGATGTTGGTGGCAAATATGAATTCAGGATTAAACCATTTGGTTTTGAATAACTTACCGAAATTGTGCGTAAAAAACAGCGCTGCGAATTTGTCGCACACGAATTCGTTGATTTGCATAGTGGCGAAGCTTTCGGGCGCATATAAGGCAAATCCGTGATTGCTTGCGTAGATGTCGAAGTTTTCGAATATCGGAGCGTCGCCGAAGACGTAGCCGGCCTGAATCACTATGGTGGATTTTCCGATGTAACGCGTTAACCATGAATAAGTTAGCTGAGCTTGAATCTCGTCGTAGTTAAACGGACAGTCGAGCACATTTTGCAATCCTTTTTGATATGAGAGCCAGATGACGGGCTTGCCTTGTTCAACGGTGGCGAGACCCTTTGGCGTAAGCATATAACGCTCGCCAGGCGCGATTCTGACTTTGAAATCCAAAGTTGTGATGCGATAAGTCGTGTCGAAGGATATTTTATCGCTGAGGTTAAAACTCACGAAACCCTTGCAAACCTTGGCAAAACGCGTGGAGAGCTCAGCCGACGCAGTGGTGTTCAGCGTGGTCCATTTTACATAAAATTCCTTGTAATTGCTTTCGTTGAGTGGATTTTGTGGGCCATTCATGAAGCCGTAGTTGCCGAAAGGCTTGTAGATATGGTCGAAACTAAGACGAAGTCCGAAATCCTGCCGGCGGTTGAATTTTATCGAGATGTCGCCGCCGTAGTTGGCATGTTTCGGACCGAACCAATAGCCGAAATAGCCACCAAATCTTAAGTATTTCGAAAGTCGCTCGTTTGTTGAGACGCCTAATCCGAGGTAGAACTTATTTCCGATGTTATAGTTCATCAGATCGGACAGCCCGATGTTGAATTTTCCCCAAGGAATCTCGCCATTCTGGAGGATGCTGGTGGTGGCGTTCATGAGGTTGTCGACATCGACGCCAGCGTCTTCCATCACAGTGTCGACAAAGTGGTAAGTGTTTAATATTCTTTCGTTTAGACTATCGTTGCGATAGTATTTCCAGAAAACTTCGTCTTTAACTCCCGAGTCTTCAGCGATATCGATATCGGTCGAGCCGAACACCTTTTTATTTATAGGTTGATTGATTTTTATGTTCGAAATATAACTCTTGCCGATGCCAAGCAGCGAAGTGTTAGTGTTTTCGGGCGTTCTCATGCCAATCTGCAGTGAATGGTCACTAGCTAGCATCCTAAGAAATACAATGTCGGTGTTGAGCTGCACAGGAAACCAGGCCGAGTCGTTGACTTTCTCGTAAAGCTGCTGAATCTTCACGTCGAGAGTGTTCGACTTATCAGCCGCTTCAGCTTTCACGTTGACCACAGCCCAGCCGTCGGAAGTAATCGTCATCACGCCTTTGAGGGCGTCGAAAGTGGCGCCTTTGCGAGGCTTGAACGATATTATATATAAGGAGTCGCCGTTAGCCGTCGGCATCACCGATTCGAGACCGAAGAAATAGCGCGACTTGCTGCCGGGCGTTATCGGGTTGACGTAGTTTTTCTCGTAAACCGTGATGAATTCATCGTAAAAACTGGTACTCTGCATGCCGTCGAGGACGTAGAAATACATCGGATTTTTCAGTCCTGACACCAGATTTGCCTTGATTTCGCGTTTGTTTTTGCCAGGTTTTTTATGATATATCTCCGATACTGTCTCCATCACCATCATGTCGTTGTCGCGTACGATCTTGCCGAAGTCCATGAACACCGAGTCGGCGACCTCGATGGTGTCGAGCGTCACAACCATGCGATCGTAGATCGTATATTCGTAATAATCAAGCATTTCGGGATTGTTACGACGGCGATTTTTTACCACATTGTCGATGATGCGATGGGCAGGATTCTCACCGGCTACAACGACCACTTCATCGAGCTTATAAACCACCGGACTGAGATAAATCTTATTGCTGAGATCCGCAGCATTTAGTGATTTTTTCTTATATCCTACATAGGAAAATGTTAGGGTGTTTATCTCATTTTTACTCGAAATACTGAAATTTCCGTCGATATCGGTAGTAGTGCCGAACGTCCCGTCATCATTTATGATGATATTCACAAATGCCAATTTCTGCTTTGTGACGCTGTCGAGCACAGTGCCTTTAGTGCTGAAAACCTGAGCGTTAGCAGTGACTGCGGCAAGAATCAGTATTAAAAGTAATATATACTTCTTAAACATTAAAATCAATTTGAGTGCAAAGATACAAAATATTTTTTAATTTTGTCTCGTCGAAATGACGAAAGGAGAAATTATGGCAGACGGTTATTTAGAAAAAAGAATGGAAGAATTCGCTTCGGGTACGAAGAAGACGGTAAAGCATGTCTCATTGGACGCATTATTCGAGAAAAACCGCAGCTATCGCGGCTATAAGAAAGATTTTGTGGTGACAAACGACATGCTGAGGCGCATCGTAAATGTCAATACCAAGATTGCTTCAGGAAAGAACCAGCAGGTGCTGCGTTTCAAGCTCGTCACCAAGGGCGACGATGCCGACTTCGTGCTGCAAAACATCAAATTAGGAGGAATGTTGCCAGAGCTGCATCTGCCATATCAAGGCACTGAGCCTGAGGCGTTTATCATCGTCTGCACATCGGCTCCAGAGACCAAAATCATTGACATCGACTTAGGCATTTCGCTGCAGAGCATGTCGCTGAAAGCCACCGAGATGGGCCTGAATTGCGTGATGATTTGCGCGTTTAACAAAGTCAACTTAGTCGAACATTTTAGCTTAAAATACGAGCCTTTGGCAATTCTTGCGGTGGGTAAAGGTGCCGAAAAGATAAAGATTAAACCAATTTCCGTCGAGGAAAGCCGTGCCTATTACCGCATCGACGGCGTGCATTACGTGCCGAAGGTCAAACTCGACGATATTATCCTTTAGAATTTCACTCTGAACGAGAAGAAGATGCCCCATTTGTCGACTTCGGGGTGGTCGAGGTAGTTGAAGCGGCGCACGTAGTCTATCCTCAAGATTCTGAATATGTTAGCTATTCCGATGCCGCCTTCGACGTAAGGCTCTTTTTCGAGTGTATAGGTCTGCATCTCGCCGTCGGCGTTGGTCGGGAACTTGATGAGCCGCTCATTGCCGTTCAGCGGGTTGCACTGGTCGGAGATTCCGCCCCAGACTGCCTTTAATGTGACGATTTCACGCAGTTTGAGCTTGCCAATGAGCGGCACTCTGTTGAGCAAGAATCCGTTGAAATTATATTCAAACATTCCCTGAACGTAGTACTGACTCACGAATTCGTAGTAGTTCATGAGGTTGAAGCCACGGTCGTCGTAGTACATGCCTTGGTTGGCGCGGTGCACGAACATAAGAGGGTGGGGTGCTTCGCCCAGGACAACGCCGCTGGTGATGTTGAGGTCGGCGACACCGAGCACGCTGAAGAACCAACGTTTGCTGAACATCGCCTGAATCTTATGATATTCGAAGTCGGAGCCCAGATATTTGCCGCCGTAGCTGTAACCGATAGTCACAACAGGGGCTACCGATCCTGCGAGAGGGTATCGGTACTGATGCAGCTGCTGCACACGTTCGTTGCGGGCGAAGCGCAGCTGGAAGCCGACGGCGTTGGTGGTAAACGGGTCGTAGAACTTGCCGCCGTTGGTCTCAAACACGAGCTCGCCCAATGGCCGCTGTTCCTCGTATTCAGCGAAGAGCTTGATGCCTATCTGGCTCTCCGTCTCATAGTCGTACATTACCTTAAACTTGTCGATAAACAGCATCCTGAGATTTGTCTGACGGCTGATGGAACGGCCCAGACGGTCGTTGTCTTCGTTGAAGTTATAGCCGAAGGTACCCATGCGCGGCACCTGGGTGTTATGCTCGTACGACAGAGTGAGCAGGTTCATCGGGAACTCCCACTGGTTGTTGATCTTTTTGTTGAACGAATACATAAACTGCCCGCGGTATTTGAACTTCTCGTCTTTCATACCGTAAGCCACAAAGCCTTCGAGGAAGATATGTTTATGAAAACGGGTGTTGGTCTTCGCTCCGAAACGCACTCGCCAGCCTTCTATGCCATTGTAACTCAGCATGTTAAATATCGGACCGATATCCAATGGACCGCAGTCGTGGTAGTTGTAGCCGAGAATCATGGCAGTACCTGTGACGAGTCGGAACTTCCAGTTTTTCATGAGACGGTCGTTGTCTTCGGCTATTCGTTTCTCGTGCTCGGAGAGACTGTCGGTACGTTTCTCGTTCCAGTATTCCTCATCGTCGCGATGATCGTAGTAGTTGATGCTGTGCGTCTTCTCGGGTTTATTCGAATAGAAATCCTCCGGCATCGGCTTATTTATCTCGATATTCGAGAATATGCCGGTACGTTTGCCGTGAATTGCCGCTCCGAGGTAGAAGATGTCGGCCACAAGGCTGTATTTCGTAGGAATCATCACCGAGTCGACCTTCTTGTATTCCTGTTCGAACATCATCGCCTCGACGAAGTTGGTGCCCGAGTGTTTAGGGATCTGGAGCTGCACTTTCTTCACCATATACGAGGTATCGTTGGTAATCCAGAGACTTCCGCAGAGACCCATATCCATTTGGTTGGCCGGCGTGAACGACAGCACTATGCAATTTTCATTCTCATAATTGACAGTGTCGACGATATAAAAATGATAGAAAGTGACTGCTATCGGCGACATCGGGGAGGTGTATTCGTTGTTAAACAGGCTCACGCTGCGCTGGTACACGTCGACAAAGCCGATCCAGTTGTCGATAACGGTCTCCATCGTGGTAAAATCCATGAATTTGCTGAACACCACGTCTTTCGAGTCGGTGACCTCTGTTGTCAAAAACTTCGGCTGTCGGCGGTAATACGTCTTCGACAGCGTCTCCACAAAATAGAGCGAGAGATAGTTGCGGCCTGTGAGCTCCGACGGACGCACGTTGTCGCACACGAAATCGAGGCCTCGCATGTAACGCTTGGCGGCCAGACTGTCGCTGAGGTTCGACGGACCGAGTTCCAGCTTGCTGTATTCGTCGTATTGGTAGTAGTCGAAGCCCGTGAGACTGTTTCGTTCGGCGTTTTTCTGCACCTTGCGGATGAGCTCAACGGCAGGATTTCCACGACGTTTGTATCGTTCTTTGATTTTTCGTTTCGCCTTGATTTCGGCCTTGGGCAGCGTTATCGACACCGACTCCATCTTAGCGTTGACAGTCTGTGTGGTGAAACGCCTGATTTCCACTGTGTAAGGCTTGTATCCTGCGTATTCGAAGGTCACCTGGTCGAAAATCTTATCCGACTCAAGACGATAAAAGCCATCGATGTCGCTGGTAGTGCCAAAAAGCTGACCGTCAACGGTATACGAGATATTTGCGTAGGGAAGTGTCTCGCCGGTCTCAATATCAACAACCTTGCCTTTCACAACGGTCTGTTGCGAAAAAGCCGCTAAGTATGTTAGCAGAAGCGATATGACAAGAAGGCACTTTTTCATTCACTATTCGACGGTGACTGACTTTGCGAGGTTACGGGGCTGGTCGACGTTACATCCGCGTAGCACTGCGATGTAATAGGCGAGGAGCTGCAGCGGGATGGTAGCCAGCAAAGGAGCGTAGGTGCATTCTGTGTCAGGAATTTCGATGACGTAGTCCGACATCTCTTTCACCAAGACGTCGCCTTCGGTCACCACGCTGATGATCTTGCCGTGACGGGCCTTGACCTCCTGGACGTTAGAGACGACTTTTTCATAAGTCGACTTGTTAGTTGCGATGAATATAACTGGCATGTCTTTGTCTATCAATGCGATAGGACCATGTTTCATCTCGGCTGCAGGATATCCTTCGGCGTGGATATATGAAATCTCTTTCAGCTTGAGGGCGCCTTCGAGAGCCACTGGGAAGTTCTGCAAACGGCCGAGATATATGGCGTTGTGACAGTCTTTCATCTCGTTGGCGATGTCTTTCACAATGGCGCTGCGTTCAAGAGTTGTCTGAATCTTATCCGGGATAAGGTCGAGTTCGTGGATGAGCTCCATGATTCTCTTCTTCGGCAGATGTCCGTTGAGTTCGGCCAGACGGATGGCCATCATCGTCAGGACGGCGACTTGCGCTGTGAATGCTTTTGTCGACGCGACGCCTATCTCCGGACCTGCGTGGGTGTAGATGCCCGCGTCGGTGGCACGTGAGATTGATGAGCCGATGACGTTGCAGATGCCGAGCACCGTGGCGCCTTTTTTCTTTGCGATGTCGATAGCAGCGAGGGTGTCGGCCGTCTCACCCGACTGCGAGATGGCGATGACCACGTCGTCGGGGTAGATGACAGGCTCACGATACCGGAACTCCGAGGCGTATTCCACCTTCACACGGATTCCGGCGTGCACCTCGATGAGGTAGCTGCCCACGAGAGCGGCGTGCCACGACGTTCCGCATGCCACGATGATGATGTTACGTGCGTTGAGCAGCTTTTTCTCGTAGTCGAAGATGCCGCCGAGGGTGATGGTGCCCAAGTCGGCGTGCAGACGGCCGCGCATGGTGTCGCGCACAGTGGTGGGTTGCTCGTAGATCTCCTTCAGCATGAAGTGGTCGAAGCCGCCTTTCTCTATCGACTCGAGGTTGAGCTTAAGCTCTTGAATATAAGGTGTCATCTCCACGTCGTCGATGGTCTTGAGGTGCAGCTCTTCGCCGAGTTTCACCTTCACAACCTCTTCATTTTCAATATAAACCACCTGCGATGTCATGCCTACGATAGGGGTGGCATCGGAGGCGATGAAAAACTCGTCTTTGCCAATGCCGATAACCATCGGGCTGCCTTTACGCGCTGCTATCAAGGTGTCGGGATGACCTTTTTCGATGATGACGATGGCGTAGGCTCCGTTGACGTGATTCAAAGCAATGCGCGTGGCCTCGAAGAGGTCGACTTTCTGCGTAAGCTGAACGTCTTCGATGAGATTCACCAAAACCTCAGTATCTGTTGATGATTTGAACTTATAGCCACGATTCTCGAGCTCTTTCTTAATGGTGAGATAATTCTCGATGATGCCGTTATGAATCAGGGCCAAGTTGCCCGAGCGCGACAGGTGCGGATGTGCGTTGATGTCGTTAGGCTCGCCGTGTGTCGCCCAGCGTGTGTGGGCTATTCCGATATGTCCGCTGACATCTTTTCCCGATGCAAACGACTCCAAATCAGACACTTTGCCTTTTGTTTTATAGACATTAAGTTCGTTTTTCGCGTTAAGCAGAGCCACTCCGGCGCTGTCGTAACCACGATATTCAAGGCGTTTCAAACCATTAATTAAAATAGGGTAGGCGTCCTTATTGCCGATATACGCTACAATTCCGCACATTTTTATTTAAAATTTAAGATTTAAAAATTCCAATACTAAATATTTTTCCAAGTTGCAAATATAATTTTTTCTGAAATACAATTCTAAAAAATGACAAAAAATAGTAAAATTTTTTACTAATTTGGTTTTGAAATCAAAATTTTGCTATTTTTGCACAATATTTGTAAAACGATTTACTATAAACTGATTTACTTTTATGGATTATAGGTTTAAAGGACATCTTGTAGAGGAATTATATAAGGATTACAGGATAAAAGAGGGAATGAAGGCATGTATGAACTGCGGCGTCTGCACGGCTGTTTGTCCCGCAGCGGAATTTTACAAATACAATCCGAAGAACATAGTAAACATCGTGGCGCGTAAAGACGAGCAGGAGCTTGAAGATCTGCTGAAAAGCGACACCATTTGGTACTGCGGCGAGTGCATGTCGTGTGTGACACGCTGTCCGCGAGCCAACGCTCCAGGCCTTGTGATCATGTCGTTGCGTAAGCTCTCGATGCGAAGCGGACTGTATATGCTTTCAGAAAAAGGAAAACAGCAGTATGTGGTGGTTAAAGACTTGTGTTCCAATATCTTAAACTACGGCTATTGCGTCTATCCGCGCACTTTCGAATACGAGACTCATAAGGAATTCGGTCCGGTAGGCAAGTGGATCAACGATAATCTCGACGACCTGCATGCCCGTATGGGCTCGAACCTCGACGGCGACGGTCCGGGCGGACTGCGTAAGATTCCGAAGGAGAGTCTCGACCAGCTGAAAAATATCTTCGACGTGACAGGTGCCACCGAGCTTATGGAACAGGTTTTTGCTGACGCTCACGAAGAAGCGGTTAAGGAAAACCTCAGCGATGAAGAGTATTTCATGAAGGTTTACACCGAAAACGACTGGGAAAAACATTTGAATCATTAAATTGTTAATTATTAAATCTTTGAATTATAAATCTTTGAATTTTTAAATAATGATAGTTGAAGGAAAACAGAAGATTTGGGCTGATTATCAGAAAGATATTCCCGATGACCATTATTTTTATGTGAGAAGCTGCATCCGTCAGGCGTTTTTCCCTGGCTCGGAGGTGACTTTTCTGGACATCACAAGGAATAAACTTGGAAAAGATTTTTACGAGAACCCATATCATACAACATGCGGCGGCATTGCCTATCACAGCGACACCATCCCGCAGGAGACGGCCATGACCATCATCGCGCGACAGTTTGCGCTGATGCATGAAAGCGGCTACGAAAACTACGTCTGCTCTTGCATCACCTCATTTGGATGCTACACCGAGACGCTCGAGACCTGGCATGAGTTTCCGGAGCTGGAGGCCAAGATCCGCCAGTATCTCTGGGATTCGTGCAAGAAAGAGTTCGCCAAGCCGAAATATCTCGCTCACGCCAGCGACATCATCTATAAATTCAGATTTGACATCGCAAAGCAGATGAAGTTCCCGCTCGTGAACGTCAAGACCGGCAAGCCTTTGAAGTGCGTCGAGCACATCGGCTGCCACTATTCGAAGATGTTCCCGTCGAAGGGCTTCGGTGGCGCTGAATATCCGCACGTGCTCGTTGGAATGATTGAGGCATGGGGCGGCGAGGTCGTCGATTATCCTGAACGCCGTCACTGCTGCGGATTCGGATTCCGCCAGTATTTCGTGCAGGCCGATAGAGGATATTCGATGTCGAACACTCATAAGAAATTCGAGTCGATGGAGCCTTACGAGCCCGATCTGATCATCACCAACTGTCCGGGATGCCCTTATTTCCTCGACAGATGGCAATATGTCATCGCTGAGCAGACAGGCAAGACCTACGGCAAGGACGGCTATGGCATTCCTGCTTTGACCTATGAGGAAGTGGCAGGTTTGGTGATGGGGTACGACCCGTGGGACCTCGGACTTCAGATGCACCAAGTAGCTATCGAGCCGTTGCTCGAAAAGATGGGAATTCCTTACGACCCGAAGAAAAAATATCAGGGCTTGAACGGCAAAGACCTCGGTCAGCCGATGTGCCCGTCGTGTATTAAATCAGTTTGATTATCAAGAAGTTATGAAAGAGAATATATTGATTATCGGCGGCGGAGCCGCCGGAATGGAAGCCGCCACACAGCTGCAGAAGCTCGGGCTGAATCCTATAATTGTTGAAAAGAGTGAGAAACTCGGCGGTCATATCGCACAGTGGGACCGCTTGTTCCCTGCGTTTCATCCTGCCAAAGACGTAGTGGAGCAGATGCTCAACAACGTGAAAGGCGTGGATGTGCGTTTAAACACTGAAGTGACTGACATTCAGCGTGATAACAATGGTTTTCATGCCGTTTTAAGCAACAAAGAGACCATCGACGCCAAGGCAGTGATTCTGGCGACTGGTTTTGACCTTTTCAAGGCCGAGAGAAAGCAGGAATACGGCTATGGCATTTATAATAATGTGATAACAAGCCTCGAACTCGAGAAGTTTTTCCGCACAGGCAAGGACGAGCGCATCAACAGCCCGAAGAAGATCGGTTTCGTGCATTGCGTGGGTGCCCGCGACGTGAAGGTAGGCAACACTTATTGCTCGAAGGTGTGCTGCACCACTGCTCTGAAGCAGGCCTGCGAGATGAAGGAAGTGTTCCCTGATGCTGAGGTTTACACGTTTTACATGGATCTGAGAATGTTCGGTCCAGGGTATGAAGATTTGTATCTTAAGACCCAGAAAGACTTCGACGTGAAATGCATCCGCGGTCGTGTCTGCGAGGTATCGGAAGACATGGACGGACGCTTGGTCATCAAAGCTGAAGACACCTTGTTCGGCAAGCCTCTGAAGATGACTCTCGACCTTCTCGTGTTGATGTGCAGCATGGAGAAAGCCAAGAGCATCGACGCCATCCAGCAGAAGCTCGGCGTTGCCAACAACAGCGACGGTTTCATGCAGAATAAAGATATGTATCTCGGAATGAACGACAGCAAGCAGGACGGCGTCTTCGTTGCCGGCACCTGCACCGCTCCGAAGTCATTGCCCGACACCATAGGCGAGGCCCGCTCGGTAGCCGTGGAAGTGTTTAACTACATAAACAACAAGTAGTTATGGATTTCGGATTCTGTTTATCACCCAGCTCGCACGTCAAGATGGATACCGTCGACCTCACGACGTTCAACCGTCTGAAGGAGACCAACCCCGACGTCAACACCTGCATCGCATGTGGTTCATGCACAGCGACTTGCACCGCGGGCAACTTCACCGAGATGAGCTTCCGCCGACTCCTGCTGATGCTTCAGAGAGGCAGGGAAGACGAAGCCAAGAAAATGATTCAACGTTGCATGCTCTGCGGCAAATGCACCCTGGTGTGTCCGCGCGGCATCAACATTCGTAAGATTTTGTTAGACATTACACGATGAACCAGTATATTTTCCATCCATTTGTGCTCCCGTTTGTGCTCGGCATGGCTTTCGTGCTGACGTACTGTCTCGTGGGGCTTTTTAGAATCATCGGGCAGCTGCCGAAAGACGACCGGAAGAAGTTCTGGCGCTCGCTGGTGACACCGAAGACCGCCTGGGCTAACATCCGCGACCTGTTTGGCGATTGCCTGTTCCACGTGAAAATCTGGAAACGTAACCCGATACTCGGTTATATGCACTCGGCCATCGCGTTCGGCTGGTTTATGATTATCGTAATCGGCCATGTGATGCTGTTTACGTTGAAACCATTGCAAAACGTTGACGTTCAAGGCTTTGCAAGGACATTCACCAACTTCTATTACCCGATTTTCTACAAACATTTCGCCGAAGAGACGCCGGTTTTCGCCTTCCTGATGGATTTCTTCCTGATAGTGATAATCTCTGGTATTTTCATCGCTGTAGTGAAGAAAATTTATTCAGGCGTGGTGGGAGTGAAGCGCGTCACGAAATTCGGTTTCGCCGACAACATGATTCGTTTCGCCTTGTGGACCATCTTCCCGTTCCGACTCATCGCCGAGAAAACCAACATCATGGCGTTCTGGTGGCTTTATTCCATCGACCTGATGATATTTATGTGCATGCTGCCGTTTACGCGATACATGCACATCCCGACGGAGGCGTTGTTTATCTTGCTGCGTCATGCCGGACTGAAGCCTCGCGAGCCACGTAAAGGCTATGCCTTGGCGCAGATTTACTCATGCCCGAGCTGCGGCCTATGCATCGATGCCTGTCCGATGAGCGTCAACGACAAAAACAGCGGCAACACCTCGGCTTATTTCATGAAAAAGCTAAGAAATGCTGATGATGCCGAAGCCAAGCGCATCGCCGAGACCTGCATGCAGTGCGGCAAATGCGTGGCAGTGTGCCCAGTGAGCATCGAGTCGTGCGACATCAAGATGAGCCAACGTGAAGCCACACCTTATATTATTAATAGCAATCATTCGTATCTTGAAAACGTGGAAATGTCTTCCTCTGTCAATTCGACCGTCCTTTATTTCGCCGGCTGCATGACCCAGCTTACGCCAAAGATCATGCGCTCAATGAAGAAAATCATGGAGGCGGCAGGCGAGGAGTATGAATTTCTCGACAAGGACGGCGGCATCTGTTGCGGAAGGCCGATGATGCTGAGCGGCAAGAAAGCTGAAGCACAAGCTATGATTGAGAAAAACACTGAGTTGATAAAGAAATCCGGTGCTAAAAAGCTGGTGCTTTCGTGTCCGATATGCTATAAGGTTTTCAAAGAGGAATATCATCTCGAAGGAATTGAGATTCAACATCATACGCAATATATCGACGAGTTGATCAAGAGTGGCAAGCTGAAGGTCAACAAAGGCGAGATGAACTACGTTTACCACGACCCTTGCGAGCTTGGAAGAGCTTTCGGAGTGTACGACGAGCCTCGCGAAGTGCTTGAAAATGTTGGTAATCTGCGCAAAGCGAAGTCGGAGAAGGAACTCAGCATCTGCTGCGGCGGAAGTTTGGGCAGTTTCAACCTCACCCAGCAGGAACGCGATGAAATCACTGCCAATTCGGTCGACGACCTGATGTACAATCATCCTGACGAGATCGTGACAGCATGTCCGCTGTGCCTCAAGACATTCTCAAAGAAATCGCCGGTTCAGGTTAAGGATATCGCAGAGATTGTTTGCGAAAAAATTTAATAATTACCAAATATTAATAATTATTGGTAACACAATGTAGAGATGTCACAGTGTGGCGTCTTTACAATTTTATTATTTTTGCATTTTCTCAATAAAATTTGTATTTTTGCACTTTAAACAATTATAAGATGAAAAAGCATTTGTTGTTTTTGATTCTCATTTTATGCTATTCCTTTGTCTCCGCTCAGGATATCGACAGTCTGTTCCAAGTTTTTGAGAATAACCGCGGCGAAGAGGCATATAATGCTGCCGTTGCCATCGACGAGGCGATAGGTCGTGAGCCGAATTTCGATGCCGACACCGACAAGGACGTGATAAAGCTGAAGATCCTGCGCACGATGATCCTTTATTACTTCAACCACAATGATTTTCAACATGTTGTGCAGTATTCGGAAGTTGGAATCGAGCATTACGACAAGATTGGCGACCTCTTCAACGAGGCGGGCTGCATCATGACACTGGCCAACGCCTACCAGCGACTCGGTCAGCTCGACAAAGCCATTGAGTGCTACAACCGCTGTAGCGAGCTGATGGACGAGATCGGAGGCGAGATGGCGGCGGTCAACAAACGCTATGTGATGAACAACATCGCCGAGATTCATCTTGCGATGAACGAATACGACGTGGCTGAAGAGATTTACGGCAAATGCATCGAGATGCTTGGCGAAATCGATGCTTCGGATACCGCTTCGATGCTCGACCTGGCGACATATTATCAGAATCTTGCAGAAGTTCATATCGCCCAAAACAAGGACGATGCTTTGGGTTATGCCGAGCAGTCGCTGGAGCTTTCAAGAAAATATCTCGACACGCCGCATAAGGTCATCAACCGACTCATGACTTTGTCGAAAGCATACGAAAGACTGGGCAGAGACAAGGAGAGCCAACGACTTCTTGACGAGGCTCTGCAGCTGGCCGAAGAGTACAACGAGACATATCTGCAAGCAGTGATTCATCTCCAGAAAGGCGAGTATTCGCAAGCGATTGCGATGGCCAAGGAAAATCATTACGACGAGTTGCTTCAGGAAGCCCTTAAAGACGCATATCGTTACGAACGTGAACGGAATCCCAAGTTGGCGCTTGAATATTACGAGCAAAGCATGGCGATGCGCGACTCGGTTTTCAACGAGACTCAGCAACAGCTCATCCGCGACTATCAGGTGAGGTATGCTACCGCCGAAAAGGAACACGCATTGGCTCTTGAACAAGAAAAATCGAAACGTAACCGCCTGTATATCATCGTATTATCGATTGTTGTATTATTGCTTATCGTCATCACTTTGATTTGGATTCGATTGGCAAAAGTAAGAAAGACACGCAACGAAGAGCTGACGCATCTCAACAAGACCAAAGACAGGCTTTTATCAATCGTTTCACACGACGTGAAGACGCCAGTGGGTGCCATGTGCCAGGTTTTACGCGGCATCACCGATGGCTACGACGGTATTTCCGACACCGACAAGAGAGCGCAATTGATGATTCTCCGTTCGTCGTCGGAGGCTTTGCACGACCGTATGGATAACATCATCCAATGGGTAAAGCAAGAGCTTGCCAACAGCACAACAACGCGTATAATATTCAGTATCAACGAATTAGTTGACGAATGTATCAAGACGCAGGAGACTTCAATTACGATGAAGTCGTTGAAAGTCAACAACGAAGTGCCGAAATACATCATGGGCTACGACGACATCAACGTGGTGCGACTGGTGATTCAGAATCTGCTTGGCAATGCAGTGAAATTTTCGTATCCGAATGGCGAAATCACAATTAAAGCCAATCATGATATTGATATTGCATGGATATCGGTGGCCGACAACGGCATGGGTATCAGTGAGGCAAAATTGGAGAAGATTTTCAGTTATATGACATCTTCCGACAAGGGCACGGGTGGCGAGACTGGCACAGGCATTGGATTGTTTGTCAGCAAGCAGTTTATCGACAAAATAGGCGGCAAGATGTCCATCGAAAGCAAGAAAGGCATAGGCACTACCGTAAGTTTCAGTATTCACTATAAAATGTTGGAAAGATGATACGCATTCTCATTGTTGAAGACCAACCTATTTGCAGGCTCGGAATCCGCATGACATTGACAAATTCAGGCATCAGCCATACCATTGTGGCGGAGACGGAGACAGTGTCGCAAACAATTGATTTTCTTGAGAATAGCGGGAATGATATCGACCTGATCCTGCTCGATTATATGCTTCCCGACGGCACTGGAATGGATGTTATCGAGGCGGTGAGGCGTCTTCATCTCAACCCTAAGATTGTGATACTCTCGGGCGAGGCTGGCGGCGCTGTCGTACAGCAGCTGATGGATGCCGGCGTCAACGGGTATATGGACAAAAACATACGGCCGGAGGAGCTGGAGAAGGTGCTCACCACCGTGATGAACGGCGACGACTACACCGAGAAGGCCACCATGCACCTGCAGGGTGACATCAAAGCTGACATGGACATACTTTCGACGCTCACCCGACGTGAGATGGAAATCATCACCTTATGCGCCTCTGGAATGAGCGCCAAGCAGATCGCCGATGAGCTGTGCATTACACAGCATTCCGTTGAAAATCATAAAGATAACATCTTCAAAAAGCTTCACATCCAGTCGACTTCCGAGTTGATTTTGTTTGCCTTCAAAGTAGGCTTAATCAGCTAAGCTTAAAAACAGGAAATTTCTCCTGTTTTTTACTATTTTATTAATAGGTACTTTTGCACTGATGGAAAAGGTATGTCCAAATGCCTTTTTTATCGGTGTAATTTTTTATTTATATCATTGATAATCAATAAATTAAAATAATAATATTAACTAACAACAACAAAATGAAAAGAAAACATTTACTAATTCTTATGCTGATGGCACTCTTAATGCCGTTGGCATTGAACGCGCAGTCGAGCTTGCCGTTCAGTGAGAACTTTAACTCGGTTCCTGTTAATCAGCTGCCAAATAACTGGACTCTTTCTTCAACCCAAGTGGGTACGGTTACCGCTGTTGTTCAGAAGGAAACACCCACTTCAACAAACAGAATCCTTTTGATGGGTGTTACCCAGTTGTACAACGGTAACGGAGCTTTGGCCGTGCAAATTCCGACCAACGCAATCGGTAAGTACTATGTGAAAATGACTTTCAAACTCATGCCCACATCAGCTACATCGGGTACTTTTAAGGTTATTTGCGCAACCACAAACTTCTCGAACCCAATTGAAATCGCCACTTATAATGCCTCTGATTTGACCGTAGGCAGTTGGAACTATATAACGGTTCCAGTGACGCTACCTAGCAACAGAACAATTACTTTTATGGTTACCACTACTGCTGCCAATTCAGGCTGGGCCATTGATGACGTAAGCGTGACAGACGGTTACAAGCCAACCAATGTGACAACATCGGTTTTGGAACCCAATTATGCGACTATCTCTTGGGATTACTCTGGTACCAGCGGTTATGAAATGCAATACCGCATGCAAGGCGAAACGGATTGGATTACTTACACCACACCCTCAAACCATTACGCCATTAGCGAATTGCTGCCCAACCACACATACGAAGCGCAGGTAAGAGGATACCAAGGCACATATTACACTGGCTGGAGCGACTTGCTCACCTTCACGACCCCAGATGCCTATTATGATTTCTCTGTTGTTATACCGAATTCAAACCAGTATCTTTATTACAAAGTCACCGACAGCTACAACCATGTGAAAGTGGTGTCGCCTTACAATAGCTTCAGCGATCCTTGGGGAACTATTGCCAAGCCGGAAGGAAACGTCGCCATTCCTCAAACTGTAACCTATGGCGGCGTCACTTACACTGTGACGGCAATCGGCAACAATGCTCTCAAAGACTGTACCGATGTGACAGGTATCAGTATTCCTTCGACGGTGACAACTATCGGCGATTACGCTTTTGCTAACTGCAAACTCACATCACTTACGATTCCATCATCGGTGACTAATATCGATGTATATGCTTTCTATCAATGCGGTGACAACAACGGAATGTCTGTCAACATCGTCGGAAACGCCACAACAGGAACAACCATTCAAACCATGGCGTTCTTAAAGAGTAAAGTGAACGAGTTGACGCTGGGCGAAGGCGTGACTTTTGTGGGCGACAAAGCCTTCTGGGGTTGCTCGCTTTTGACCACTCTGCATTTCAACGCCACCAACTGCACTCAGATGCGGTCAACTTACAACAGCGCATATTATTCGGTGTTTAACAGTGGCAATGACATTACAACCCATCCGGCCATTACCACTTTGACCATAGGCAGCAATGCAACCAACATCCCTGATTACGCTTTCTACGACTTTGCATCGCTCACATCGGTTGCGATTAGCGAAGGCGTGACTTCGATTGGCAACCAGGCCTTCTGGAACTGCCCTAATCTGGCTACTGTAAATTTCAATGCCACCAATTGCACCAATATGAAAACAACTTTAAATTCTGTCTCATACTCGTCATTCAACAGTGGCTCTGACAATACAACCAATCCGGCAGTTACAACGTTGAACATTGGTAACAACGTTACGAACATTCCCGATTACGCTTTCTACGGTTTCACTTCGCTTCCTGAAGTGACAATTAGCGAGGGCGTGACATCAATCGGAGAACGAGCCTTCTGGAAGTGTCCCAACCTGACGACGGTGCATTTCAATGCCACCAACTGCACCAATATGAAAACAACTTACTATTATGTCTTACGCTCGCCATTCAACAGTGGCACTGACAATACAACCAATCCGGCAATAATAACTTTGACCATCGGTTCCAACGTGACAAGAATTCCAGAATACGCTTTCTATGATGCGGACCAGATTACAACCGGTCTTATCATTCCAAGTTCAGTGCAATATATTGAAGAATGCGCATTTAAATCATGCTCGCGTATTCCTTCTCTTGTCTTTGAGAATGGTTCGCAACTGGAAAGTATAGATGAAGAAGCATTTAATTATTGTGATGACATGTCAGGAATCCTAAGATTGCCTAACTCTTTAACTGAAATTGGATATTGGTCTTTTTCTCATTGTGGTTTCTGGAAAGTCGTCATCCCTTCTTCGGTTACGTCAATTGCAGCTTCTGCTTTCAATAGTTGCGGCTCTAGTATGGTTGTTGAAATAGCTGGTAATCCGACTTCTGGCACAACTATAGGAAACTACGCCTTTTATAATAGCGACATAGTAGAACTTACCATAGGTGAAGGTGTAATATCAATCGGAGAACAAGCCTTCTGGAAGTGTCCCAACCTGACGACGGTGCATTTCAATGCCATCAACTGCACAAACATGATGACAACATACAATAATGGTACGTCTGATCTCTCACTCTCACCATTCAACAGCGGTGATGATGAAAATTCCTATCCGGCCATAACCACTTTGACCATTGGTGATAATGTAACTAGAATTCCGAAATATGCTTTCTATCATGCAAATAGTATTTCAAACAATCTTATTATTCCAAGTTCAGTGCAGTATATTGAAGAGAGCGCATTCGCATACTGCAAAAAGATTTCTGGTCTAAGTTTTGCCGAAGATGCACAACTGGTAAGTATTGGTACATCAGCGTTTTATTATTGTGAGAGAATTAAAGGTACTCTCCGTTTTCCTAACTCTTTAACTGAAATTGGAGGCTGGACTTTCTGTCTTAGCGGGCTGTTTTCAAAAATCATTATCCCATCATCGGTAACCTCTATCGGCACTAGTGCTTTCAATTCTTGCAATCGCGATTGTTATCAGGGTGGTTATCGGCTGATTGTCGAAATAGCTGGTAATCCGACTTCTGGCACAACTATTGGGAATGACGCTTTTCGTAACAGCGATATAGTAGAGCTTACTATAGGAGAGGGCGTAACATCAATTGGTAACGAAGCTTTCTGGAATTGTCAATATCTGACCACAGTGCATTTCAACGCCGTCAACTGCACTCACATGAGCACTGCTTACACCGACGGCAGCATCACTTACCATTACTCGCCGTTCAACAGTGGAGAAGATAATACAACCAATCCGGCAATAACCACTTTAACCATTGGTTCCAACGTGACAAGAATTCCAGCATACGCATTCTATGGTGCAAACCAGATTTCAAGCAATCTTACCATTCCAAGTTCAGTGCAATATATTGAAGAATACGCATTTAAATTCTGCTCGAGTATTCCTAATATTAGCTTTGCAGAAGGTTCGCAACTGGAAAGTATTGGTGAACAAGCATTTTATTATTGTGATGACATGTCTGGAAACCTATGGTTGCCTAACTCTTTAACTGAAATAGGATATAGGGCTTTTTATCATTGTGGTTTCTGGAAAGTCGTCATCCCTTCTTCGGTTACATCAATTGCTGCAGCTGCTTTTCATAGTTGCGGCTCTGATATGGTTGTTGAAATAGCTGGTAATCCAACTTCTGGCACAACTATAGGAAATTACGCTTTTAATTCCAGCGACATAAAAGAACTTACCATAGGTGAATGTGTAACATCAATAGGAGAACAAGCCTTTTGGAATTGTCCCAATCTGACGAAGGTGCATTTCAATGCCATCAACTGCACTCACATGAGCACTACTTACACCGACGGCGATAACACTTACCATCGCTCGGTCTTCAACAGCGGTGAGGATTTGACTACCAGTCCAGTAATCACTGTTTTAACTTTAGGTGAAAATGTGACATACATTCCTGAATATGCCTTCTACGATTGTCAAACAGCTCCTGTTAAATTGAATATTCCTAATGTCACTGCCGTTGGCGATGGGGCATTCTACAATTGCATGTTGGCTACGGATTTGAATTTGGGTAACAGCGTCGTTACCATTGGAATGAAGGCTTTTGAGAATTGTAGCAATATCACCGGTGACCTTATCATCCCGCACGCAACAACATTTATCGGCGCTAGCGCTTTCTGTGATGCTGGATTGAATGGTGCGTTGGCTTTGGGACAGAATGTAAACTCTCTTGGATCTGCTGCATTCAAAAACTGCAACTTCACATCGATTGTGATAGGGAAAGGCAACAGCTCGGAGCCGAACAACATTACAACGGCTGAGGCGAACACATTCGATGGTGTCAGGAACTATATTCCTGTTTATCGTCCTTATGGCACCAACTACCCGACGGCAACAGGATGGAATCATTTCACCAATTACCTCACCGAATACCAGCTCAACGGCGGTGCATGGTCGGTAGCAAGCAACTGGTCGCAGAACAACGTCCCAGGAGCCGATGACGTGGTGCTTATCAATGGCAACAGCCATATCAGCTCCAATACCAGCCCAACCGTTAAATCTCTTTATATCGCTAATGGAGATGCTAAAACTCTTAAAATTTATGACGGTGCCATGTTGACAGTTACAGATGGGATATATAATACCGATCCATCAAAGCTTATCGTCAACGACGGTGGTCAGCTTATCACACCAAAAGTGACAGCTGCAACAGTCGAGCGCAAAACATCGGCTTCAGAAGCTAAGACATACAACAACTGGTATGCGATAGCCTCGCCGGTTAATGAAGAGTCGATCGAAGATTTCGTCAAAGGAACGCATAACGTGTACAGATATAACGAGCCTACGATAATGTGGCAGGAATATAGAGTTCCGGTAAATCAATTCAGTAAACTTACGAATGGACAAGGCTATCTCTATCGTTCTACTGAGGCAAACATCGCATTAGATGGCGACATCAATGTGGGTGATGTAAAAGTTTGGTTATCAAAAGAATGCTCTAATACCCGTTACCAAGGCTTCAACCTCATCGGCAACCCATATCCGCATAATATTTATAAAGGTGGAGAAAATGCGGCCATTCCGAATGGCGACTTGCTCGAAGATAAATACTGCGTGCTCGGCGTCAATGGCAATTGGGTGCTCACCGACGATGGCACTGCAATAACACCTGGAACCGCCATCCTTGTCCAGGCTAAAGCCCAAGGCGAGCTAACAATGCGCGATGTCACCACAGGTGCCGCAGCAAAACGCGGCGAAAACGACAACATCTGGTTCACGGTGAGCAACGACGACTACGAAGATGTGGCCTGCGTCGAGTTCAGAGAGGGCAGAGGCTTCAACAAGATGGCGCACTACAACGCCGACGCCCCGATGCTCTACATTAACTACAATGGTGAAGACTTCGCCTCGGTGGATGTCAACGCCGACGTAAAGATGCTCAACCTCTGCTTCAAGGCTAAAGCCATGGGTAAATACACCCTCAACTACAACGCCAACGGCCAGTTCAGCTATCTGCACCTTATCGACCGTCTTACTGGCAACGACGTCGACATGCTCGTCGAAAATGAATATTCATTCATCGGAACAGCATCCGACAACGCCAACCGTTTCATCGTGAAACTCAGCTACAACGGCGACGACTCAGATGAAAACTTCGTCTATCAGAGCGGCGACGATCTCGTGGTCAGCGGCGAAGGCGAACTGCAAGTCTACGACGTGATGGGACGCATGATAGCCTCACAACGCGTCAACGGCGTGGAGACAGTGCGAAAACCCGATCAGACAGGCGTTTATATCATTAAATTGAATGAAAAGACGCAGAAAATTGTTGTTCGTTAATCAAAGATAGGAGGAAAATACAATGAAAAAGATATTATTCACAATCGCATTAGTAATGACAATGGCCTTCTGCGCCAACGCACAACGTGACGGTTTCTTCAACGACTGGCAGTATGAAGACCGCACGATGTCCGACATCAACAACGGCCTCGCGATGCCAAACACCGCCATCGGCTCGCACTTAAACAGCAGCGCCGTGCCTCTCGGCAGCGGACTGCTGATCCTCACCGCGCTAGGAGCGGGATATTCCTTAATCAGGAAAAAACGCAAATAAACGATGTAGGGGCGAATGATGATTCGCCCCTACATTTTTTATCAATAATTCTACCAATTAACAGATTGTCGGACCAGCGGCATCGTCATGCACCGTGCACCGCCGCCTCCGCGTGAGAGCTCGTTGCCCTCGAAAGCGACGACACAACGCTGATAGTCATCGGGATGGACCTTGCCCGAGGCCACGTCGGCGGCTTTCAAAACCTCGAAACCGTTCTTGTTTAACGCCTCGATGGTATTGTAATTTCTGGCATATCCGAGGACCTTGCCCGGCGCGAAACAGAAGAAATTGGCGCCACTGTGCCACTGCTCGCGCGGACCGAAATACTCGTCGCCGCCACCGCAGAAGATAGGCTCAAGATGCATTCCGAGCTTATCCAAAGCATCGATGAGGTTCTTCTCCTCGTGTACCTTAGTGTATTGATAGCCGTCAACCTCGTAATGCGTGGTCTTGAACTCTCCGCTCATAATCACCGGCTTATAGGCCATGCAACGGTCTTTGTCGAGCAATGTGAAAACCATATCGAGATGTATAAACGAGTCAGGCTCCAACGGCAGCTCCTGAGTGATGAGATGACGCACGCCGCCCAGACTTCTCAGATGCTCGAGCATAGCCTGGATGCCTTCCTTACTCGTACGGGCACCACATCCACTCAAAATGATGTCGTGACGCGCAATCTCAACGTCGCCGCCCTCAACAGAGCCAACGCCGTTCATGCTGTAACGGTCGACAGGATTCACCGCGTCAACGTCGATGATGCTCGAATGCTTGAAAATAGCGTTCCAAATGATAGTCTCACGATCGCGGACATCGGTTGCCATCTTGCTCACCATCACGTTGTGATACATAGTAAACGCTGCATCTCTCATGAAAAAGAGATTCGGAATAGGAGGGAAGATGTAACGCTCTTTCAGACCTTTATTGTCGTAACCCTCAATGAGAGCAGTGGCAAGGTTTTCGGCGTCAAGACCGTTCAAAACATCTTTCAGATATGGAAGTTCCTCACGCTCGCAAACGCTGGCGACGAGGTTCTCCTTTACATCGTTATTTTTAAGAATATCGACAAGTAAGTCCTTGAAATGCAATACGTTAGTGACTTTTTGCAGACTTCCTTCAAAGTCCCTGTAGTTTTCCATCGCCTCGCGATAGTTCAAGATGTCACTAAAAAGGAATTTATGCGCGTTTTCCGGGGTCATATGCTCGATTTCCTTACCTGGAGCGTGCAATATGACATATTCTAATTTACCAATTTCTGATTCTACACACGGCTTTACGCATCGAAAATAATCCATAAAATCTTATTTTAATCAAACTGCAAAAATACAACTTTTTTTTGAAAAAAGAAAAACTCTTTTAACTTTTCTCTTTTAACTTTTAACTAATAGAGTTCTATGAACTCGTAACCATTTCCCATCGCATCCAAAAACTTAATCAAATCCTTGGTTTTAATCACGCACGTTCCTGTATTGTCGTTCGGATGAAAACTGATATACTCGCGGTCGAGCAGATTCTTGTCTAAATAAAGATAAACGTGATGTTCTTCATCGTTGATAATTCCGAAAGGCGAGACGCTGCCCGGCTTCAGACCGAGATATTTATCCATTCTTGCCTCCGACGCGAAGCTTAATTTTCCTTGTTTCAGGCGATGTTCCAAATCGTGAATCGCGAGCTGCTGCATACAGTCGAAAATCACCAGATAATGGCGATTTCCTTTGTGATTCCTGAAGAAAAGGTTCTTGCAGTGCGTCCACTCGAACTTCCCCCAATAGGCCAAGGCATCCTCAATGGTCGGCAAAGCCGGATGAAATATCAGCTTAAACGGAATGCCGAGTTCGTTCAATTTGTCAACGACCTTTTTCTGTCGTTCGTTTAATTCGTGATCTATTTCTGTCATAATTCTTCAAATTTCAAAACTTTTCGGGAATGGCGTCTCAAATTTCAAATCTTCACCCGTCATCGGATGAATGAAACACAGTTTGTAAGCATGCAATCCCAGTCTTCCGATCTTATCGTCTCCATCGCCGTATTTCGGGTCGCCGACAACCGGAAACCCTATGTCCTGCAGGTGAACACGAATCTGATTCTTACGGCCGGTATCCAATCTTAGCTCCACCAAAGAATAGCCATTCGACACCTTTATTAATTTATAATGCGTTGTAGCGAATTTTCCGCCGTTGTCGGTCTTGCTCGAATACGTCACAAACTGCGCATTATCCTTGAGCCACGAACTGATGGCACCATCCTGCTTGCGCATCTCGCCGTGAACCAGCGCCACATAACGCCTGTCGTAAACCGTCTTCTTCCAGTCTTCCTCAAATTTCAACGCCACTTTTTTATCTTTTGCAAAAAGCAGAAGTCCAGATGTGTCTCTGTCAAGACGATGTATCGTATGCGCATGACATTTTTGATGATTTGCTTCAAGATATTGATTCAGAATGCTTTGCACCGTCTCTTCGCCAGGATGAGGCGAGTTGCAGAGGATTCCGCTACGTTTTTCCACAACAAAAAGATACTGATCTTCATAAACAATCCTAACCCAATGATTATTAAGCACTTCGCCCGTCTGGTTGCGACCGATTTTCACTTCCATGCCCGGCTGAAGTTCAAAATCGTGCTTCGTCACTTTCTTGCCGTCAACCGAAATCGAACCTCCCGAAAGTATATTCTTGGCCTTCGTCCGACTGATGCCATTCATTTTCTTCATCACGAAAGGCAAAAGGGTATCGGCTTCCAACACCTTGAATATCAAATCTTTAGGTTTGCTGTCTTTTTTATTTTGCATTGAAAAATTAATTTACACAAAAATAATAAATTTTTTTGAAACTTTAATAAAAATGTATAAATTTGCAGAAGAAAACGAATTAATCACATTACTCTGATAATATTATGACTATCAATGAATTAAAAGATGTTGCGTCGCAAGTCAGACGTGATATTATCCGTATGGTTCATGGTTGTCAGTCGGGACATCCGGGCGGCTCGCTCGGTGCCACCGATATCGTGACGGCCTTGTATTTCGACCAGATGCAGATCGACCCGAAGCATTTCAAGATGGATGGGGCAGGTGAGGACATGTTCTTCCTTTCGAACGGTCACATCAGCCCGATGCTGTACAGCATCCTCGCTCGCCGCGGTTACTTCCCCGTGGCCGAGCTCGCCACCTTCCGTCGTTTGGGCACCCGTCTTCAAGGACACCCGACACCTGTCGAAGGTCTCCCGGGCATCCGTGTGGCCAGTGGCTCGCTCGGCCAGGGTCTCTCGGTAGCCATAGGCGTCGCCGAAGCCAAGAAACTCAACCATGACGACCATCTCGTGTTCTGCCTCATGGGCGACGGCGAACAGGAGGAAGGCCAGATCTGGGAAGCCGCGATGTACGCACCGGCAAAGAACGTCGACAACCTCGTAGCTATCGTCGATTACAACAAGAAACAGATCGACGGCCCTACCGATGAGGTGATGAACCTCGGCGACCTCCGTGCAAAATACGAGTCGTTCGGCTGGAAAGTTTACGAATGCAATGGCAACGACATGCAGCAAATCGTTGATACTCTTAATATTACACGCAAGAACGCCCACAAAGGACAGGCTCAGGTGATCCTCGCCCGCACCGAAATGGGCTGTGGCGTCGACTTCATGATGGGAACGCACAAATGGCACGGCACGCCCCCGAACGATGAGCAAGCAGCCAGTGCATTAAGTCAGTTAAAAGAAACATTAGGAGATTATTGATTATGAAGATAGAAGTTCAAAACTACAAAGATACAAGAAGCGGCTTCGGCGACGGTTTGCTCGAGGCCGGAAAGCGTAACCCCAAGGTAGTCGGTCTCACCGCCGACCTCACAGGTTCACTCAAGATGGGCGACTTCGCCAAAGCATTTCCCGACAGGTTCTTCCAAGTCGGCATCGCTGAAGCCAACATGGTGGGAATAGCAGCAGGATTAAGCATCGGCGGCTACATCCCGTTCACCGGAACGTTCGCCAACTTCTCATCGGCGCGCATCTACGACCAGATCCGCATGGTGGTGGCTTATTCCAACAAAAACGTGAAGATTGCTGCCTCACACGCCGGCGTCACTCTCGGCGAAGACGGCGCCACACACCAGACTCTCGAAGACATCGGAATGATGAAGATGTTGCCAAACATGACAGTTTTGGTGCCTTGCGACTACAACCAGACCAAGGCTGCAACCATCGCCGCAGCTGAGCACGATGGCCCGGTCTATCTGCGTTTCGGTCGCCCGAAAGTGGCCAACTTCACTCCAGCCGACGAGCCGTTTGTCATCGGAAAGGCCCAGATGATTCAGGAAGGCAAGGATGTGTCAATCTTCGCCTGCGGTCACCTCGTGTGGAAAGCCATCGAAGCACTCCCGATTCTGAAGGAGATGGGTATCAATGCCGAATTGATTAACATTCACACTATCAAGCCATTAGATGTCGAAGCAGTGCTGAAATCGGTGGCAAAGACAGGCTGTGTGGTGACAGCTGAGGAGCACATGCGCAACGGTGGTCTGGGCGACAGCATCGCACAAGTTCTCGCTTTGAATAACCCGAAACCTCTCGAGATGGTGGCCGTCGACGACGTCTTCGGACAGAGCGGCACCCCTGACGAGCTGCTGAAACACTATCATCTTGACACTCCAGATATCGTCGAAGCAGTGAAAAAAGTGGTTAAAAGAAAGTAAATCTAACTCAACAAACAAAAAAAATCAGCGGGTGTTAACTCGCTGATTTTCATTTATTTATACATGTAGCGGGGATGAGAATTGAACTCATGACCTCCGGGGTATGAATCCGACGCTCTAACCAACTGAGCTACCCCGCCGTTTTCGGAGTGCAAAAATACATCTTTTTCGAATACCCACAACATTTTTTTTCATTTTTCTTAAAAAAATAATTTTTATAGCCGCATATTAAAATTATTTGTATTTTTGTAGGTCAAAATTCTAAAAATATTCAATATGAAAAAGCTATTAGTCTTGGTATGCGCACTGTTTTTGACAGGCACATTGGCATTTGCACAGAGTGAAAAAACTGTCAAACAAGAGAACAAGGTAAAGACTGAAAAACAAGTAGTTAAACCAGTCGACAAGAAAGACGCAAAAGCTGAAACAGCCGACAAGAAAGTCGTTAAGGACGCTGACAATTCTTCAAAGAAAACCGTGAAGATGGAAGCCATCGAAAAGAAAGAAGCGGTTGAAACAAAATCAAACGACGAAGCATCAAAAAAAAAACTAGAGATTGATGCCAAACAATCCGTAGCTGCTGAAGAAGCCCAAAACGAAAGTGGTGCGGAAATCACGTTTAAAGAAACAAATCACGATTTCGGCAACATACCGTTCAAAGGCAACGGCAGCTACGAATTCGTTTTTGTCAATACAGGAACCGAACCTCTCATTCTTACCCAGCCTAAGTCATCGTGCGGATGCACAGTGCCGGAATGGCCACGTCAGCCAATACTTCCAGGCGAATCCAACGTCATCAAGGTGACCTATAAAAACACCGACCGTCCAGGCAACTTCAACAAATACGTCACAGTGTTTTCAAACGCTGCCGTTAACAAAGAAGTGAAGCTCCACATCAAAGGTACTGTGGAACCTGAGCCTACCGACGCATCACCGCTGAAGAACGATGGCGTGGGCACACCAGTGAAGAATAATTAATCTAACACCTATTTAATATTATGCCAAGTATTTCTAAAAAAGGCCAGTCAATGCCGGCTTCGCCAATCAGAAAGCTCGTGCCTTTCGCCGACGAAGCAAAATCAAGAGGTATACACGTTTATCACCTCAATATCGGTCAGCCTGACATCGAGACAACAACATACGCTCTCGACGCCGTGAAAAAATATGACGAGAAAGTCATAAAATATTCAAACTCAGCAGGAAACCTGTCATATCGCCAGAAGATATGCAAATATTACGAAAAACTCGGAATCAATATCACTCCTGATGAGATCATCGTGACAAACGGCGCTTCGGAAGCCCTTCAGATAGTGTTCATGACAATCATGGATCCTGATGATGAAGTCATCATCCCGGAACCGTTCTACGCCAACTACAACGGCTTCGCTCAGACAGCCGAAGTGCGCGTAAAACCTATCTATTCGACAATCGAAAACGGCTTTGCACTGCCTCCGATCGAGGACTTCGAGAAGGCCATCACACCTCACACAAAGGCCATCCTCATCTGCAACCCTAACAACCCGACAGGTTACCTCTATTCAGAGGAAGAGATGGAGACACTGCGCCAAATCGTGTTGAAATACGACCTTTACCTCATCACCGACGAGGTCTATCGTGAGTTCTGCTACGACGGCAACCATCATTCATCAGCAATGCATCTCAAAGGAATCGACAATAACGTCATCTTAATCGATTCAGAATCAAAGAGATACAGCGCTTGCGGCATCCGTGTCGGACGTCTCATCACGAAGAACAAGGAAGTCATCAGCACAGCTATGAAGTTCGCTCAGGCTCGTCTGTCGCCACCATCATACGGACAGGTAGCAGCAGAGGCCGCCCTCGACACCCCGGCATCATATTTCGCCGATGTCGTCAAGGAATATGCGGCACGCCGTGACGTCTGCGTCGAAGGCATCAACAAGATCCCTGGAGCATTCTGCCCGACACCTAAAGGCGCCTTCTACATCGTGGCACATCTGCCAATCGACGACTCAGAACGCTTTTGCAAGTGGTTGCTCACCGACTTCAACTACAACGGCAAGACAGTGATGCTCGCACCTGCAAGCGGATTCTATTCAACAAAAGGCCTCGGTCTGCAAGAGGTGCGTATCAGCTACTGCCTCAACTGCGACGACCTGCGCGACGCCATGTTTATCCTCGGAAAAGCTCTCGAAGTGTATCCAGGTAAGAAAATGAACTAATAAATCAGGTATTTCTCTCTGATTTTCAGATAGTTATCGATTCCGTCCTTCCACGATGAACGAATCTCATCCTCGGTAAAGGCGGAATCGATTTTTTGTTGCAGATCGGCAACACCAACGAGTTTTATGAAATAGCTGTTGAAGAATTTGTCATCGTCATTGAGCTGGCGTCGCGCATCTAAAATCCACGAGAGATTCAGCTTTTTCTCGTTCTTACGATAACGATGCGCATACTCCAGAAGATTCTTCCCATGACATTCCTTGTCGGCATAAAGCGGCGCGCGATGGCCTTCGGCAGTCATCGGGACAAACACGAAATCGTCAGTCATTGCCGGATGTCCGTACACTTGGAAAGGCATATCCGTGCCACGTCCGACGCTTACATCAGTGCCCTCAAACAGGCAAAGCGAAGGGTAGAGGTAGACCGATTCCCAGTTGGGCAGGTTGGGCGACGGCTTCACAGGAAGCTTGTAGATGGCATCACGATTGTATTTTCCCATCGGGATGACCGTCAAATCGCATTTCACGCCATCTTTGAGCCAGCCTTCATCGTTGACCATCATGGCATATTCGCCAATAGTCAAACCGTAAACTATTGGCACACAATGCATTCCGACGAAAGAAGTGTTTTCAGGCTCTAAAACCGGACCGTCGACGTAGAAGCCATTCGGGTTTGGCCTGTCGAGCACAATCATCGGGATGCCATTCTCACCGGCAGCCTCCATCACGTATGTCATGGTGGATATGTAAGTGTAGAAACGGCAACCCACATCCTGAAGGTCAAACACCAGAATATCAATGCCTTGCAGCTGCTCGGCAGTAGGTTTTTTATTCTTTCCGTAAAGTGAAACGATAGCGATTCCAGTCTTCTCGTCAACACCAGAGGCTATTGAAGCGCCTTCGTCGGCAGTGCCACGGAAGCCATGCTCAGGAGTGAAAATCTTCACCACGTCGACGCCGCGACTCAACAGAGTATCAATGAGATGCGTGCCATCGTCCATGATGCTCGTCTGATTGGCGACAACTCCAACATGCTTGTTTTCGAGCATCGGAAGGTACTTTTCAGTACGCATTGCGCCCACAAAGGCATCTTTAGCGTCAAGAAGTTTCAGTCCTTGAGCCTTGATAATCAATGTGATACATATAATAATGGCAAATAATGCCAAAATTCTTTTTGTCATTTATAATATTTTATTTATTTTTGCAATGATAAGAAAAAAATGAACGCGGCGACATTCATATCGAAAAGAATTTTTTCGCTGTCGAAGGAAAACCTGTCTTCGACGGTGATGCGCATTGCCGTCGCCAGCGTGGCTCTCGGAATCGCTATCATGTTGATTTCCATAGCGGTAGTCGTCGGTTTCAAAAATCAGATTAAGGATAAAGTCATCGGTTTCGTCGCCCCGATTCACATCCAAGCGCTTAACCAGAACGAGTCGATTGAGGAGACGCCGTTCCTGTTCGACAGCATCCTAAGCGCCCGTCTCGACAAGCCTTTCATCACCGAGATGCATAAAACGGCCGACAAGGCTGGCATCATCAAGACCGACGAGGAGATTCAAGCTGTGGTACTCAAAGGCGTCGATCAGGATTACAATTGGTCGTACATAAGCTCTTATATCATCAATGGCGGAGTGCCGCAATACGTTGAAAATGAACGCTCTAACGACGTCGTAATCTCCAATATCATCGCTCATAAGATGAAACTTAATGTGGGCGACGCGGTGAGGATTTGGTTTGTCGACCCCGAGATGAAGGCGAGGGGTCGTAAATTCACTGTGGTCGGCATCTACGAGACTGGCTTGCAGGAGTGCGACGAGCGATACCTTTACTGCGATTTGAATCAGATTCGCCGTCTCAACGGTTGGGACAACGGGGAGATTGGCCATCTCGAGATTTGGGTTGATAATCAAGAACTTATTAACGATTACAACAATCAGATATACTACAGCATCCCGACAAACCTCGTGTCATACACCGCCATGGAGAGCTACCCGAACATCTTCGATTGGCTCGAGCTGCAAGATATGAACGTGGTGATCATCATCGCGCTGATGCTGCTAGTGGCAGGCATCACAATCATCAGTATGTTATTGATAATCATACTCGAACGCACTTCAACGATAGGACTGCTCAAGGCGATGGGAGCCAGCAACGGTCTCATCCGCCGCATCTTCCTGAAACGTTCGTTCCGCATATTATTAATAGGTATGATTATCGGCAACATCATCGGCATCGGGCTCTGCCTGGTACAGCAACATTACAACATCATCGCGCTCTCGCCCGAGTCGTATTACCTCTCGGCAGTGCCAATCGAGCTTAACATCTGGTACATCTTGGCTTTGAACGTCGGCACGATGATTCTCTGGATACTGATGCTGCTTTTGCCAACTATGCTTATCAACAACGTAAGACCTTCAAAATCAATAAGATTCGAGTAATTAAAACTATAAAAATTATGATTGAAAATTTCAAAATCGAACCATTAAAAGGATACGGCGACATAATGTTTGGCACGCCTATCGACGATGTGGTGGAAACGCTTGGCCAGCCTACCAATCAGGAAGAAATCGAGTCGGCCTACGAAGACGATAACCATGTGGTTGTCCTCGACTATGAAGATAACGATTTCTCGGCTTATTTCGAGGGTAACACCACGATGAAACTCACCAATTTCTACACTTTCAACGAAAAATCGGAACTGTTTGGAGCTAAGATTTTCGACCTTAACAAGGAAGAAGTCATCGAGCTTATGAAACAAAACGGCTACGAGGATTTCATCGAAGACAAGGAAGACGGCGACTGCATCTCATTCGATGAGTTGAATCTTGACTTCTATTTCGATGATAATCAATTAGTTGAGGTGTTCTGGGAGTGCCAGCGCGGATGAAACATCGTGATGACCTCACGCAGATACTCGTCTGATACGTGAGTGTAGATTTCCGTCGTTGAGATACTCGAATGTCCCAGCATTTGCTGTACTGCACGCAGGTCGGCACCGCCCTCGAGGAGATGTGTCGCGAATGAATGCCGTAGGGTGTGCGGACTTATCGTCTTTTTTATTCCAGCTTTCTCGGCCAGACTTTTCACCAGCAGAAAAACGCTTTGGCGTGTTAGACTTGTGCCTCGCGCGCTGATGAACACCTTATCGGTGTACTTTGCCTTTATTTCCTGATGAAGACGCTCGCCCTTGACGTAAAGCATCAGCTCGTTTAAGGTTCGTTTTCCAATCGGGACAAGACGTTCTTTTTCGCCTTTACCTATGATGCGGACGAACTCGTCTTTTATATATATATCGCTGATATTCAATGATATAACTTCTGAAACACGCAGTCCGCAGCCGTACATCACCTCGATGATGGCTTTGTTGCGATGCCCGAATTGCTGACTTAAGTCGATGCTGTCGAGCATCTTAACTATTTCTTCGTAACTCAACACCTCCGGGATGTGGCGGCCGATGGAAGGAAAGCTGACAAGCAGGGTAGGATCGTCCTCGCAAACTTTTTCCTGAATGAGATATCTGTAAAAACCCTTTATGCCGGATAATATGCGGGCTTGCGACGATGAACTGATGCCAAGGTCGAACAACTTCGCGAAGAAATCTTCGATGTCGTGATGCGTGATATCTGTTACCGAAAGCGACTTGCCGCTATCCTCGAGATGCTCTCTAAACAATTCAATATCATGGCAATACGCGTTGATGGTATTGTCCGACAACGACTGCTCAAGGCGCAGATAATCGCTGAAATGCTTTATCAGATTCTTATCGAGTAACATTTTCAAAAATTCTTTGCAAAAATACAAATTTAGTTTAATAGTTTAGTAGTTTAAAAGTTTAATAGATATTAAAATCTTTTTGTATCTTTGCAGTGATAAATATTGAAAATATGAAGAAAGTCCATTTTATTGCAGTCGGCGGCAGTGCGATGCACAATCTCGCAATTGCCTTACACAGAAAGGGTTACGAAGTCACAGGTTCGGATGACGAGATTTTTGAGCCATCGAGAACCCGATTGGAAAAAGAAGGCATCTTGCCGAAGGAATTCGGCTGGCATCCGGAGCTTTTAGACGACTCATATGAAGCCGTGATTCTGGGAATGCACGCCCGCATCGATAACCCCGAACTCGTTCGCGCTCAAGAACTTGGACTTAAAATCTATTCATATCCCGAATATCTATACGAGCAAAGCAAAGACAAGATCCGCATCGTGATTGGCGGCAGCCACGGCAAGACCACGATAACCTCGATGATTCTGCATGTGATGAAGCAAGCCGGCATCGAGACTGACTTCATGGTAGGGGCGCAGCTCGAAGGCTTCGACGTTATGGTGCGCCTCAGCGAGACCGCGAAATATATGGTGATTGAGGGCGATGAGTACCTCACTTCGCCAATCGACAGAGTGCCGAAGTTCCACAAATATCATCCGCATATCGCAGTGATTTCGGGCATTGGCTGGGATCACGTCAATGTTTTCCCGACCTTCGACTGCTACCTCGAGCAGTTCAGAATTTTTGTCGATACTATCGAAAAAGGCGGCTGTCTGATTTACGACGGCAACGACCCTGAAGCGGCGAAAATAGCAGCAAATGCTAAGGTTCCGACCTACGGCTACGAGATTCATCCTTATAAAACCGACGGCGACGACACCATTTTGATTCTTCCTAACGGGAAAGAGGAGAAGGTGCAGATCTTCGGCGAGCATAACATGAAGAATATCAACGCTGCACGCTATGTAGCGAAGCAGATTGGCATCAGCGACGAGCAGTTTTATGATGCCATTAAGACATTCAAAGGCGCAGCACGCAGACTTGAACTGCTGTTCGAAAACAAAGAAAAAGGCAATCTCGTGTTCCGCGACTTCGCCCATGCACCCTCTAAAGTCTTGGCAACAGTTAAAGCTTTGAGAGAGCAATACGCCAACAAGAACTTATTGGTAGTCTTTGAGTTACATACTTACAGCAGTCTCAGTGAGGTGTTTATCGACCATTACGCCCATTGCTTGGACAACTGCGACAAAGCCGTTGTTTTCTACGACCCGCATGCTGTCGCAATCAAGAAGCTTGAGATGATGACCGACGAGCGAATCATCAAAGGCTTCCAACGCCAGGATTTGAAGGTAGTTCACTCGAAGGACGAACTTGTGCAACTTTTAAGCACATGTTGTGAAAAGACCAATACCGTCGGCGGTTTCATGTCATCCGGCGACTTCAATGGGTTGACGACAGATGATTTGAAGAAGTTGTTCTAATACACCATCTCCCCGTTGATAAATGTGTTCATCACTTTTACTTCGGGGATTTTTTCATCATCGATGGTCATGATATCGTCGGAAAGTATGACAAAATCAGCTTCTTTCCCAACTTCGATACTGCCTTTACGACCTTCTGCAAAATAACCTTTTGCAGCCCAGATGGTCATGGATTTTAATGCTTCCTCACGCGTTAACCTATTCTCAATCAAATCTTTACGCGCAACAGACGAATAAAACGTCTTGATAGGCGAGATGTGCTCGATAGGGAAGTCGGTGCCATTGATGAGCCAGCCATTCTGCTCGAGCAAAGTCTTGTAAGCGTAAGCGCTCTGCACACGCTCGGATCCTAATCTTTCCTCGGCCCAAGGCATATCTGAAGTGCAATGAGTGGCCTGTATCGACGGGATAATACTGTATTCTTTATAAAGTGCAAAATCTTGTGGGTCAACGACTTGCGAGTGCTCAACACGCCATCTGAGGTCGTTCTTTCCTTTCAGGAACTTGGCATATTCATTGAGAATCATCCTAACGCCTCCGTCGCCGATGGCATGACAGCACACCTGATAGCCAGCGTTATATGCCTTTTCGCACACGTGGTCGTAGAAGCTCTCGTCTTCGACCAGCAAGCCCGAGGTCTCGGGTGCATCGGAGTATGGCTCAAGCAACTTGGCTCCACGCGAGCCCAGAGCTCCGTCGGCGTAGATTTTCACGGAACTGACCGTAAGTCGTTCTTTCTCAATGACCCCGAACTTCATGAAGTAATCCATGGTCTCGTCGTCAGGGTTGATCATGGCGTTGACCTTCATCTTCAAAACGCCCTCAGTCTGCAAGGAGTCGATCAAAGCGATGGAACGGATGTCGAGACCGGCATCGGTGACACCAGTAAGTCCGTGGGCGAAACAATCACGTTGTGCAATCTTTAAAGCGTTGATTCTCTGTGTGTTATCGAGAGGAGGGACGATAGCTTTTGCCATGTCGGCGGCGTTGTCGAGAAGGATTCCCGAAGGCTTGCCGTCATTATTTAACAAGACTTCGCCGCCATCGATACTAAATTTCTCGTCTAATCCTATGACATTCAATACGTTATCGCTAACAAGTACAGCGTGACCATCGACTCGGGTGATAAGCACTTTCTTATCAGGGAAACGTTTGTTAAGCTCTGCGTTTGTTGGGAATTCCTTAACTTCCCAGAGATTCTGGTCCCAGCCGCGACCCAGCAGCCACTCCGAATCATTGTTTTCGTCATGTTTTGCAAGCCTGTCCAAGACTTCCTCAAAGGACTGGCAGCCGTTCAGGTCAGCGTAGCGGACTTTCGTCTCACCGTAGCCTACAAAGTGGCAATGACCGTCGATGAAACCAGGATAAATGCTCTGTCCCTGCGCGTCGAGGGTCTTCGAAGCATAGTAATGACTGAAAATCTTACGATCCGAGCCGACAGCCACGAACTTACCGTCGTCGACAGCAAAAGCAGTGGCCTTACTGAATTGACTGTCAACAGTATAGACGTTGGCATTGTGAACAATAAGGTCGACTTTAGTCTTGCTGCACGAAAACATCGAAATCATCAGGATGAAAAAGAATAATCTTCTCATAAATTATTGTAACACAATGACTTGTTTGCTATTTTCACCAAAGTTATTCGTCAAAACGAGGAGATAAGTGCCCTTTTCAAGATTCGAGAGATTCAGCATCGTCTTGCCTTCAATCGCAGTGGTATAAACCATCTGTCCTGTCGTGTTATAAATGCTCACAACGCCATCTTCTTCAGTATCCACAGTGACGGTCCCATTCGATGGATTAGGGTAGATATTAAGAGTATTTACTGGGGTTTCCGCGACATTTAAACTCGTCAGATATGAGAACTCATTCGACTCATAATCATTAAATTTTCCGCCAGAGAACAGGGTGGTAGTGCCTGCTTTCAGGCCATAAAGACCGCTTCCGCCCGAGAGGCCATTGCCTGTGGCGTCATAAATGGTAAACATATAGCAGCCATTTTCGGTGATGTTGTACGTCTCGTTGTAGGTATGATGTGCCTGATCGTACGGGCCTCCACTGAATACAGTCTCGCCAGTGCCAGTATTTACTATCTCCCACGTTATTGCCTCCGGATGATCGTCGGTACGCAAAACGACTTTAATGGCCTTATTTACAACCAACACCGCCTCATCGAAGCTGACAGTGTTCACGCTGCTTTGATAATCGTCGGGAGCACCATTGATAGTTGCGATTTCGAACGACAGTTCGTTGTTTTCCACAAAGTCGAAGCTGAGTGAATTCAATTCAATATTTTTACGCTTATACGACTCAATAGTGCCGCTCCAAGGAAATTCTCCAATACTTTCTCCGTTAACTTTAACATTGATAGTCAATGAGTTAATAGTTTCTGAACCTAAATTGTCAACGGTGATGCATGGCGACATGGTTCCAGAGCAAACTTTCTTTTTGGCGTGGTCGACAGAACTTATTCTTGCCTGTTTTGCATAGTAAGGCTCAAAGTCATTTGTCGATTTGCAACCTTGAATGACATTTTTGGAACTATGGTCCTGAACCCATGCAATTGCTGTTAATTCGTTGACATTCATTACATTAGCCAAAGGCCATTTGTACATATAACCGAAATAATCTCCAGCCGCCATGGCAGGAATACTTGTTCCCGATGCATTTGGAAGCATCTTCTTCATCACATAATGGAAAGTGCGTTCACCATTGGAATAGGCGCAAGGTGCCGAAGTGTAAGTCATAGTGTTTTCAATCACACCAACTTGGAGTTTCAAATTGTTTGAATTGATATCCGAAATGGCACGTCCCTCCACTACAACAGTGATAGTGTCTTGAGTATCATTGAGATAATGCATCATTCGCATCTCAAGGGGAGAAGCGACAGAGGCCCATTGGTTAATCAGGTTTTGAGTTACGTAGCCCGAACTGTTATTCCACGTACCATCACCAACAGATGTTGGTACACCTCCAACACTATAATATCCAACTCTTGTCGTTACATCACTGGGGTTATGCAGATTCATCGGATCGCCGGCTTCAGGCCAGTCGACATGATATTTTATCGCTACAAGTTTGTCCTGATTGTTATTAATAAGGTTGTCGAGAGTCGGGTTTACCGATGCACATGGAGGACAGGTGGCACTTGTAAAGCATTCAAGCACAACGATTCTCTGATTTTGTGCGTTGCTAACACCAATGCCTATAATTAGGCTTAATGTCAATACTGATAAAAGTTTTTTCATGGTTTTAAATGTTTAATTTTATTTAATTTCATTCATAAGATATTGATTATCAATTTCTTTTAATTCAAAATATTCTTTTATGATTCCTTTTTTGAGTAAATCGGAGCTCTGTCCTGCGGCAAATGGCTTGTCTTTCGCCATAATCCAGAGATTGTCGGTGTAACGGAGCAGAAGCTCAAGGTCGTGCGAACTGAAGAGAATGGCTTTTTTCTGTTCCTTCGCCAGTTTTTTAAGCAGAGAAAAGAGCTCGATTTTACTCGGATAATCGAGGAATGCCGTCGGCTCGTCGAGCATGATGATAGGGGTGTTTTGAGCTATCGCCTTGGCTATCATCACCTTTTGTTTTTCACCATCGGATAATGTATTGAACACTCTGTCGGCCAGATGATTAACCCCTACAAGTTCAAGTGATACTTTAATCTCTTTTTCATCATCATCGTTCAGCTTTCCAAACATTCCGGTGTAAGGATAACGGCCTGCAGCCACCACATCGAACACCTTCAGAAACATATCGTCGGGGCGCTCTGTCAGGACTATGCCAAGCAGCTTGGCACGCTCTTTTGGAGAATAAGTTTGCAACTCCTTGCCAAACAGCTCGATCTTTCCGCCAACAGGCTTGATATGAGTGGAAAAGGTCTTGAAAAGCGTCGACTTTCCAGCACCATTAGGACCAACCAATGCGATAATGTCGCCCTCGCTTAGCGTCACATTGATGTCGGAAGCGATGGTTTTGCTATCGTAACCTATTGATAATGATGTTGTTTTTAATATTTCCATTTATTTTTTACTTTTCATAATTACTGAGATAACCACTGGAGCGCCGATGAAAGCCGTCACCGCGTTGATTGGCAGGTTGCCGTCGAAGCCAGGCATGCGGGCGATAAGGTTGCAGAACAGCGTCATGTCCATGCCAATCAGCATCGTGGCTGGGATGAGTAGGCGATGGTCGCTGCTCTTGAACAGGAACCGTGCGATATGCGGCATTGCAAGACCCACAAAGGCGATAGGACCGCAGTAAGCCGTGACGATGGCGGTAAGATAACCTGAGACGAGAATGATTATCACGCTGTTCTTACGGATGTTCAAGCCCAGATTCTCGGCGTACATCTCGCCTAAAAGCAGAATATTCAAGTTTTTTGAGAGGAAGAAGGTGGCAATCAGTCCAATAATGATGCTAATAGCAAATATCGTCATTTTCGATGTGCCGACGCCCGAAAAGCTTCCCATGCCCCAGATCACGAAGGCGTGGATGTCTTCTTTTAAGCTGAAAAACTTCAAAATATCGGTGATTGAGCCCGCCAGATAAGCGATCATCAAGCCGATGATGATGAGTGTGGTCATGTTTTTCATTCGCGAACTGAAGGCCAGCATCACGAAAAGCACCACCACAGCGCCGATGAAGGCAGCCAGACTCACGCCTATTGTCGACCACCATCCGAATGATGAGACCGCAGCGCCCGAGATGGCTCCAGTCAAAAGTATAACGATTCCCACACCTAAGCTCGCGCCACTACTAATACCTAACATCGAAGGATCAGCAAGTGGGTTTCTGAAGAGTGTTTGCATTAACAAACCGGCAACAGCTAATGCCGCACCTGCAAGCAGAGCCGTCAAAGCCTGAGGTAATCGATAGTTGAAAATAATGACATTCAATGTATTATCATCATTTACTTCAAGTAATACTTTAAATATATCCTTAAAGGGAACCATCACCGATCCGACGAACAGATTCAGCACGAAAAGGATGATTCCGAGGATGATAATCCCTAAAATTCCGATTGTTATCCTGCTATTTTTCATCTTTCAACCTATAAAAATATTTCGGCGTATAGTCTTCATTATCAAGCATTTCCGGATGGAAAGCATAAACAAAGTCCTTCAACAGTATGTCCGGCTCGTATTCCGACTTCTCAAAATAGCCGCTTTCGCGAATGTTGCACACCAGAATGTTCCTGTCTTTATATGCCTTAAAATACGTATATAATTCATTTTCAGAGGCTAAGCCCTCGTATGAGAACTTGTGGTTGGTCGAGTTCATCACACGCCAGAAATCGGCGTCACGGGCCTTTGAAAGCACTGTTTCGGCGTCGACCGGCAGACTTGCGGTGGAATTGTTGTCGCTCCAAATATAATCGGCACCCGCATCATGGAAAATCTGTGCGATATAGCTTGCACCGCCAGGCAGATACCATTGGCCTTCAAACGGCAGGTCAGAGAAGACTGTTGGACGATTTTCAACTTCCTGACAAAGCGATTTCAACGAGTCATAACGGCTCACGATATCGTTAAACCACTGGTCAGTGTCATCTTCGCGACAGGTAAGAAAACCTATAACTTTCAGCCATTCGGCACGTCCGATAGGATGGTTCTCGAGGTAGTCGGCAAATGGAAACATCACCGCGCCAGTCAGCTCGCCGATCTCGGTCTTCGGCACCGTCGAATATGGCGTGTAAAGTATCACGTCAGGGTGGAGGTTGATCACGATTTCGGTCTTCAAACTCGTCTCAATGCCCACATCTTCAATCTTTTTCTCAGCAATAAGCCGCTTGATTTCCACATTGTCGGTATAGTCGCTTTCAAGGATTCCTTTCACTCTCGAAATCTCGCCAATCTCAAGAAACACTGACCATTGCGTCGATGAATAAGCTATCACATTTTTTACAGGAGTACGAATTACGACCTGACTTTCGAGTTCTTCGGGAAGGTCGAGCGAGTCGGGATAGAGATAATACTCGCCAAGCGACTTCTCATTCCAAGGATTAGAAATATTGACGTAATATCCTGATTTATAATGAGTTACATCGATATAGCTCGTATATTGCATCAGATTGTCGTTTTCAGCACACGACTCATTCTTTGCTTCATTCGACTTCTCGCCGCACGAAACGAGCATGCAAATCATTGAAACACAAACAAATAGCAGTTTTTTCATCACTATCAAAAACTAATCGGTTTAATCTGCAAATATAATAAAATTTGAGAAAAATAAAGGTTTTCTTTTTTATATTTATTTATTAAAAATTTGGCTCAAATCTCGAAAAAAATGTTTATCTTTGCAGATTAAAATATTGAATTATGGGAATTTTCATGTTTCATAGGCCTGAGATGCCGAAATTTAACTACATTCCGAGGTATTACGACCCCGAAAAGGAGGAGTTGGAGAGAAGGAAGGCAGCATTAGGCCTGGATTCGAAACTCTCTGATAGTGAGAAACTTAGAGTGCAGATGAGGCAGAGATGGGGGAGAGACATCAACGACGGAAAGAAGGTGACTAACGCATATTCCTTTAAATGGCTGCGTATCGCGATAATTGTCGGTATTTCAGCATTTTTGATTGCAGTGATATTTTTCACTCCGTTCCTGGAGAATTTTGTGACAATGTTCCTGAAGATGGGAGGTAGGTAGCTATGTCGTTGGATATCATCAAGTTACTTCCAGATTCAGTAGCCAACCAGATAGCGGCGGGCGAGGTCATCCAGCGGCCGGCGTCCGTCGTCAAGGAGCTCATCGAAAACGCCATCGACGCGGGTGCCACACAGGTCGACCTCATCGTGAAGGACGCCGGCCGCACGTTCATCACAATCATCGACAACGGCTGCGGCATGTCGGAAACCGACGCCCGACTGTGTTTTGAACGGCACGCGACATCGAAGATATCGTGTGCGGATGACCTCTTCGCCATTAAAACCATGGGATTCCGCGGAGAAGCACTGGCATCAATAGCCGCCGTAGCACAGGTCGAGCTCACCACTCGTCGTAAAGAAGACGAGGTGGGCACGAAGATCCGCATCGAAGGCTCAAAAGTCATCGAACAGCTGCCGAAACCGGCTTCAGTGGGCACCAACTTCACCGTGAAAAACCTGTTTTTCAACGTTCCGGCACGACGTAACTTCTTGAAATCCAATGAGGCAGAGCTCCGCCACATCAACGAGGAGTTCTTCCGCATCACCATAATGAACCCCGAGGTGGGATTCACCTTCGTGAGCAACGACAAAGAGCTGTTCCACCTGTATCCGGGCACCCTGAAACAACGTCTCGTCGGACTCTTCGGCAAAGACTACGACAGCAAGCTGCTGCCCGTGAACCAGGTCACAGAGTCGGTGACAATCGAGGGATTCATAGTAAAACCTGAGTTTTCGAAGAAGACACGCGGCGAGCAGTATTTCTTCGTGAACCGCCGTTTCATCAAGCACGCCTACCTGCATCACGCAGTGGAAAACGCCTACAAAGAACTCATCCCGCAGGACTGCTTCCCAGGCTATTTCCTTGATATTCAGATAGATCCGAAAGAAATAGATATCAACATTCATCCGACGAAGACCGAAGTCAACTTCATCGACGTGAAGCTGATTTACGCCATCATGCACTCGGCCGTGCGTAAAGCCATCGGACAGAATAACTTAGCCACCGAACTCGACTTCGACATCAACCCGAATATGGGCATCGACTTCGGCGAAGCAAGTCGCATGGACAGGCCGGTAGTGACACCGAAGGTTGACTTCGACCCGAACTATAACCCGTTCAAAATCAGTCCGATACGTCACCAGCAACAGCAAAACTGGCGCATCGCCTACGACGACAGCAACGACATTGTGGCGAACGGCAAAACAGCCGAAAATGCCAGCAACGACAAGCCTCTCGACGAAGATCAGAAGAGTCTGTACATCCAGCTTCAGCAGTCGTACATCGTCACCACGGTGAAGTCGGGAATCCTCGTCATCGACCAGCATCTGGCACACGAACGCATCCTCTACGAGAAATACCTCAAGGAGATGGAGACGGAGGTCAAGGCATCGCAGCAGGAGTTGTTCCCGCATCATATCTCATTGAATATCAACGATGCATCATTGCTGAAAGAGCTTAAACCTGAGCTCGAAAACATCGGTTTCCGCATCGAGGCGATGAACAATACGACCTTCGTCATCAACGGCACGCCTGTCGACTGTAAAGGCAGCGACGCGGTCTCGATTATCGAAAAGATTTTAGAGGATTACAAGACGCAAAACTCTGGTAATCAATCAGATAAGAAATTGAATTTAGCACGCTCGCTGGCATCACAGATGGCAGTGAAGGCGGGTCAAACACTGAGCGCTTTGGAGATGCAGGACATCGTCGACCGACTCTTCGGCTGTGCGGTGGCGGAAGTGGCGCCAAACGGCAAGAAAATCTTCGCAATCATCAGTGCTGACGACATAAAAACACGTTTGAGCTAATGGAAAACCAATTCAGGCCTCAGGGCTTCTCAATTTTACCTTTGGTAGTCAAGAACCTCTTGATTATCAATGCTATTTTTTATCTTGGCACATGGGCGGCAGATGTGGCATGGCATATCGACCTGTCGGACTATCTCGGACTGCATTACATCGGCGCGTCCGACTTCAGGCCGTATCAGTTCATCACCTACATGTTCATGCACGGCAACTTCGCGCATCTTTTCTTCAACATGTTCGCCCTCTGGATGTTCGGCAATAGCATCGAAAACGTGTGGGGACCCAAGCGTTTCCTGATATTTTACTTCGTCTGCGGCATTGGCGCCGGCTTGACACAGGAACTCGTGCAATACATACAGCTTAGCGACATTGTCGAGCATTATCAATATGTTAACCTCGGCAACCGCAGCATCCCCGTCGACGACTACCTCAACATGCTCACCACTGTGGGCGCCTCGGGAGCGGTTTATGGCATACTTCTCGCATTCGGCATGATGTGGCCAAACTCAAGGATTTACATATATTTCGCGATACCGATCAAGGCAAAATGGTTCGTTATAATCTACGGTCTGCTCGAGCTGTTCTCCGGCTTCTCGTCGGTCGACAACGTGGCGCATTTCGCTCATGTGGGCGGCATGCTCTTCGGCTTCCTGCTAATAATGTACTGGCGTTACCAAATGGGCGATTGGCGTCCTAAATTCAAGATGAAATTCAAGAAAGACGACGATCAAGAGAACGGCCGTCCGATGTCAGATTGGGACTACAACCAACAGCGGGCCGACGACGATAAGCGTACCGACGAAATCCTTGATAAGATCAGCAAAGGCGGCTATGACAGCCTGACAAAAGAGGAAAAAGAATTTTTATTCAAACAAAGCAAGAAAAACTAAATGGGAGAGAAGGGTAAGAAGAGATCGTTTGGGAGAAGAATGCTGATATTTCTGGTCGGCATCTTCGCGGTGATAGGACTGCTGAGCAGCTTCCTCTGTGCCATCAACCCGATGATATCTCCGAATCATTTCGTCATCACATCATATTTTGGAGTATCGTTTTGGCCTATTTTTCTATTTAACTTATTGATACTGATGGCTTTAATCGTCTTAAAGGCAAGAAAAGCCATTTTATACCCGTTTTTGGCGTTAGCCATAGCAATTCCTGGGTTTTTGAATTCCTATTCGGTTAAAAAAGAACATATCGAGCCCGGTAATATCAAGATAATGTCGTATAATGTCGCATATCTCAGGGATATCACTGATAATCAACGAAATGCAGAGAGCGTCAGGTATGATTTGATCGATATTGTGAAAGAGCAGAATCCCGATATTTTATGCATCCAGGAAGGCCGCTTCAGAGTTACCAATAAAGTCGACGAGATAGCTGATTTCGCCAAGCAAATCGGCCGTGAATACTGCTATTCGGCGGCAGGTAACTTCATGTTTTCAAAATATCCTATCGAAGACGACGAGTTTACCGAACGTTTCAATAAAATCGACGACGTGGGGTTTGTCAAGCTGATAAATGCTGGCGGTCTGGGTAAGTTTTACGTGGAATGCGTTCATCTTCAATCGTTTAGCATCTCGAAAGAAGAAATTGAATACCTCAGAGACGCAAAGCATTATGTAGAATACTCTGAAACTGTAGGTAAGTCATTGATATTCAAACTAAAAGAAGGTTTTCAGAAGCGTACTGAAGACACCAAGACGATAGTCGGAAACATGCCTCAAAACGGTCATCCGATTATAATCTGCGGCGACTTCAACGACACTCCGCTGTCGTACACCTACCATCAGATGCGCAACGCCGGCATGAACGACGCTTTCCTGCAGGTGGGCAGCGGTCTGGGCAAGACTTACTGCGGCAGACTTCCTTTGCTGCGAATCGACTATTTCTGGCATAGCGACGATATCGTCCCGATGACGTTCACAAGAGTGACAAAAAAGATGTCGGACCATTATCCAATCATCATGACATTTAACGTAACTCATTGATTATGAATTTCAAATTGTCATCGGAGTTTAAGCCAATGGGCGACCAGCCACAAGCCATCGAGCAGCTGAAAAACGGCATCTTGGCAGGGGAGAGGTACCAGACTCTGATGGGAGTGACGGGCTCGGGAAAGACGTTTACTATCGCCAATTTGCTGGCGGAGCTGAACCGTCCGGCACTTGTATTGAGCCATAATAAGACTCTTGCCGCCCAGCTTTACAGCGAATTCAAGCAGTTTTTCCCTGAAAATAAAGTCGAATATTTTGTTTCATATTACGATTATTATCAGCCTGAGGCCTTTATTCCTCAAACTAATACTTATATCGAAAAGGATTTGTCGATAAATGATGAGATCGACAGACTTCGTCTGAGCACCACTTCGGCATTGCTTTCAGGAAGACGTGATGTCATCGTAGTCTCCTCAGTATCATGCATTTACGGCATCGGAAATCCTGAAGATTTCAGTAAAAACGTGATCAACATCGAGTTGGGGCAGAAGATTCGTCGCGACGACCTTCTTTTCAACCTCTCTAATGCGCTTTACAGTCGAAACGACATAGAATTCACGCGCGGACGATTCCGTGTGAAAGGCGACACCGTCGACGTGTTTCCGGCCTATTCCGACACGCCTTACCGAATTATTTTCTGGGATGATGAGATTGAAGAACTCGAGTCGTTCGACCCGATAAACGGCACGCGAATCGAGAGCTTGCAGAACATCACGCTGTTTCCGGCAAATATCTTCGTCACCTCGAAAGAGAAGATTAAACAAGCCACGGAGGAGATTTTGCTCGACATGTTCACGCAGGCCGAATATTTCCGTGAGATTGGAAAATACGAGGACGCAAAACGTCTCGAAGACCGCGTAAGCCATGACGTTGAGATGATTCGAGAGCTCGGCTACTGTTCGGGCATCGAGAACTACTCACGATATTTCGATGGACGCGCCGCCGGCACGCGCCCGTTCTGTCTGCTCGATTTCTTCCCCGACGACTTCATCACCATCATCGACGAGAGCCACGTCACGGTGTCGCAGATCCGTGGCATGTACGGAGGTGACCGCTCACGTAAGCAAACGCTGGTGGAATACGGCTTCCGACTGCCGTCGGCGCTCGATAACCGTCCGCTGAAATTCGATGAGTTTGAAGCACTTACGGGACAGACGATATACGTCAGCGCCACGCCTGGCGACTACGAGATGCAGCAGACACAAGGCGTCTACGTCGAACAGCTGATTCGTCCGACAGGACTGTTAGACCCGATAATCGAGGTGAGACCTTGCACCAACCAGGTCGACGACCTCGTGGATGAGATAGTTCGTGTGCTCGCCAACAAACAACGCGTGCTGGTGACGACGCTCACAAAACGTATGGCCGAGGAGCTCACACGTTATCTTAACAACTTGAATATCAACACAAGATATATACATTCTGATGTCGACACCCTCGACCGAGTGGAGATCATGATGGGTCTCCGAAAAGGTGACTTCGACGTGCTCGTGGGCGTCAACCTGCTCCGTGAAGGTCTGGATCTGCCTGAGGTTCAATTAGTTGCCATCCTCGACGCAGACAAGGAAGGCTTTCTGCGATCGGAGCGGTCGCTGACGCAGACCGCTGGTCGCGCCGCCCGAAACGCCGAGAGCAAAGTGATAATGTACGCCGACAAGATCACCGACTCGATGCGCAAGACCATCGACGAGACCCAGAGGCGGCGCGAGAAACAGATGGCGTACAACATCGCCAACGGAATCGTGCCTAAGACCATCATCAAACCACTCGACACCGCGTGGGGCGAGACCCTCAACAAACAACGCCTCGTGGAGTACGAGACGGCCGAGGAGAGCATCCGTGCCGAGGCAGCAGAGAAAACCGCCATCTACCGATCGCCGAAAGACATCAGAAAAGCTATTCAGGAAGCCAAAAAAGAGATGGAGAAGTCCGTCCGCGAACTCGACTTCATGAATGCAGCAAAATACCGCGACATCATCGTCGCACTGGAAGAGAAACTAAATAAAATCGATTAACAATGAATACATTAGCAGTACCGTTTTTTGCAACCGACCAAGTTTGGAACGTCATGTTACAACTATGCATCATCTCTGTCGGCCTCTTGGCTGGCAATATCGTACGCACCAAAGTCTCGTTCATGCAGAAGAGTCTCATCCCTTCGGCATTGATAGGTGGTGCTTTGATATTGATATTCAGATGGTTATATTCCAACGTTCTGGGTTGGGAAGATCTCATCGACAAAACCACGATGGAAGTCATCACTTACCACGCCCTCGGCTTGGGATTCGTAGCTCTGGCGCTTAAAAACAACAAGGTGGAGTCGAAATCAAGCACCATGAAAGTGGTCGAGACAGGCACGTTAACAGCCAGCACATATATCATCCAAGGCATTGTGGGTCTGTTGGTTACGATCCCAATGTTCTACTTCGGCAACAAGATTTTCTACGCAGCTGGACTGCTTCTCCCGATGGGCTACGGTCAGGGTCCCGGACAAGCTCTGAACTTCGGCACAATCTATATGGATAGGGCATTGGAGCAAGGCATCATCTTCCCGGGCAAGGACTTCGGATTGTCAATAGCCGCTATGGGTTTCATCATCGGCTGTGTCGTGGGAGTCGTTTATCTTAACATCTTGAAGAAAAAAGGTAAGATCAAAATCTCTGAGATTCAGGAGAAGCAGAAAAACAAACTCAGCGACTACGAAGGCGACAACGAAATCCCTGATACTGAATCAGTTGACAAGCTGTCGATCCAGATCTGCCTGGTACTTTTCACCTATCTTTTGGTATATCTCTTCAACCATTTCCTGCAGACGCTTGACCTCGGCACCTTCGGCGAAAAGACTCTGATGCCTCTGATGTGGGGCTTCAACTTCCTGCTTGGAACGCTGTTTGGCATAATGATTAAAGGCATCATCAAGGTTTTGAGAAAGAGACAAATCATGAAGCGCGAATACATCAACAACTATCTCCTCAACCGCATCAGCGGATTATTCTTCGACATCATGATTGTTGCAGGTACGGCAGCCATCAACTTCAGCGAATTCAAGGGTTTTGCATTGCCATATATCATCGTCTGCACCCTCGGAGCCATCGCCACGTTCTGGTTTGTGCTCAAAGTCTGTAAACACCTCTATCCTAACTACACCTACGAAGGCTTCTTCAGCATGTTCGGCATGCTCACCGGCACCGCTTCCAACGGTATGATTCTCCTTCGCGAAATCGATCCTAAATTCGAGACACCGGCCGCGAATAACCTTGTTTTACAGTCACTTCCAGCTGTAGCATTAGGATTTCCAGTGCTTCTTTTAGTCAGCTATGCGCCTCAAGGATTCACGCAAGCACTAATCACATTGGGGATTTTAATCGCAGTTTTCATCATTTTCAATCTGTTTATGTTCCGAAAGAAAATTTTTAAGAAAAATAATTAATTTTTCATATAGTCTTTTTTATTTAAATTTTTTATTATATTTGCAGACATGATAAAGGTGTAAAAGCTTTTGTCATGTCTTTTTGCATAACTTGTTGAAAAAGAATAATTTATATTATATATGAGCGAAGGATTATATTCAATGGAAGCTAAGGATTTCGACAAAACCTTAGACTTAACCAAAATCAAGCCGTATGGCGACACCATGAACGACGGTAAGACACAGCTGAGTTTTACTTTGCCTGTCCCATGCGGTGCTGAAGCTGTCGAGGCAGCAAAACAACTCCTCAAGACTATGGGTTTCGAGAATCCTATTGTGGTGTATTACAAAGAGTTAACTCCAGGATTCACCTTCTTTAACTGCTACGGAAGCTGCACTCACACCGTGAACTACAGCACGATTTACGTTCCGAAGGTTGAATCGAACACCATGGATATGTACGAAACCGACCAGTACATCAAAGAAAACATCGGCCGTAAGATCGTCATCGTAGGTGCTAGCACAGGCACAGACGCTCACACCGTGGGTATCGACGCCATCATGAACATGAAAGGCTACGCAGGACATTACGGACTTGAGCGTTACGAGATGATTGAGGCTTACAACCTTGGTTCGCAGGTGCCGAATGAGGAGTTCATCGCAAAAGGCGTTGAGCTTCATGCCGATGCATTGCTCGTCTCGCAGACAGTCACCCAAAAAGACGTTCACATCAAAAATATGACCAACTTCATCGAACTGATGGAAGCTGAAGGCTTGCGCGACAAGATGATCTGCTGCTGCGGCGGCGCACGTATCTCGCACGAGCTCGCTAAGGAACTCGGTTTCGACGCCGGCTTCGGAATGAACACCTACGCCGATGACGTGGCATCATTCGTGGTGCAGGAAATGGTTAAACGCGGAATGAAGTA
>JAFZXR010000021.1 GCA_017616675.1 Bacteroidales bacterium
GGGCGTTGCCTTCGCCGTATTCCTCGTCGGATGAGCAGATGACCACGATCTCTGGTTTGATGTTACGTGCTGCTTCGATGCCTTCTTCAAGTATCTTGAAGCCAGGATTATCGACCACTTCGAAGCCTGCGCAAGCGAAGAAGTTAGATGCGAAGTTGGCGCGAGCCTTACGCATTGCGAGGTTACCGTAGGTGAACATCCATGCGGTAGGACGTTTATGGTCTTTAGCGTAGACGTCGGTGGCATAGCGCATTGCCTCAAACTGCTGTGCCACGCGGAATGTGTCGATTGTCTCGACTTCGGCGTTGGCTTCGCGTTTGCTGTCGGCTTTGAACACCCATTCGGCCGGGTCGAACTTCATTGTCTCGGTGAAGTTCGGGAACTGGTTGGTTCCGAGTATGGTCTCGCGGCGTGTGGCGACGTTGCTGAAACGTTTTGCTGCGCTTTCCTTTACCATATTTTGAATTGAACCCTTACGTACTGCAGCAAGGTAGCCGCCTTCGTCCTGGATCTGGAGGAAGACGTTCCATGCGGCGGTGGCGATGGATTCGGTAAGATTCTCGATGTAATATGAGCCTGCTGCCGGGTCGGCGACTTTGTCGAAGTGCGACTCTTCCTTGAGGATGAGCTGCTGGTTACGCGAGATGCGGTCGGCAAACTCGGTAGCTTCTTCGAATGTGGCGTCGAACGGGGTGACGCAGAAGGAATCGACACCGCCGAGCACTGCCGACATCGTACCTGTGGTGGTACGCAGCATGTTGACGTACGGGTCGTATAAACTCATGTTTATCAACGCGTTGAAGGCATGGATGCGAATCTTGCAGTTCTCTTCTTTTGCGCCGTAAGCCTTAAGGATTTCGGCCCAGAGCATACGGTAGGCGCGCATCTTAGCCATCTCCATGAAGTAGGTCTGACCCACGGCGACGTTGAAGCGCATCTTAGGAGCGATCTCGTCGATGGTGAGACCTTTGGCGAGAAGCTGTTCGATGTATTCGACACCTACTGCGAGGGCGATGCCCATCTCTTGAGATATTGTTGCACCGGCGTTGGTAAACACGTGAGCGTTGACGCCTATGGTCTGGACGTTAGGAATCTCGGCTTTAGTAAGTATTGCAGCGAGTTCCATGTCGGTGCTCTCGGTGATAAACCATGTGCCGCGGCGGATGTAGCGTGTCAGCGGGTCGTAGTTCAGCGAGCCACGGATGCCCGGGATCTTCGACATCATCTCGAGGAGAGGCAGATGATACTTGTTGTTGTAGAAGTTGATTTCGACGGCTTCGGCCACTATGCCGTTGAGGAGGCCTGATATCTCTACTGCGTCGTAAGGCTTGTCGTACTGGAGGCGGAACGACAGTGCTGTTGCTCCGCGGTTGAGTGCGTCGAGGGCTTTTTTATTAGCTTCGTGGTAATCGTTGACCACTATATCTTCGCACACGAGCCAGTCGTTGCCCTCCTTTTTCGTGCTGCGGATATATGGGAACTCGCCCGGTTTGGTGTCGAGCCAAGGTATATCCTTGAGGTTTTCAGCGCGATAATACGGCCTTACCTGGAAACCTTCGGCTGTTTTCCAGACAAGTTTCTTGTTGTAATCGGCTCCTTTGAGGTCTTTTTCGATGACGGCTTCCCATTGTTCGGTGGTCACCGGCGGAAATTCCTCAAAAAGTTTTTTGTGGTTACTCATGATAGTTTAAAATTTTCGAAAATTTTTTGCAAAGATACGACTTTTAGTTAAAAGAAAAAAGAGAAAAGTTAAAAAAGTTTCGACAATGTCATTTTGAAAAATTTTACCACTTAAACCATTGATTATAAATTAGTTATCTTGAATTGTTAAAATTTTTTAACATTGTAAAAGCCATTTATGCAGCACCTAACAAATTGATTAGCAGATATTTATCTTCAGTTTTAAACATTAGTCGTTTTTCGTACGGATAATTAGGGAAAGGGGGTGTAATTTTGCTCAGATTTTTAAGAAAACAAGAAATGAAAAGAAATGAAATTGTTTCGAATATTGGAAACTATAAGGAATTGCTGACATACCAAAAAGCAGTAATCATTTATGATATAACATTCTATTTTTGTAAAAACTATCTTGATAAAAAAGATCGAACCGTCGATCAGATGATACAGGCTGCTCGCAGCGGCAAACAGAACATAGTAGAAGGCTGTAGTGCAGCTACGACTTCTCGCAGTACCGAAATAAAACTGATAAGTGTAGCAAAAGCAAGTTTAAAAGAATTGCTTGAAGATTTCGAAGATTATCTGAGAGTTAGGGGATTGGCTCAATGGCAGGATGGTTCTTCCGAAAAGGAGACTTGGCGTTTAATTTGTCGCAAACAGTATGATCGGAAATTTTACAGTGATGAAATAAAAAAGAGTCCTCCGGAAAAGATAGCAAACATAGCAATTGTGTTGTTATATCAGGAAGATTATCTACTATTCCGTCAGTTAAGAAAACTGGAGGAAATTTTCAAAAGCGGCAGCCACTAAGAACCCTAAAAAACCCTAGAGACTCTAAGGACCCTAAGGACCCTAGGGTTTTTTAGGGTTTTTTAGAGTTCTTAGAGTTTTTAGGGGGGTAGAGAAGAGGGGAAGTTCCGCCGCAGCTGCCGCTTTTAAAAAAATTCTTCATATTTCCTACTCCTATTAAAAAAAAGGTTATATTTGCAGATTGTGGCGTTAAATAGGCGCTTTTAAAAAGGTATTGATTAACAACAAATTAAATAAATTAAAAACTTAGTAAAATGAAAAAGAAAATTACATTTTTAATCACAGCGGCGGTAATGCTGCTGACAATGATGGCAACCACAGGGGAAATGTGGGGGCAAACGAGAACGGCAACCGATGTATTGACTCTGGATTGTGCTACACCAGCCCCAACAGGCAGCACATCCACCGCTCTCAGTTCAACTTCAGATGTTGCAACATTTCTTAATGCTGCGGCAGGATTGTCTAGTGCAACAAATAAGATTACTTGTAGCAACAAGACAGGAGACGTGTACAAAGGCAAAGGTTCTGGTGGCGGAAATATTCCTCAACAATGTCTGAAAATAGGTAAAGCATCAGGACCAGGAAGTATTACTTTTACAATACCAGAGAATTATGATAATATTGATGTAGTAGAAATCACCTGCTACGGATGGAAAACATCCTCATCGATAAGCATTAATAGCGGGACTGCTCAGACTTTCTCCACAGCTCAAGTTGAAATGACAAAAACATTTGAGCTTGCAAGTTCAACTAGGACAATAACTATTTCAGTTACAACAAGTGCCGTGTGTATAACGGAAATAGTACTAAAGAAAAATGATGCGCCAACAGTTGCAATCCCGATATTTAATCCCGCAGAAGGCATTTACACTTCAGCACAAAACGTAGTGATTAGTACAACCACAGAAGGAGCAACAATCTATTATACCACAGACGGCACTGACCCGACAACAAGCAGTGCAGTTTATTCATCTGCTATTCCTGTCAGCACAACCACAACCATCAAAGCAATGGCTACTGCTACCGGATATGATAATAGTTCTATAGCATCTGCCACATACACCATTGTAAACATAGAACATGCCGGCACCGAAGCTGATCCTTATACCGTCGCAGATGCTCGCGCAGCTATTGATGTTAATACTGGTGTAACTGGTGTTTATGCTACAGGTATCGTTTCAGAAATTGTGACTCCTTATGGCCAAGGCGGTTATACGAACATAACTTTCAACATTGTTGACCAAGCTGGTGATGAGGTTTTCTTACAAGCATATCGTTGCGTGGGCACTGAGGCGGCTAATGTTCAGGTTGGATATACCGCCGTGGTTACCGGTAATTTAACCAAATATGGCAGCACATATGAGTTTGCTCAAGGTTGTACTTTGGTCTCATTGACACCTCCTGCCACTCCATACATCACAGCCGATGATGTTGAAATCGCCTATGACGCGACTTTTGGTGAGATTGGATATACAATCAACAATCCTGTTGCCGGTGGTCATTTAGAGCAGCCAACAACTGAAGCAGATTGGCTAGATTTTGGCAACATAGAAGACAATATTATTAATTTCACCTGCGAAGCCAATGATGGCACACAGCGTGTTGCACAAGTCGTTCTCACTTATCTCTATGGAACAGAAAGTGTTTCCAAGGAAATTACAGTAACCCAAGCTGGTAATCCTGATGCTGTTGACCATATTGAGGATATCACTGCAGCTGGAACCTATACCATCCAAGGCACCATTGTTGCCAAGAGCACAAGAGGTTTTGTGTTGGGCGACGGAACCGGTTACATTTATTATTACAAAGGAAGTGAACCGACTCAATCAGTCGGCGACATAGTGAGAATTGTCGGAGAAGTTTCGGCACCTACTAACTACAAAGTTTTCCAGTATACAAGCAGCGCTACCATATCATCTGCCACAAGTTCAGAATATGTCCCGACTGAGCCTGTCCCAACCAGCGGCGCAGATATGGATGGCACTGTCGGAGGAGACGGTGTGTATCAGACAGATTATGTCCAATATGTTGGAACATTATCGGTTAGCGGAACATATTACAACATCACTAACATTGAAGGCGCAACAACAGCACAGGGAAGTATTTCATATCCTACAAATACTGACTTCACCTCATTGAACGGCAAACAAGTGACGGTAACAGGATATTATGTGGGTGTATCTTCCAACAAGTATTTCAACACCATGCTTGGCAGCATTGAAGAAGTTGTTGGAGAACCTTCAATCACCCTTGCACAATATACATATGATATAAATGCCGACGGTGGCAATAATGAGCTCCCAGTTACTTACACAAATATGCCTGCAGACCCGCAAGCTGAGGTGGTATTTTATGATGCCACAGGCACAACAGCAACAACTTATGGCTGGATTACAGCTACAATAAATACAAACAACAATATTGACGGTAGTATTGCTGTAAACGAAGGCGAAGCACGTTCAGCATACTTCAAAGTTAAAGGTATTGACGCCGATAACAACGCCGTATATTCAGATCTCGTAACCATTAACCAGGCAGCTGCGGCAGCAGGCCCGAGCATAGTGTTTACGACCACTTCAATCGACATCATCGCTGGTGGCGAGAACAGAACCATGAGCTTTGATTACGAAGGCTTAGGCACCAGCCCGACATTCTCGGTTAACTTCTACACAGCAACAGGCGAACCAACTACATATGACTGGATTTCAGGCGAAATCACAGATGGTGATAAAGTTACAATCACCGTAGATGCCAATGAAGGCGACGCTCGTACAGCATATTTCAAGGTTTATGGTGCAAACGGTGCTACAAATGCAGAATCAAATGTGGTGACAGTTAACCAGGCAGCATATGTGCCAGTTGTTACAGAAAACTACCAGCTCTTCAGCGGCGACCTTGTTGAAGGTGATTATCTGATTGTTTACGATGGCGTTGCAATGAATAACACCGTTGACGGTGACCGTTTGCAATATGAAGATGTAACACCTGTGAGCGATATCATCACAACCGATGACGCAACAATTGTTTGGCATATTGCGCCAAGTGCAACTTCAGGGTATTGGACAATCTACAGTGCTAACGCAAATGCTTACGCGGCAAGTACAGGCGCAAAGAATAAAGCTCAAATGTTAGCCGATGGTACTGATGACAAAGCCTTGTGGGCTGTTTCAGGAGATGCAACTTACGACTTCGTCAACAAACAAAATACAACTAATAGTGTTAATGCCACCCTAAGATATAATGCCGGTTATGGCTTTGCTTGCTATGCTACAGGTACCGGTGGTGCATTGTCACTCTATAAGAAAGTTGATGGCCCGCTGGAACCTTCTATCATCGCCAATGATGTTGAAATTGCTTATAATGTAACAGCAGGTGAAATAGAATACACCATCAACAATCCGGTTGACGGTGGTTCGATTAGCGCTCAGGTTACCACTGGTGGTGATTGGCCTTTAGCAATAACTTCAATCAGCGAAACGTCGGTCAATTTCACTATCCCTGAAAACGAATCAGCCGAAGCACGCACTGGTGTTATCAAATTAACTTACACCTATGGCCGCGCGATAGTAACTAAAGACGTGAATGTTACTCAGGCAGCTCATGTGACAGGCGATCAATATAATTTGTATAGTGGAACTCTGGTTGAAGGTGATTACATTATCTATTATGATGGCGTTGCTATGAATAACATCGTTGAAAGTGATCGTTTGCAATATGAAGATGTAACACCTGTAAGCGATATCATCACAACCGATGACGCGACAATTGTTTGGCATATTGCGCCAAGTGCGACTACAGGGTATTGGACAATCTACAGTGCTAACGCTAATGCTTACGCGGCAAGTACAGGCGCAAAGAACAAAGCTCAAATGTTAGCCGATGGTACTGACAACAAAGCCTTGTGGGCTGTTTCAGGAGATGCAACTTACGACTTCGTCAACAAACAAAATACAACTAATAGTGTCAATGCCACCCTAAGATATAATGCTGGTTATGGTTTCGCTTGTTATGCAACATCAACCGGAGGTGCATTGTCACTCTATAAGAAAGTTGATGGCCCGCTGGAACCTTCTATCATCGCCAATGATGTTGAAATTGCTTATAATGTAACAGCAGGTGAAATAGAATACACCATCAACAATCCGGTTGACGGTGGTTCAATTAGCGCTCAAGTTACCACCGGCGGTGATTGGCCTTTAGCAATAACTTCAATCAGCGAAACGTCTGTCAATTTCACTATCCCTGAAAACGAATCAGCCGAAGCACGCACTGGTGTTATTCGCCTGACTTACACCTATGGTCGTGCTTTAGTAACTAAAGACGTCAATGTCACTCAAACCGGCAATCCTGCATTGGTTGCAAGCATCACGGTAAATCCTGATTTGGTTGAAGTCGAGGCAGCTGGAGGCGATGGTACACTTACTATCACTGTAAGCAACATGACAATAGAGGATCCTAACGCTGACCTTGCCATTGAATTCTATGATGGAAACGGCACCACAATAACCGAACCGGATTGGATCGTCTTTGATGATTTTGAAGCATCTGGCGAAAGCTTCACTGTTTATTACATGATTGATGAAAACACCGGTGAGTTAAGACAAGCTTTCTTCAAAGTCTACGGAATGGGTGACACAGATTTCGTTTATTCAAATCTTGTCACCATCAACCAGGCAGCTCCAGTGACACCTGGCACAACAGGTACGATTGTGTTTGGTAAAACATCAGATAATAGTTCAACACCTATAAACGCTGCTTCCGTAACCGGTAATGATAATCTCGAAAACACATGGACAATAACTACAGTAGGAACAACGAGTTTTACTAATAGCAATAACGTTGGTTACGCTCAGGTTGGATCTGGTAGTGCTCCAGCTACAAGCATCACCTTCACCACAACACTTCCTTCATCGGCTACTATTACAGCATTTGAAGCTAAATTCGGAGGATTTAGTGGAACAGCCGGCAACATCGCCCTTAAAGTCGATGATACGACTGTTGGACAGGGCTCATTGAATGCCACTGAAGACGTCATCGTCACAAACAGCAGCACTGCAACAGGAACAACATTAACTGTTACTGTAACAAATATTGCAAAAGGTGTAAAATGCTACTACATCTCTTATACAATCAGCACAGGCTCAGATCCAATTATCGTTGCACAAAATACCATCAATTTAAGCAGCACCGATACTTACGGTGAGTTTGACTACGAAGTCATTAATGCTGTTCCTGGAACAAGTCTTAACGCAACTTCAACAGATAGCTGGATTAGCAATATCAATGTTACTGGCGAAAAGGTGACATTCACAACAACTCAAAACACCAGCTCAACTGACGACCGCGAAGGTACAATCACATTGAGTTACGAAGGTGCAACTAATAAAACTGTTTCTGTCATCCAGAGCAAGGTCGACTATGCAACACTGCCATTTGCATTCGACGGTGGTAGAGCCGACATTGAGACAACAGTAGGTTTGACACAGAATGGTCTTGATTCTGACTATGGTGCATCACCTAAGCTTAAATTCAACACCACTGGTGACTGGGTGATTTTGAAACTCAACGCGGGTCCAGCCTCATTGTCATACGATATTAAAGGCAATGGCTTCTCAGGCGGCACTTTCGATGTCGAGATTTCCGTTGATGGTGTCACTTATACCAACATAGCACAATATACATCATTTGGCTCTGATGTTCAACCTGTTACACATATCATTCTTGATGATAATACAAGGTATGTAAGATGGATTTACACAGAAAAATCAGGTGGAAATGTTGCTTTAGGCAATATCCACGCCAGTGCTAACTACGACATCTATGGTACATTAAATATTGATTCCTTCGATGCCACAATGCATCCGACAACAGTTCACGAAAAAGGTATAATCAATGCTCCAGGCATGGTTATGAGCAGTCAGCCGGATGATTTGGTAATTGAAGACGGCGGTCAGGTTATTACCAATGTAGAATTCATGGCTACACTTCAGAAGAACATCACAGGATATGGTGAAGACCCGAATGCAGCAGACGGATGGTACCTTATTTCATCACCAGTTGCCGGCCTTGAAACAAGCGCAGTGGCAATAGGTACTTACGACTTATTCGCATACGAAGAGGAAACAGCTTACTGGTGGTCAAATACCGGTAGTAATTCATTTACCACACTTGAACAAGGTGTTGGTTACCTCTACGCTAACTCAGCAAATCAGACATTGAACTTTGCTGGCACAATGGTTGGTACTAACACCGCAGTTGAAAAAGCTATGACCGCCGAATGCACCTATGACAACCTGAAAGGTTACAACCTTATGGGTAACCCGTTCACATGCAACCTTGAAAATGGCGACATTAAGATTGGTGCGACTGCAATTACATCAGTTTTAGTTGCCGAAGGCGGTGACGATTACGTTACTGTCAACCTGAACGAGGGCGCAGTTAAACCTGGCCAGGGCTTCATGGTTCAAACCGAAGCACAAGCAACATTGACATTAAATCCTGGCGGCAGCAAAGGTGCAAACAGCGGCTTCGTCAGAATCGTTGCCGGTAATGAAAACGCAACCGACAGGGCTTATATCAACGTCGCAAACGGCAACACCTTGCGTAAGATCAGTCTGTCGGACGACAACACCAAGGTTTACGTGATGAACGACGGAAAAGACTACGCCGCAGCAAGAGTCGACGAACTCATCGGCTCGATGCCGGTACACTTCAAGGCTGCCGAAGACGGCGAGTACACCATCACCATCGAGGCCGTGAACACCGATACGGAGTACATGCACCTCATCGATAACTTCACTGGCGACGACATCGACCTCTTACTCGAGTCGAGCTACACATTCAACGCCACAACCAACGACAGCGAGGCCCGATTCCGCCTCGACTTCGGAACGTATGGCGTCAACGAGATTGCTGAAAACAACACATTCGCTTACCAGCACGGCAACGAGATTGTCGTCAGCGGCGAAGGTGACCTTCAGATATTCGACGTCATGGGACGCATGGTCAAGAACACCAAGATCAACGGTGTACAAAGCGTCAACGTTCCTGCCAACGCTGTGTATATCTTCAAACTTGATGAAAAGGTTCAAAAGATCGTTGTGAGATAATAAGGACTTTAGGGTCATTAGAGTTTCTTAGGGTTTTTAGTGGGGTTCTACGAACCCTAAGAACCCTAAGAACTCTAAAAAGAAAAAAGAAAAAAAACTAACAATTAAAAATAGTCAAACAATGAAAAAGATATTCTTAGCAATCGCAATAGTTTTGATGGTGAGTTTCAGTGCCAACGCTCAGCGTGACGGTTTCTTCATGAGTTGGGACGATGTGAGCAACGGCCTCGATCAATACAACGACTTCGACAACGGCCTTTACAGAGGCGGCGGCCCGGGATTTCCTGGTCACGGCGGTGGCGACACCCCGGCACCTCTGGGCAGCGGACTGATAATCCTCGGCGCTCTTGGCGCAGGATACGCAGTAGCACGCCGTAAACGCGAAGAATAAACGGTTATTCGGTAGGGGCAGATGATGATTTGCCCCTACTTTTATTTACAAGGATAACACCGGTGAAGACAAGCACGGCGGCGACAACCTTCTGCCATGTGAGACGGTCCATGCCCGCAGCAATACCCATCACCGTGGCGATGATAGGCTGCAGATAGCCGTAAAGACTGATTACCGTCGGACGCAACACCTTCTGCCCTACCGGAATCAGGAAATAGGCCACAAAAGTGGCGAAGAGAATCAAAAAACCAAGTTCAAACAGGTATTTTATTGGTAAAGAAGCCATATTCATGCTTACCAACTCTTTGATATCCAACGGAATAGCCACTATCGCCGAGAAAAGAAACATCCATTTCATGAATGTAACGACGTTGTATTTCGCGATAAGCGGCCTGAAAGCCCCGAGATAGCAGGCAAAGAAGATACAGTTGCCAATCATGTAGACGATGCCCATGGGCTGAGTCTCGGTGACGCTGCTGCTCTCGACACGTACAGTATTGAAAACCAAGAAGATAACTCCTATGAAACTCAACGCCACACCGCCGGCTTTCTTCAAGGTGATAGGCTCTTTAAGCACTATCGCGGCGATAAACATAGTAAAAATAGGTGTCAGCGGCGTGAGGATGCTGGTGTCGAAAGGCGTCGTCAAGGTGCTCGCCTTCAAGAACGACCACTGCGTAAGGAAAAGTCCCAGCATCGAAGCGAGAAAAATCTTCGGAAAATCACGTTTTTCGACCTTTTCTTGAGGCATGAAAAGCGATGCCATCCAGAAAAGAGCGGCAGCACCGGCCACACGGAAGCACAGCAAACCCATCGGGGAGATCAGCGCGAGAGTCGACAAATCCCTGCAGATGATGATGTTGAAGCCGAAAATCGTGTAGGCGACGAAGGCTGAGATATGACCTAAAGATTTTTTCATAAGCGACGGCAAAAATACAAATTTTTTGGCTATTGGCTATTAGCTATTGGCTGTTGGCATTTTTTTATTAATTTTGCAGTCAAATTTTAAAAGAAATATGAGTAGAATGGAAACTCCGGTCCTGCTTCTGACCGGTTATCTCGGAAGTGGAAAGACGACTTTGGTAAATCATATCCTTTCGAACAAGAAAGGCATCAAATTTGCAGTGATAGTCAACGATATAGGCGAGGTTAACATCGATGCCGACCTCATCCAGAAAGGCGGCGTGGTGGGCAAGAAAGACGAGAGTCTGGTGGCACTGCAGAACGGCTGTATCTGCTGCACCTTGAAGATGGACCTCATCGCTCAGCTCACCGACATCATGAAGATGGGCCGTTTCGACTACATCGTGATTGAAGCCAGCGGCATCTGCGAGCCTGAACCGATAGCGCGCACCATCGCCGGAATACCGCAGATGGGCCGTGAATACACGCAATTTGGCATCCCGCGCCTCGACTGCATAGTGACAGTGGTCGACGCCCTGAGAATGAAAGACGAATTCGGCTGCGGCGACAGTCTCAAGAACGAAAATATCGACGAAGACGACATCGAAAACCTCGTCATCGAGCAGATCGAGTTTTGCAACATCGTTTTGCTGAACAAAGCCTCGGATGTCGAGCCGAAAGAGCTGGAACGCATCCGTCAGATCGTGAAAAACCTCTCCCCTGACGCCGAGATCATCGACTGCGACTACGCCAACGTCGACCTCGACAGGATTATCGAGACTTATATGTTTGATTATAATACAGTTAGCGGTTCAGCAGGCTGGATTAAGATTATCGAAGGACATGAGGAACACGATGACGACGATGATGAGCATGACGAGCATGACGAGCATGAACATCATCACGACCATGAACACCATCATCACCACGATCACGATGAAGACGAAGGCGAGGCGGAGGAATATGGCATCGGCACCTTCGTTTATTTCAACAGAAGGCCTTTCGACACGCTGAAATTCAATGATTATGTGCTGAACAGCTGGCCGAAAAACATCATCCGCTGCAAGGGATTGTGCTATTTTGCCGACAATCAGGATATGTCGTATATCTTCGAGACAGCAGGCAAGCAAAAGAAACTCAGCGAAGCCGGCTATTGGTTTGCGACCGCCTCGAAGGAGGAGTTACAGCAGTTTGTGGAGCGCGACCCGAGCATCCTCAAGGATTGGGATGAGGAGTACGGCGACAGAATGGAGAAGTTGGTGTTTATCGGGCAAAAATTAGATAAAGAGGCAATTAAACAGGAATTAGACAATTGTTTGTTTTAAACGATTGTAGGGGCGAATCATTATTCGCCCTTTTATATGATTTGTCATTTCGGGCAAATGTTATTTGCCCCTACATTTTGATTCGCGAATGGCGAATGGCAACGCCAATAAAAACGTTAGCGCATCGGCGATGGCCTGTGTCATCTCGACACCTTGAAGGCCGATGAAGAGCGGCAGAATCATGATTGTCGGGATGAAGAATATGCCTTGTCGCCCCATCGATAACAGCGTGGCTATCAATGTTTTACGCGTAGTTTGATACATCATGTTGGTGACGGTGCTCACCCCGATGAGCGGGAAAGCGATGCACTGCCATCGCAGCACCCTTGTACCTATTTTCACCAGTTCGGCATCTTCGCTACGGAAGATTTTTATCAAGTCGGGAGCGAATATCGCAAACGCTAACGAAGTGATTATCAATATGATAGTAGAGATGTTCGTTGTAAAGATAAACGACTTCCTCACGCGCTCGTGCAGACCGGCGCCGTGGTTGAAGCCACAGACCGGCTGGAATCCCTGACCCAGTCCGAGGATGATGGAGAAGGCAAACATCATGATGCGCGACACTATGGCGAAGGCCGCGATGGCGCTCGCCTCGGTGCCCGGAGCGGCGTAGTAGGCAGCGTAACGGTTGAGCATGATGGTGCTGGTGCAGACGAACACGTGTCGCATCAGCGAAGGCGCTCCGCCGTTGAAGATGTCGATATAGCTACGCAGACTTGGCGAGAAGTTACGGATTCGGATATGCACGTTGCCGCTCCTTTCGGTGCCGAGCAGCAAGATGAGCCAGCCCGTCATCTGACTGATGCAGGTGGCGAGCGACGCGCCCATCACACCCATGTCGAAACCATAGATAAACAAGGCATCGAGGAAGATGTTCAGCACGGCGCCGGTCGTGATTCCTATCATAGCGTAGCTGGCGTTGCCCTGCAGTCGGAGCTGGTTGTTAAGCGTCAGCGACGACATCATGAAAGGCGTTCCAATGAGGATAAACAGCAGATAATCGTTGGCATGTGGCACGATGTCGGGAGTGGCGCCCATTATCCGCGAAAGCGGCGTCAGGAAGAAAAGTCCGACGACAGCGGCGATAGTGCCGAAGCCCATCGACGAAAGGAAACCTGTGGCGGCCATCTTCTCAGCATCGTCGTATTTCTTCGCTCCAAGAGCCGTCGAGATGTAGTTTCCAGAGCCGTGACCGAAGAAAAATCCGAAAGCGTTGATGAAAGTCATGTAGGCAAACGACACGCCCACACCCGCGGTGGCCTCAGTCGAGAGGTGTCCGACGAAAAACGCGTCGATGATGTTGTACAGCGCTATCACCAGCATGGAGATGACAGTAGGAACAGCCATCTTCATAACCAGCTGACGCACAGGACTTTCCGTCATCATGACGAAACGATCATGCCTCTTCTGAATATCTTTGTCGTTTGTCGTGCCAAAAACGCGTTTCATTCGGCAAAAATACAAAAAATAAAGGTTCGTAATATAATTTTCATTATCTTTGCAGGTTATTAATATATATTGGAGAAAAGTTTTTTTATGGAAGAAAAAGAGTTGAACGAAGAAGAAATTCTCGACGAAAATATATCGGAAACCACTGAAGATGTTGACAGTCTGCTAAAATCATCACCTCAGAAATTCAACAAGAAAGATGAGGATCAGGAGGACACTTTGGTGAACAAGCAGGACGAGGGAGAGGAGTTTAAGGCGACATGGCCGTTGCACGACGACATGAAGAAGACGCTCACCAACGATTTTCATCGCGGATGCCGCATCAAGGCCGACAAATACGAGTTTGCCAGCAACGTGTTGCGCCACGGACAGTGTAAGCTCGACAGCTTCAACTGGCTCAAAGATTACGAAAATGAGACGCCGAAAGAAGGCGAGCTACAGGTCGCTGAGGTGAGGTTTAAGAACGACAGAAAAGACTTTTTCAGCTATCCTTCGGAGATGCATCTCCTTGAAGGTGAATTAGTTGCGGTGGAGACAGCCATCGGTCACGATATCGGTATAGTGACAATGGTGGGCGAACTCATCGAGAAACAACGCAAACGCAAAAAGAACAACACGCCTGTAGCGGAGCTCAAGAAAATCTACCGTCGCGCGAGAATCAACGACGTGGAGAAGTTCCTCGAGGCCATCCGTCAGGAAGACCATACCTTGTACCGCAGCCGAGAGATTGCGTCGAGTCTGAATCTCGAGATGAAGCTCAATGATATTGAGTATCAAGGAGATAGAACAAAAGCCATATTCTATTACACCGCCGATGGACGTGTCGACTTCCGTGAGTTGATCAAGAAGCTGGCTGAAGAGTTCCATGTGCGTGTCGAGATGCGTCAGATAGGCTTCCGTCAGGAGTCGGCTAAGCTCGGTGGCATAGGATCGTGTGGCCGCGAGCTCTGCTGTGCCTCATGGATCACTGATTTTCAGTCGGTTACGACAAACGTAGCGAGGGTGCAGCAGCTTTCACCGAACCCGCAGAAGCTCGCGGGCCAGTGCGGCAAACTGAAATGCTGTCTCAATTATGAGTACGATGCCTATGTCGATGCTCTAAAGGGATTCCCTGACAACCGCATCGTGCTGAAGACCAAGAAAGGCGACGGAATCTACCAGAAGATCGACATCTTCAAGGGCTTGATGTGGTACTCCTACCCGTTCGACAGAAACAACATGATGGCCATTCCTGTGGAGAAGGTGAAAGCCATCATCGAAGATAATAAAAAAGGCGTTTTCCCTGAGCAGCTCGAGGACTTCGCGTTCATCAAGGAACAGAAGAACAACGACTACGGAGAAGAAGGTAAGCCGGCGGATTTATCAAAGCTTGAATAATGAAAAAACTAATAATTGCGATAGCGGTAGCATTTCTGTTAGTCTCATGCGGCAACGGTAAGCTGTACGACGACAGCGTCGTGATTCCTGATGCGAAGTGGGACAACGAGTTCGTGCCGAGCTTCGATGTGAATGTCGAAGACACCTTGGTTGACTATGCTTTCTACTTGAATATCAGGCACTTAGATAGCTATCGTTATAGCAACCTCTTCATCTTCATGCACACCGAGTTCCCGAACGGCAACGTCACTCACGACACCATCGAGTGCACCTTCGCATATCCCGACGGCCGTTGGATGGGCAAAGGCAGCGGCACCATGCGCTCGGCGAAGATCATGCTGAACCCGGCCTTGCGTTTCCCGTTGAAGGGCAACTACCATTTCGAGATCGAGCAGGCGATGCGTGAGAAAGAGCTGAAAGGCATAGCCGACGTCGGCATTTGCTTTGAAAAACAATAAGTTATGGCAAAGAGAAAATCAAATAAGAAAAAAGATATCAAGGTCTATCTGATAGTCCTGTGGTCGCTTTTCCTGGTGTTTTGTCTGGGCGTCTTCCTGCTTTTCCACGGCATCACGCACGAATGGTTCGGCGACATGCCTACCTTCGAGGAGCTCGAGAACCCTGAGACGAACCTCGCCACTGAGATCATCTCCGCCGACGGCAAGATTCTGGGCACTTATTACATCGAAAACCGTTCCAACGTCAGCTTCGACGACATCTCGCCTGACCTGATCCATGCGCTCATCGCCATCGAAGACATCAGGTTTTACGAGCATAGCGGCATCGACATGAGAGCTCTCTTCCGTGTGGCGAAAGGTCTGGCCACCGGCGATTCGAACCAAGGCGGCGGCAGCACCATCACGCAGCAGCTCGCCAAGAACCTCTTCCCTCGTGAGGAAGGCTTGAGTAAGATGCGACTCGTCATCAGGAAGCTGCAAGAATGGGTCACAGCATCGAAGCTCGAATATAACTACTCGAAGGACGAGATCGTGGCGATGTACCTGAACACCGTGTTTTTCGGACATAACGCCTACGGCATCAAGAAGGCCGCCGAGACATTCTTCAGCAAAGAACCCGACGAGCTCAACATCGAAGAGGCAGCCTTGCTTGCCGGCGTCGTCAACGCTCCGACGAAATACAGTCCGCGCCGTAACCCCAACAACGCTCTATGGCGCCGTAACCTCGTGCTGAAACGCATGGAGACCAACGGCTTCATCACCTCGGAGCAATACGACTCCATCTCGAAGATCCCGATCGACATGTCGCACTTCGGCGTGCTCGACCACAGAGCCGGACAGGCCACCTATTTCCGCGAGTTCCTAAGAGGCGAGATGCACGAGTGGGCCAAGAATCATCTCAAGGCCGACGGCACGCCGTATAACATCTACCGCGACGGCCTGCGCATCTACACCACCATCGACTCGAGGATGCAGCAATATGCCGAAGAGGCTGTCCGCGAACATCTCTCGCAGGACCTCCAGCCCGCTTTCTACAGGCACTGGAAAAACGACAAGAAAGCTCCGTTTGCGCTGAAGTCGCAGGATGACGTGGATAAGATCATGACTTTGTCGATGAAACGCTCCGAACGCTACCGTCTGCTGAAGAAAGCGGGCTGGAGCATGGACTCCATCATCGAGAACTTCAACACCCCGGTCGAGATGACGCTCTTCTCGTGGGAAGGACCTATCGACACAGTGCTAAGTCCAATGGACTCAATACGTTACAGCAAATATTTTCTGCAGTCATCGCTGATGTCGGTGGAGACCGGCACGGGCTACGTGAGGGCTTACGTGGGTGGCAACGACTACCGTTTCTTCCAGTACGACCACGTCACTCAGGCCAAACGTCAGGTGGGCTCGACATTTAAGCCGTTCCTTTACTCTCTGGCGATGCAGGAAGGCGAATACACGCCGTGCACGAAGGTTCCGAACATCAGCTACAGCATACAACTGCCCGACGGCAAGTTCTGGGAGCCCAAGGACTCGGGTAAGAACAAGTTCGGCGAGGAGGTGACTCTGCGCTGGGCTTTGGCGCATTCCAACAACCGCATCTCTGCCTACCTGATGAAACGTTTCGGTCCGGAAGCCGTCATCGACATGGCGCGAAGGATGGGCGTGGTATCCGACATCCCTGCTGTGCCTTCGATTTGCTTAGGCGTGTGCGACATCTCGCTTTACGAGATGGTGGGGGCGATGAGCACATTCGCCAACAAAGGCGTCTACGTGAAACCTATCTTCATCACAAAAATCGAAGATAAAAACGGCAATATCATCGAGACCTTCAAGGCCGAACAGCACGAGGCCATGGACGAGGTGACCGCCTACAAGATGATCGAGTTGATGAAAGGCGTAGTTTATGAAGGCACTGGCGTGAGGTTGAGATATAAATACGGCTTCAGAAACCCTATCGCAGGCAAGACCGGCACCACACAGAACCAGAGCGACGGATGGTTTATGGGCATCACCCCTGACCTCACCACCGGAGTGTGGACTGGCGCTGAAGACCGCTCGGTGCATTTCAAGACGATAACGCTCGGACAAGGCTCCAACATGGCGCTGCCGATCTGGGCTTTATATATGCAGAAGGTGTATGCCGACCCGACGCTGCACGTCAGCAAGGGCGACTTCCCAAGACCTCTTGCCAACGTCGACCTCGAGTTCGACTGCGACAAATACGAGGAGGAACAGGGTGCGGCGGTACCGGAGGAGACTGAAGAGGATGAGTTCTAACAAGAAAACGTTATTTGAATAGGAGATTCCTCGCCCTGCGGGGCTCGGAATGACAAATAAGGAACAATTATTTTATGGCAAACTCAAACTTTGTTGATTATGTGAAGATTTTCTGTCGTTCGGGCAAGGGCGGCAACGGCGCGATGCATTTCAACCATGCGAAATACGTGCCGAAGGGCGGTCCTGACGGCGGCGACGGAGGCAAGGGCGGCGACGTCATCATGAAAGGCAACGCTCAGCTGTGGACCTTGTTGCATCTGCGTTACACCAAGCACCTCTTTGCTGGCGACGGCGAGTCGGGCGGCGCTAACCAGAGGACGGGCGCACAGGGCAACAACGTGATCATCGAGGTGCCGCTGGGATCGATGGCCTACGACGCTGAGACAAACGAGCCGCTGGGCGAGGTGACCGAAGACGGACAGGAAATCGTGATCATGAAAGGCGGCAGAGGCGGCAAAGGCAACACTTTCTTCAAGACAGCGACGATGCAGGCACCGAAGTTCTCGCAGCCCGGCGAGCCGTCGGAAGAGAGATGGATAATCATCGAGCTGAAGCTGTTGGCCGACGTGGGTCTCGTGGGCTTCCCGAATGCCGGAAAATCGACCTTGTTGTCGGTGGTTTCAGCAGCAAAACCTGAGATTGCCGACTATCCATTCACCACTTTGACGCCTAACCTCGGAATCGTGCCGTATTACGACTTCAAGTCGTTCATCATGGCTGACATACCTGGAATCATCGAAGGCGCATCGGATGGTAAAGGATTGGGAATCAGATTCTTACGTCATATCGAACGAAACTCGATATTGCTTTTCCTGGTCGCAGCCGACAGTCCGGACGTGAAGGAAGCATACGACGTTTTGCTCAACGAATTGAAGAAATATAATCCGGAATTGCTCGACAAAAAAAGGATTTTGGCCATCAGCAAGACCGATTTGATTGACGAAGACACAAAGAAAGAGATAAAGAAACACCTTCCAAAGAAAGTGCCGAATCTTTTCATCAGCTCGGCTACCGGCGAAGGAATAAAGGAGTTAAAGGATTTAATCTGGCTTTGCTTAACTGAATAATGCTCAACGACTTAGATCATCAGCTATTTCTGTTCCTCAACGGCCTCCACGTTGACTGGCTCGACCCTGTGATGACGTTTATCTCATCGGAGACGGGCTGGATTCCGTTTTACGCGGTGCTGGTGTTCCTCGTTTTTTACAAATACCGTTGGAAAGGCCTGTGGGTCATGCTCGGCGTGGCGGTGCTCATCACCTGCTCCGACCAGATCTCGGCTCACGTTTTCAAGCCCATCTTCCAGCGACTCCGCCCCTGCTACGACCCGTTGATTGAGGATTTGGTGCATCTGCCAAGCGGCAAGCCCGGCGGGCATTACGGCTTTATCTCGTCGCATGCCGCCAACACCTTCGCTTTAGCATCATTCATCTACATGACGATGCGGAAACATTACAAAAAAATCGGCTGGCTGATGTTCGTCTGGGCCGCCGTGGTTTCTTATAGCAGAATTTACATGGGAGTGCATTTCCCCGGTGATATCATCTGCGGTGCTGCCGTCGGATTGATTTTAGGTTTCGGAATAGGATATTTAACAAATCGTCTTACAAAAAATGAGCAAGAAGTCAGGATATCTTAAGGTGCTATGGCTCTTAGCTACAGTGCTTTACACCCCGTTGGTTGCGATGTGCCTCAACTTCGAGGTCTTTGTGCCACGTATCATCCCCATCCTCCTCACCTGGACGATACTCCTGCTGATTCCTTACGTCATTTTTCGCAAAAAATTTCTCTATGTCATCGCGTCAACGCTACTGTTTGCTGATGGTTTCATCAATTTATTCCATTGGATAATTTTGAAATGTCCGCTCAACGCTTCGTCGATTTTCGTCTTCATGAACACCAACTTCAGCGAGGCATCGGAGTTTATGACCGTCAAGCTGACTCCACTTCTTTTGCTTCTTATACCTCTTATCTTATTGTTTATCAAGACTTTAAGAAGCATTCCTGATTTTTCTTTTAAAACAAAAACGGAAAAAATCATTTGGTCGGCATTGTGGGTTTATATGGTGCTTTTCTTTGCCGAAAATATAATAAACAATAGGTTTGTGCGACTCGCGGTGCCCGATGTGGAACGCGCTTTCGTATCGTTTTTCAACGAATCAAAGGCTTTTAAAACATTGAAAACCAGAGAGTTGTACGATTTAAACGCTGAGATGACCACCAACGACTCGACACTCGTGGTAATGATAATCGGTGAGTCGTGCAACCGCAACCACATGTCGGTTTACGGCTACGAGCGTGAGACCACACCTCGCTTGAAAAGCCGCGACGACATTATGGTTTTCGACAATGTCATCAGTGCCAACTCGAGCACTTTGAACTCGGTGATGAACTTCCTCACCGAGCGCAACATCGAAAATCCGTCGCCTATCGACAGCTGCATCCACATCTTCGATGTCTTCCACTCCACTCCATACAAGTCGTTTTGGATCTCAAACCAGTCGCCCATCGGGCTGTGGGACAATGGCGTGACAAATCTGGCGCAAAACGCCGACGTAGTGAAGTTTGTCAACGTGATGGCGAGCTCGTCGATGGAGAGCACCACCATGAAATCGTTCGACGAACACCTCATCGAGCCGCTTAACATCGCAATCGACGACGAGGCCAAGAACAAGGTTGTGTTTCTGCAACTCATCGGTTCGCACACGAGCTACAACAAACGCTATCCGTCTGATTATGAAGCGTTTAAAGGCGCTTCCGACAATAAACAGGCCGTCATCGATGCCTACGACAACACCATTTTATATAACGATTTTGTTATAGACAGCATCTTTTCGTTACTAAAAGATTACAGTCAGCAGCATCCCGATGTGCGCGTGTCGGCTTTGTATTTCTCCGACCATGGCGAGAATGTTTTTGATGAGGGCGAATATGCGGGACACGACTATTCGGATAAGATTCCGCATGCAAACGTCGAAATCCCGTTTATTTTCTGGTTCTCGCAGCAACCCGACTATTATCCTGAGCCGTCGACACCATATATGATCGACGATTTGTTCCACACCATCATCGATTTAAGCGGCATACAAACCGACTGTTTCGATGCGAGCCGAAGCTTCATCAACCGCAGCTACGACGCTTCGAGAGAACGCCTTTTGGAAGATAAGAAACTCTATTGATTTTTAAAGTGAAGGAAATTCAGCCAAAGGCTCAAGTTTTCCATCTTCAACTTTATAGCAAAACATTGATTTTCCATTCGTCAGCGTAAGATATTTCACTTTCAATCCTGAATAATATCTTATCGCTTGGTCTAAAACTTTTTCGGTTATTGGCACTGTCTCCGCTTTGCATTCCACTATCATCTGTGGCTCGCCTAAGTTATTGAAAACCACAATGTCAGCACGCTTCGGGAGGTTATTTACCTTTATCGAATACTCAACTGCAATAAGCCCTGCCGCAACTTTTCTCACCTCCACGAGGTAATTAAGCATCTTCTGGCGAACCTGCTCCTCAGGAGTTAAAGAAACCCATTGTCTCCGAAGCGGGTCGAAGACAACGGGTTTATAATTGTTTACTGATGTTTTGAACCAGTCCAATTAGAACGACATTATCGATTTCTTAATTCTCTCGATAGCGTCTCTCAGTTCGGCTTCGGTAATCACTAATGGTGGAGCGAAGCGGATGATGTGCTGGTGGGTTGGCTTTGCAAGGATGCCATTGTCGCGCATCTTCAAGCAAACATCCCATGCCTCTTTGCCGTTCATAGGCTTGATAATCACTGCGTTGAGTAAGCCTTTACCGCGCACCTTCTGGATCATCGGATGGTTGATCTTCATGATTTCCTCACGGAAGATCTTACCGAGACGCTCAGCGTTTTCCATCAGGTGTTCGTCTTTGATGA
>JAFZXR010000022.1 GCA_017616675.1 Bacteroidales bacterium
CGGCCTCAGCGCCTGTGTTCATCGGCAAAACCTTGTCGTAGCCGAAGTATTCTGTGACATATTTTTCCCATGGACCGAGAGCGTCGTTGTAGAAAGCGCGTGAGCTAAGTGTGAGCTTTTCAGCCTGTTCGTACATAGCCTTGAGGATTGCCGGGTGGCAGTGTCCCTGGTTGACAGCTGAATAAGCCGACAAAAAGTCGTAATATTCCTTGCCTTCAACGTCCCAAACTTTGGCACCTTTACCTTTTGCCAAAACTACTGGAAGCGGATGATAGTTATGAGCGCCATAACGGGCTTCCATTTCCATGAAATCTTGTGAAGTCTTTTTTTCTGACATAAAACCGTAATTTTTTTTGTTAATATTTTGTTGAATTTGTTAATCAGCTTTAAAAGTCCACAAAGTTAATCATTATTTCATAAACAAAAACATTTTTTTAAAAAATCTTTTTCTTTATAATGTGCCGCTACGCGGAATGTGTTCACTTCGTGAAATGTGCCGCTACGCGGAATGTGGAGGCTCTGCCTCATTGGCCGAAGGCCATCACATTGCGACCGAAGGGAGCACACATTCAACCAAAGGTTGCACATTTCCGAACGAAGTGAGGACACATTCAAAAATTTTTTGCTACCTTTGCAAAAATTTTTGACAATGATTCGTTCGATGACAGGCTACGGCAAAGCCGAGCAAATTTTTAAGACAAACAACATCTCTGTCGAGATTAAGACATTGAACAGCAAGCAGTTAGACCTTATCATGAAGCTTCCGCAGGAGCTCAAGGCCAACGAATTTGAATATCGTAACGAGATCGCTACGCGCCTCCAACGCGGCAAGGTCGACGTGCTTATGACCATCACCAACACCGACGTGGCGCAAAACACCCACATCGAAAAAGAGGTTGTGGCATCGTATCTCGAGCAAATCGGCAATATTTCAAAGGAATACAACATCCCTGAATCGAAGGATATCGCCGCGATTGTGTTCCGTATGCCGGGCATTTTCGTGTCACCGGAACAGGATTACGACGAGGAATTTCTTGAAAAAATTAAGGATACTTTGCTGCAAGCCATAGCAATGACTGACGATTTCAGAGCTAAAGAAGGTGAAATTCTGAAAAAAGATTTGCTTAAGAGAGTTGATTTGATTTTAGGATATCTTGGCGAAGTCGAGCCTTTCGAAAAGAACCGTCACGAGGTGATAAAAGGTCGTTTGATTAAGAATTTGCAGGAGCTCACCAGCGGCGAATATGACGAAAACCGCTTCGAGCAGGAACTCATTTTCTATCTCGAAAAGCTTGATATCACTGAAGAAAAGGTACGCTTGCGCAAGCATTGCGACTATTTCAAGGAGAGCATCGATGAGGAAGGGGCAGGCAAGAAACTCGGCTTCATCGCGCAAGAGATGGGACGCGAGATCAACACCCTCGGTTCGAAGGCTAACGACGCTGATATTCAGCGACTTGTCGTAAAAATGAAGGACGAACTGGAGAAGATCAAGGAACAATTATTTAATATACTATAAGACGGAAAACTATGCAAAAAATCACGCCTGTGAGACCTCGAGGGCTCACCCTAAAGTGATTTTGGCATAGTTTGGAGTCGCTAGCAAACATGAAAGAAAAAATCGGCTTGTTTTTCGGGTCATTCAACCCAATTCACAATGGTCATCTGATGCTTGCGAACTATCTCGCAGAGTATGGTGACATGGATGAGATTTGGTTTGTGGTGTCGCCACAGAACCCATTCAAGGACAAGAAGTCGCTGCTTGCCGACCGTCATCGCATGTATATGGTGGAGCTGGCAATCAAGGGTGACGAGCGTTTTCAGGTTTGCGACATCGAGTTTTACATGCCGCAGCCGTCGTATACCATCGACACTTTGACACGTTTGCAGGAGCGTCATCCGAACACCGATTTTTACCTGATTTGCGGCATGGATAGCCTCGAGACCTTCCCGAAATGGAAAAACTACGAGATGATTTTGAAGTATCATCATTTGTTGGTTTATCCACGTAAAGGATATAGCAGCAATGAGTTAGCAAATCATCCTTCGGTAAAAATCGTTGAAGCGCCTGAGATAGAGGTGTCGTCGACATTCATCAGAAACGCCATTGCCGAAGGCAAAGATGTGCGCTATTTCATGCCGAAAGAGGTGGCACAGTACATCGTCGACATGCACTTTTACGAGAAAAAAGAAAAATAGTTATTTTTCGAGATAAGATTTCCGTTCGTTTTCCGAAAATTTTTCAATGGCGTACCTCAGCATGGTGCGAGGCATAGTCTTGTAACGTGTTGATAGCCAATCTTTTAATCGTTTTTCATCGCGTTTTCCGGCCTCACGAAGCAGCCATCCCACGGCTTTTTGCAGCAAATCATGAAGCGGAACAGGTTTCTCCAGAAATAGTTCAGCGATATTGAACGTATCGTCGAGCTGCCCATGGCGCACAAACTGCATGGTGCTCACCATCCCAATGCGCTGTTCCCAGATGGTTTTTCCGTCGCGCGCAAGGTCGTAAAGAAGTTTGCGTTCCTTGTCGAGAAGCCAGTTTCCGAGTAGCTCGTAGCATGATAAATCGACCAAGTCCCAGTTGTTAATGTATTGAGTATTAGCGAGATAGAAGTCAATGCATTGCTTTTGCAAATCCTTATCTTTCTTCGCATGCTTGAACACCTGCACCAAAGCCAGCAGTCCAGCCATTCGCATCTCATGATATTCCGAGCTTACGCATTCCTGCAGGTCGTCAAACGAGGTGTTGCTCCAGCATTCCTTCACCGCCTCTCTTATCGTCGGCACCTTGATTCCCAGGAACTTATCACCGTAGCCATAGCCACCCTTGCCAGTTTTGAAGAAACGAGAGAGGCCGGGGACCAGATCCGGATTCTGAGATGATAGTATCGTGTTATATAGTTTGTTCATGGTGATGCAAAGATACATCTTTTTTGAACCCCACACTACGTGAGGGGTAAATAAAATGGCGTACCTTCGGCACGCCCAGGACTCTCTTGCTGTTCTTTCGTTGCCCCACACTGCGCTACGCTTGTGCGGGGATATTGAAATGGCGTACCTCCGGCACGCCGCTTCTAGTCGTGCAAAAAGTATCTCTCATCAACAGTAACACCGTTCTTTTTAATAAAAGAACGATATTCGTTAGAAAATTTAGTCTTTTTATGATGTTCTTTTTGGTTTTTAATGTAATTGATTATCATATCTTTATCGCGTATGCTATAGCTAAAACCAGCGTATTCATGTCCCCAACCAGCAAAACCAGGAAAATTCTTGTTGGCTTTTAGCCATTTACTGCTTTCGGTTTTAACCCTCTGTACAAACTCAGCCAATGACAAAGAGGATGGAAGTGACACAAACATATGGATATGCTCGGGCATCCCGCCAATGCGATACATTACGCAATGCAGATTTTGCGCTATGCCGATGATGTAGCCATATAGCTCTTGTTCATGCTCTTCGTTTATTGTCGGTTCGCTACGATACGTGCGAAACACGACATGATAGTAAGATGTCGTATAACTCATATTGTTTTTTATTAATGTATTACGATATAGCATGCCATAGGCACGCCTTGAATTATCATTCAGTATAAACTTTATGAAGATTCCTAATTTTTTAGTTTTTAATTTTTGCAAAGATAATACTTTTTTTAATATCTTTGCAATTGATTGGTTAGCCAATCGTAATTTATTGAAAGAAGCGTTATGCTTATCTTGTAGATGAAAACGTAGGAAATTTTCACTTAGCACAAGAGTTTGCATGGCGAGTTCCGCGTATTCTGCGTGGACTGCTGTTCACATTTTGTGCTTAAGGTTTCCTACGACCTTCATCTACAGTGTGGCATACAGTTCCACGCTTTTTGTGTTAAATAAAAACGTTTCTTTGGAACTTGGAAACGAAGATTTCTGTTATGAAAAAAGCATTTTTTATCACATTAATTGCATTATTTGGTATCTCTATGCTTGTAAATGCACAAACTCAAGTTTATCCAAAAGAAAGAATCGTCACCAAATTTTTGGGTATTCCTGTTGATGGAACAAAAAACGATATGATACAAAAACTCAAAAACAAAGGTTTCAAATACGATTCAACTTATGATGTTTTAGAAGGGGAGTTTAATGGAATGGATGTGTCCATTTTAATTGCAACAAACAATAACAAAGTATACAGAATCTGTGTCATTGACAATCATAAATGTGATGAGGGACAAATAAAAATAAGATTTAATACATTGTGCCAACAATTTGAAAACAATTCTAAATACATATCAATTTCTGATTTCACGTTGTCAGATAAAGAAGATATTTCTTATGAAATGTCTGTCCACCACAAAGTTTATCAAGCATCTTATTATCAATTCTATTCTGAAACCGACACAGATGAAGAAATTGAAAATAGACTGGTTTGGTTTACTATTTATGAACAATATGGACAATACCAAATAGTGATATATTACGACAATGGATATAACCAAGCAAACGGAGATGACTTATAGTAGCGTATCGTAGATACGCCACTTCAGTATCCCCTGACAAGCACAGCGCAGTCTGGGGGTTCAGGAGGAAGGCAGTCTGCAACAGCGCAGTCTAGGGAAGCGGGCAGTCAGTAGGCCTCGCAGAACAACAAACAAGAAAAAAGCGTGCCGGAGGCACGCTACTTCACTTACCCCGCACAGTTTACTGTGTGGGGTTTATAAAAAGATCACAGATCTATAAAGTCTCCAGGAACTTAGTGATGTTCCCCTCTATCCTACCGAGAATGTCATCCGAATCTGCTGCTTTCTGGAACGCCTTTCCTGTCACCTTTTCGTAAAGCTCGATGTATCGCTCCGAAATGCCTTTCACGATCTCAGGTGTCATCTCAGGGACCTTCTGTCCTTCCTTGCCCTGGAAGCCGTTTGCCATCAGCCACTCGCGGACGAACTCTTTTGAGAGCTGCTTCACTGGCAGACCCTTTGCGAAGCACTCCTCGTACTGGTCGGCAATGAAATAACGCGATGAATCCGGCGTGTGAATCTCGTCCATCAGGTAGATCTGGTCACCAATCTTGCCGAATTCGTATTTGGTGTCGACCAAAATCAAGCCGTGCTTGGCAGCGACTTCAGTGCCACGCTGGAACAGTTTTCTAGTAATTACCTCGATCTGCTCGTAGTCTTCCTTGCTGATAAGTCCTTGACGGATAATCTCTTCCTTCGAGATGTCCTGGTCGTGACCTTCCTCCGCTTTCGTGGTAGGAGTAATAATCGGCTCAGCGAACTTCTGGTGCTCTTTCATTCCGTCAGGAATTGTCACGCCGCAGATGGTGTGCTGTCCGCTCTTGTAGGTGCGCCACGAACTTCCTGTGAGGTATCCTCTGATAATCATCTCCACTGGGAACGGCTTGCAGAGCTTGCCCACCGTCACCATCGGGTCTGGAGTAGCTATCTTCCAGTTCGGCACGATGTCGGTGGTCATATCCAGAAACTCAGATGCTATCTGATTGAGAATCTGACCTTTATAAGGAATACCTTCCGGCAAAATGACGTCGAACGCCGAGATTCTGTCGGTGGCAACCATCACCAGATATTTGTTGTCGATGAAATAAACATCACGAACCTTGCCGTGATACACCTTGGTTTGACCTTTAAAGTTGAAGTCGGTTCTTGTTAAAGCTTTCATTTTATGATTGTTGTGAATTATTTTCAGTCGTTTCAGTTTCATCATCATTGTCATGATAAAACTTTTTGTACGCATTGACGATGTCGGTCACGAGCTTATGGCGAACCACGTCTTTTTCATCCAAAAAGATGAACTCTATTCCCTTCACATCGCCAAGGATATCAACAGCTTGCGGCAGTCCCGACGGCTGGTTCTTCGGCAGGTCGATCTGCGTCACGTCGCCGGTGATCACAAACTTAGCATCGCGTCCCATACGTGTAAGGAACATCTTCAGCTGCGCCCGCGTCGCGTTCTGCGCCTCGTCGAGAATCACGAAAGCATGGTCCAACGTCCTACCTCTCATAAACGCCAGCGGCGCAATCTCGATAGTGCCGTCCTCCATGTAAGCCGTCAGCTTCGACTGCGGAATCATGTCGCGCAAGGCATCGTACAACGGCTGGAGATACGGATCGAGCTTGTCTTTCAAATCGCCCGGCAAAAATCCGAGGTTCTCGCCTGCCTCCACCGCGGGACGGGTCAAGATAATGCGGCGAACTTCCCTGTTTTTCAAAGCGCGGACGGCCAATGCCACGGCGGTGTAAGTCTTTCCAGTTCCCGCAGGCCCGATGGCGAAGATCATGTCTTTTTTCGCTATCGCATCGACCATCTTCTTCTGATTGACCGTTATCGCCTTGATTTGCAGGCCGTTGCGGCCATATACCAGCACGTCGCTGTCGCTCAGACTCTTCACGTAAGCCGTCTCACCGCCCGCAATCATCACATCTTCAATGACTTGCGGATTGATGCTGCCGAAGCGCTCCAGATGGTTCACCAGCATCGTCAACCTGTCGAGAAAATAATTCACCTCGTCATCCTCGCCTATCACCTTCACAAAATCGCCTCGCGCAATGATTTTTAACTTCGGGAAAAGGTTTTTTATTATCGTAAGATGTTGATCCTTAGCGCCATACAAATCGCTTGGGTTGACATTTTCTATCTGGACTATCTGTTCCGCCATCTGATTTTTCGACTAAATTTTACATATTTTTCATTATGCAAAGATAAAAAATAAAAATTGTTAATAACTTTTTTATTTCAATAAAAATTTTTCATTATAAAAATGTATTTTTGCATTTTGGAAGTGAGCGTTTAACAAAAAACGGTAAAAACAATGGCGATCATAACACTGACAAGCGATTGGGGGCTGTCCGACTATTACGTCGCGGCAGTGAAGGGCACCATTTTGTCGGCCATCCCCGATGCCACCATTGTCGATATCACCCATAACATTGAGCCGTGGGACATCGCCGCGGCAGCGTTCATCATCCGCAACTGCTACCAGAACTTCCCCGAAGGCACCATCCATATCATCGCGGTGGAGACCGAGGAGTCGTCCGACAAGCCGCACATCGCGCTGAAAGCCAACGGACATTATTTCATAGGCACCGACAACGACATATTCTCGCTCATCCTTGGCGACACACCTTACGAGGCCGTCACCATCGAGGTGATTCAAGACAGCGACTATTTCACCTTCACCACCCGCGACCGCTTCGTGAAAGTGGCAGCGATGATAGCTAAGGGCGTGCCGTTCAGCGAGATTGGCGGACCTTATCCGAAGATTCGCGAATGCCTGGCATTCCAACCTACGATGAGCAACAACTCCATCCACGGAATCATCACCTTCGTCGATTCTTACGAAAACGCAGTCACCAATATCACCAAAGAACTTTTCGAAAAGGTCAGAAACGGCAGGGCTTTCGAGATACGAATCGGGAAATACACCATCGACAAGGTATGCCGCAGCTACACCGAGGTGCCTGTCGCCGAAAAGATGGCCTTGTTTGGCACTCATGGCTACCTCGAGATAGCGATGAATCACGGAAAAGCCGCGTCATTGCTAGGACTCTCCCGTGATTCGTCAGTCGATATCACTTTCAAATAATATTATTTGTCGCCGTACGACGAGCCGTCGAAGCAGTGTGTGCACACCTTGCATTTCGGCAGGCCGATAGCGTTGCAGATATTCTCTAAAGTGTTGAATTTCAATGAGTCGACGCCGATATGCTTGCGCAACATCTCGACGAGGTTGGCATATTGCTTGGTCGATGAGTCGCTGTAAAGCTCGAGATTCTTGGTGCTGTCGCCCTCAAGTTCTTCTATGCAACGACGAGTGATGAGCTCTAACTCGTTTTTCGAAGCGCTAAAGTTCAAAAATCTGCAGCCGTAGTTCAACGGAGGGCAGCTCAACCTGATGTGAACCTCCTTGGCGCCGTATTCGTAAAGCATCTTCACATTGTCGCGAAGCTGTGTGCCGCGCACTATCGAGTCGTCGCAGAAAATCACGCGTTTGCCCTTCAGCAAAGCATGGTTCGGGATGAGTTTCATCTTCGCCACATGCTCACGCTGCGACTGGTTGACAGGCATAAAGCTGCGCGACCAGGTAGGAGTGTATTTCACCACGCTGCGCACGTATGGGATGCCCGTCGCATGCGAGTATCCGATGGCCATTCCGATGCCCGAATCCGGGATAGGCGCCACATAGTCGGCCTCCACATCGTCCATCATTCCCATGGCGTAGCCACCGCGATAACGCATCTCCTCCACGTTGATGCCTTCGTAGTCGGTCGCCGGAAAACCGTAGTAAATCCAGAGGAAAGAGCACATCTGAAGCTTGTCGCCAGGTGCCAAGAGCTGGTTGACGCCGTCCTTGGTGATGCGCACGATCTCGCCCGGACCGAGGAAACGCTCGGTCGAATAGTCGAGGTTGATGTAGCTGTGACTCTCGAAAGCGGCCACGTAGCCGTCGGCGTCTTTACCAATGACGATAGGCGTTCTGCCATATTTGTCTCTCGCCGCGATGATGTTGCCGTCGGTGGTGAGGATGAGCATCGAGACCGAGCCCTTCACCTTGTTATATACGTTTTTGATGCCATCCACGAAGTCCTTACCCTGGGTGATAAGCAACGCCACGAGCTCCGTCGGGTTGGTGTCGCCGTGACTCAGCTCGGCAAAATGCTGTTTGTTTTCGAGGCATTCCTGCTCCAACTCCTTGATGTTGGTGATCTTAGCCACCGTGACGATGGCAAACTTGCCGAGATGCGAGTTCACCAGTATCGGCTGTGCGTCGGTGTCGCTGATGACGCCTACGCCACTGGTGCCTGTGAACTGCGGCAGTTCGTCCTCGAATTTTGTTCTGAAATATGAACCCTGGAGGTTATGGATCGAACGGTGAAAACGCTCGCCGTCGAAAGTGCAGATGCCGCCTGCTGTTGTCCCAAGATGTGAATGATAGTCAATGCCGTAGAAAAGGTCTGTAATACAAGGCCTTTTTGAAACAATTCCAAAGAATCCGCTCATTTTTAAATGGTTTGTTAATTAAGTTGCAAATATAATAAAAAAAGGACGCGTCGTGACGCGTCCTTAAATTTTTTTCTTTTATTTTTTTCGTCTCATTATTGCGTAGCCAGCACCCATTGCAGTGAGGATAAGCAGGCCTTCGCCGAGAGGCGCATTGGTGTCGTTTATTGTGCCGACCTGGCCTGTGGGCACGATAGGAGTCGGACTTTCGGTACGGCCAGAATAATTGTCGATACCGCCATCTCTGAAGAAACCGTCGCTTTGAGCTTTAGCGCCGAAACTCACCATAAAAACTATTGCGATTGTTAAAAATATCTTTTTCATAGTATGTTCCTCCTATAATTTATCTAACGATAATTTTCTGCGTCTTTTCGTTCAACTTAAAGATGTAAACACCATGTGATTTAAAGTTAAGTGACTGAACGCCATCAACTGTTGTATTCATAATATTGCGTCCCATTACGTCGAATACCTGAAGATTACCTTCACCATTGACGATGATGTCGTTACCGCTCTGATATACAAACATCTCATCGTCAACGCCGTTCGTCGCGCCAAGGCGCACAACAAAACGGTCGGCGGCATCGGCTGTCGAGCCTATGAACTCGTACTTTTCATCCTTTAGCATGTCGATGTCCTTGTTCGCCAGCTTGTCGTAAACGTGTATGTAGCTGTAACTGCCTTCCGGCTTCACACTCAAGGTGTATCTGCCCATCGTCTTCGCCTCAAAGTTCAGGTCGAACATCTTCGTGTCTTTGTCCATCGTGGCAATGGCGTAATCTTCATCGTTCTTATTGATGTAAAGCATCGGAATCTCCTCGTTGAGGTGGCTTATCTTGTTCAAACCGTGTCCTTCGTCAAACATAGCGTATGCCACATCTTCGTACTCGCTGTTTGCGACCGTGAATCCAATGTAGTTGCTTCCCGATTTGCTATTGCCTGTGGTATGGCTGAACGTGGCTGTGGCATCTTCTGTCACCTGTACAAGAACACCTTGACATGGAGTAATATTACTACTGCTTGTCACCGCGGTCCATGCACCCGACTTGTTAAGAACATAACCGCCCGAAAGCGCGTCACCGGCACTCAAAGAGACATTACCCAACGTTATATTATGTGTAAACGGGTTTCCAATAAGGTTGAAGCCAGGAAGATCTCCGCCGTTGTTGGTTACACTATATGTTACAGAATTATTGGTTGGGCCTGTAAATTCGACTGTTACATCCTGTGCGTGACGATATAAATATCCGCGACCGTTATCTAAATTACTGTATGTGTGGCCATTATAAGTATTATCAGTATAACTTTCCCAATAATGCGATGGCTCGTCATAGCGAAGCAAATCGAAGTTATATGGAGCAGAAGTCGATGTTATGAGAGTTGTACTTGTTATTATATTAGGGTTGTTTACAGGCGATGAAATGGTGTACCATCCTGTAGCAGTGCTGGCTGATGCATCGGGTGCTTTTTGTATGTCTTTATAAACCGACACTGTCACCGGTGTTCCAGTATAGACAAACTGTATGCCGTTTTCAATGAATATCGCTCCCTGCTCACTCATATCAATATTTTCAGTACTTGTCTCATCAATAGAGACTATAACCGGCGCCTTTATATAACGGATTCCTCCGCTAACCTTTAAATAATCATTATGATCCCAATCCACCTCATTCCAATAAAGAGTTTTATTCAATTTTATTTCTTTATCCCCATTCAATTCAAACCAATATAATAAATAATTGTCGCATTTGAAATAATCCTCTCCATCATTTTGATTATAAGTTCCAAGTCCACTGGTCATTATATAGGTAGAAGGTGTGTTGTCGTCAACTGCCTTTGACACTCCAATCATTGCATCACCGGAAAGTGCTCCATTAACATTAATTACGCCAGTAGGATAGTCGATATAAAGATTCCTTTGGAAGGGGTCTCCATAATTCTCATTAATTATGGTTTCACCCTTAATATAAATCTCAGCTGCAGCATCTTTGCCTCCTGTTCCGTTATTGACACAAACGCCACCTACAGAATAACTTGTGTTATGTCGGATTGTAGTTCCTTTAATCTCTTTTGTCTCTGGATTTTCATAATCTTCTATATATAATTTGCCGGAATACACATAAACACCGCCACCTGATGTTAATGCCGTATTATTTTCTATACGGCATCCTTTTAATGTTAATGTGGTGTTAGGTTCGGAGTTTAGCCCAAGAACATATATGCCACCACCCCAGCGTTCCGCATTGTTTCCCGAAATCTCACAGTCGATTAATGTAACATTTGAACCTTTGTCACTATAAAAACCGCCACCATCATTGGCTTCTTTTTTTGCTAAAAGGTTATCCTTAATTGCACATCCTGTAATGGTTGCGTTCTTTATTACACGAACACCACCACCTTTATTATTCGATGAGTTGTTTTTTATCTCGCCACCGTTAATGGTAAGTGTACCATTTTTAGAATGAACTCCACCACCTCCACCAATAGCCACATTTTCTTTAACAATGCAATTGTTCATCGTTAAAGTGCCTTCGTTATAAACACCGGCACCAACTCCATAAGCACTACGGTTTTCTTCTACTTTATTGCCCGATACTGTCACATTATTTAGTGTAAGTGTTCCTAAATTTACGATGCCGCCGCCATCACCGAGGTTATAACCTCCTGTAATAATACCTTCAGTCGTCGTACCACTATCATTAATGGTTAGGTTGGCGCCGCTTGCAACTTTTATCACATAACCGTCAGTTACGGCCTCATTTCCGATGTTACGGTTAATGGTATATCCGTTCAAATCCAGAACCACAGTTCCATTAACTACTAAAGCGCCATCAGTGGATGGATTTACTGGGGAAACGTTACTGCTCAAAGTAATATTTCTGGTTCCAAGCGTGTTATCAGCCAAAACAGTTTGCAGACCTACCCATGTTGTGACGTCAAATACTTTTACGTTCTTCGTAAAAGTGCCACCGTAATTACCCTTTCCTTCAATGGTAAAAACATAATCACCGGTTTCGCTTAATGTAACGCTTCCAGATGTTTGTAAAGTACCATTAACTTTAATATCATAATCTGTATTCCAAGCCAATGTCCAGCCGTAATACTTAACAACAGGAGTTATCGTTGCCGGAACATCTGAGCCAGAGAATACTGTTGTTTCAAAACCTGTGATTACGCCACCTGGAACATAATAATCATCTCCAGAAACTGTGTATATTCTATATATTCCGTCTGCAGGAGCAGTAGTTGTAGCTTGTGTACAACCAGTTGTAGGAACATCACCGTAGTCGGTGATATAATAAGATCCACTAAACTTATTCTTGCCATTTCTATTAAAAGTCGAATAATTGTTGGGTTGGGCCATATCAATCGTTCCAGCCATTGTGCAATTGGTATAGTAAGCCTTAGTGGCCTGAACATAACTGACAAAACCGGCACATCTGTTAGCTTCGGCTTGGTCTCCTTTTAAGATTGAGCCGCCAAAAACACAGTTCTCAAAGTACACATTACCAGACTGGATTTGACCAATAAATCCACCAACGGAACAATCATAATATTTACCACTTTGTGTTCCTTTTTCAATCTTTGAACAATTAATAATAATATTACTTGTACAATTGGTAATATAGTATGAGCCATCGCCTTCAAGCCAACCTATCAAACCCGCTGCATATTTTTTTTGCGATATAATGGTACCTTCAACCCTCAGATTCTTAATCGTTGTTCCCGTTGTTCCAGGACCGACAAAACTGAATGGCGCGCATTTTTCCGACGTACATGGATTGGCCATACTTCCGTTATTGAATATCAGCGTATTCCAGTTTCCATCAAATGTTCCAGCAAATTTGTTGGTACTTGTTCCAACCATCGCCGAAACTTCAATATTATTTGCAGTCAGCTGAACATACTCACCTGAATATGAATGGCCACCATTCACATCAGATGCAAAAGTGTTCCAATCGGCAGCACTCGTAATCAAATACGGATTAGTTTCCGAATTAGGGTTATTAGGATCCAGTAAACTTAAGTTTTGACCCCACAAATTTACGCTTGTGAGCAGTGCAAGAAGAGTAAAAATAAGACTTCTCGTAAGAATTAATTCAAACTTCTTCATAATAATAAAATCAAACTTTTTAAATAAGGACATGCTGCAGATTACAGATGAGAGTAAATCCTTATTTTTCGGGCTGCAAAATTACAAAATTATTTAATACGTGCAGCATATTATTTATAAAATTTATCAACAATTACTGATGATTTCAACAATCATTTAGTTTAAAAGTTTACAGTTTACGGTTTAAAAGTTTTCTAAACGGTAAACTGCAAACGGTAAACAAAAAAAGGAGCCGCATGGCTCCTTTTTTATAGGGGTGGCGACGACCTACTTTCCCACAAGCTAATGCAGTATCATCGGCGCGACGGGGCTTAACTTCTCTGTTCGGAATGGGAAGAGGTGGACCTCCGTGCTATAGTCACCATGTGTGTCTTTCCTGTCTCGACATGGCGTGAAGGAGAACGCGGGACTTTCACTCGCTTAGCGTATTTCACTCGTTTCACTGGTCAAACAGTGCTGTCATCCGGACATTGTCCGTGAAGTGTTCGGGCTATTAGTAGCGCTCGGCTGAACGTGTCGCCAC
>JAFZXR010000023.1 GCA_017616675.1 Bacteroidales bacterium
GGCTATGGACCTCGCAGGCAATGAGAGCATCATCAACTTCTTCGCAAGCACTGGCCACTGGGGATTTTTGACAACCCTGCTCTATCTCGTAATCGGCAGTATTCTGACTATGTGCGTGCAGTCGTCGGCAGCTATCATGGCCATCACCTTGATATTGTGCTCCAGCGGCGTATTGCCGATATATCAGGGCATCGCGCTTGTCATGGGTGAGAATATAGGCACAACAGTGACTTCCAACATAGCTGCATTGAGTGCTTCGACAAATGCACGAAGAGCGGCTCTGGCACATATGTTCTTCAATGTTTTCGGTGTAATCTGGGTATTGATAGTGTTCAAGCCATTTATCAATATGGTATGCCGATTCGTAGGTTTCGACCCCGATTTCGTGCCTGAAACTCAAGATGACATCGCCACTGCACAGGTGAGGGTGACATACGCGCTGTCGGCGTTCCACACAGCTTTCAACCTATGTAACGTATTGATTCTCATTTGGTTTATAAAGCCAATCGAAAAGATTGTCTGCCAAATCATAAAGCAAAAAGAGGAAGACGAAGAAGGCAAGCTGAAGTTCATCTCGGGCGGATTGCTCTCCACTGCTGAGCTTTCGATTTTCGAGGCACAGAAAGAGATCAGTCTGTTTGCGACACGCACCAACAGGATGTTCAACTTCATCCCTACCCTGCTCTTCAATACCAAGAATGACGAGGATTTCAGCAAGCTCTTCTCAAGGATTGAAAAATACGAGCAGATTTCCGACCATATGGAGATTGAGATTGCAAATTATCTCAACAAGGTGACTGAAGGTCGTCTGAGTCCTGAAAGTAAGACCAAGATCCGCTATATGCTCCGTGAGGTCGGCGAGATTGAGAGTATCGGCGACAGCTGCTATAACCTGGCGCGTACAATCAACCAGAAACACACTAAGAATGAGCACTTTACGGATGAGCAGAAGGTCCATATCCGCCATATGTTCAAGCTCTGCAACAAGGCTTTAGATCATATGCAAAAAGTCCTTGACGATGATCAAGGACTTGTCGACATCAACGAATCGTTGAATATTGAGAATGAGATCAACAACTACCGTTCACAGCTCAAGGAATCGAATCTCACCGATATCAACGAGCATCTCTACAACTACCAGGCCGGCATTCAGTATATGGATATCATCAGCGAATGCGAGAAGCTTGGCGATTATGTGATCAATGTCGTTGAGGCTCACGCTCAGAAGAAGCTCACTTCGCAGAACGATTAGTCTTCTTTGAAGTATTCACCTGCTTCCATTGTCTTTCCGCATGCCACGCTAGCGTAGAATCTTGCTCTGGCCTTGCGTTCCTTTGCAAACATCTTTGCAGTTGATGGTGCATCTTCGGTAAATGCCAGGTGGTTGTCGATCGAAAGGCTTCCTGCCATGCCTTCCACATCGAGGTTGTCGGTGCCGATGAGAGTGAATGTCCAACCCTGCTGTTTCTGTTTCTCTATGAGATTTTTCACGAGTTTCAGGTTGTATTCCTGGCTGCAGTTTTCCTCTCCGTCGGTGATGATGGTGACAAGCACGCTGTCGTTGGCGGCGGTCTGTGCGTTAAGTTTCGCTATTCCCTTACCTATCGCGTCGTAGAGCGGTGTCGCGGCATTCGGACGATAGTCTTCGGTTGTGAGCTTACGTGCTTTCCCGGCAGGTTCATTGTCGAGATGAATCTTGAAATGATTGCTGTCGAACGAGATCAAGGTGATACGCTGTTCAAGTTCAGGATGCAGCTCCTGCATCTTCTGGCATGTCTCGATAGTCTCGTTAAGTCCGGCCAAGGCCTGCTCGCGGATGATGCTCATCGATCCTGATTCGTCGACGATGATTAAGTTGTAAACTTTCTTTGTTTCGGTTGTTTTTGTTGTGTTTTCCATGTCTTTAAATTTTAAATTGTGAATATTAAATTTGAATTTCAATCATCTTTTATCATTAAGAAGATGATTTTCAAAAAAAATTAAGCAAGACTGTAAAAAATTTTTATTAATTTTGCAATATGATAGATGATGAATTGATTATCAATGGTTTTTGTTCCTTTGATGAATATATCACCAAGGAATATTTTTACGGTTATTGCCGCAAAGCATATGATATTTTTGACCATAAATATCAGCTTCGCAACAAGACCGGCCTTGATTTTTATTCATTGGCGCACGAATATTACATCAGTCTGCTGATTCACGAGTTCAAGCCATTGCTCGACCGTCCGAGAGGCATGAAATTGTCGACTTGGATGATCAACGGCTTCAGGTATGTCGTGCTTGATGCTTTGAAGGCTTATAACAAGGAATTCGCGCAGTTGGCCGACTCTTCGGCTGACGATGTGTTGGAATACATCCGCTCGACCGATTATGAGGAAGGCATGATGCAGCAGGTTGTTGATGCTGCCTCGTCGCATTATAAAAACGACCGTGTGATGCAGGAAATAGTGCAGCTGGTGCTGTTTGCGGGCTATCCGCAGAAAGAGGTGGCCGAGATGATACATCTTACGCCAGCAGCAGTAAATCAGCGTTACAAGAAGATGATGGACGAATTCATCACGCCTTACGTGGTTGAAAACTATTCGGAAGGCCTCTATCAAGGTGCGATGTATGAAATCGAGGCTCGTGAAGCCGAGGCGGATTACATGCCGGCTCCGAAATGTGGTGCCAAAGCCCGATTCAGTTTGGGTGGCGCGAGATTTATGTCAGAAAAATCAGTTTATATGGGAAGCAGAAGAATTACTCCGGACGACATCATTGCTCTCAAGCCGAACGAGATCTTTGTGTTTGGCAGCAATTTAAAGGGTTATCACGCAGGTGGTGCCGCCCGCACTGCGCTTGTGAAATTCGGAGCTGTGATGGGCAATGGCGACGGCATTCAGGGACAGTCGTATGCCATCCCTACGATGCAGGGCGGCGTGGAGACTATCAAGCCTTACGTCGACAAATTCATTGATTTTGCTGTGAACCATCCGGAAAAAGACTTCCTCGTGACGCGCATAGGATGCGGTATCGCAGGCTTTACGGCGAGCGAGATTGCGCCGCTGTTTAAAGAAGCAGTACACATGCACAATGTGTGGCTTCCTGCTGATTTTCTTAGGGTTTTAGGCGAATAAAACTGCTATCTTTTCGAGATAAAACTTATCGGTGTCATCGAAATTATCGGCTTTCTCGCTGTCGATGTCAAGAACTGCCGTCACCACACCTTTATTAATAATAGGAACGACAATCTCCGACTTGGTGCGACTGCTGCAGGCTATGTGTCCCGGGAAAGCGTTGACATCGGGCACTATTATTGTTTGCGCGTTTTGCCATGCCGTGCCGCATACACCCTTACCTTTAGCTATTCGGGTGCAGGCCAACGGACCTTGGAAAGGACCGAGAACGAGCGCGTCACCGAGGACGCGGTAGAAACCTACCCACCAGAAGTTGAAGGTGTCTTTCAAACACGCCGAGACATTGGCCATATTGGCAATAACGTCGGTTTCGCCTTCCATCAAAGCTTTAATTTGCGGAAGCAGATTTTCATATAATTCCTTCTTCGAATCGCCTTTAATTATTAAGTTTTCAGACATATATAACACTCAAAAATATCAAATTATAAATAACAGTTAGGACAAAAACTATCGACTCTAACGAGGCCAAACCGATTAACTTGTTGAATTCCATGCCTTTAGCCTTTGCGAATTTTATGCTGACAAATATTGAATAAACGACATAAGGTATAAAAGTGTACAAGATGATAAAATTCTCAAATGCCCAATAAAACAGCACTATCGCAATGATTGGATTAAGATGGAAAACACATCTCATGACTCGTTTTCCGAATACCGTAACTGTAGTCTTTTTGCCATTTGCCTTATCCTGTTCCGCATCGCGATAATTATTGACTATCAATAAGTTATTAGCCACAATACCGATAGAAAGCCCAGCAACGACGATCTGCCAATTCACAAAACCGGTCTGAATGAAAAACGTTAACACAACAGGTGCTATGCCGTAGAACAGTACCACTGCGACGTCGCCAAGGGCATGTCGTGAAAGCGGAAACGGTCCTGCGGAATAAGCAAAAGCGCATAATAATATGACGATTCCGAAAGGCAACAGAATCCAGCCGCCCCAATATAATAAGGTGCAGCCCAACAAAAATGTCAATATACCCCAGACTATTATCCCACGACGCATTTTTTGTGGAGAAATCAGTCCTGAAGCAACCATTCTTTGTGGACCAAGTCGTTGATTGTCAGCTCCTTTTATGCCGTCAGAATAGTCATTAGCAAAGTTGGATAAAACCTGTGCCATCACAGCGAAGACGAGACAGATAACCGCGGCCGTCCAATTTAGATCGACAAAAAGATAGGCCATGGTCACCGACATGATTACGGGAGCTATCGAGACTAACAAAGTCTTCGGTCGAGCCGCTTTTATCCAATATTTAAATTTGATTTTTTCCATCATTTTATTGCTTGATAAATACGGCACAATCCGCAACTTAAAGCTTTGTGTTTCAATTCTTTATAGCCGCAATCACTCAACATCGCCATAAACTCCTTAGGCATCGGAAACTTCTCGACAGTCTGCTGAAGATAACGATATGCATTGGCGTTGCCAGAAACCCGTTTCCCGATGAGAGGAAGTATATTTTTAAAATAAAGATTATAAAACCAACGCACTATAACATTTTGAGGTTCAGAGAGTTCCAAAATTATTAGAGTTCCGTTCGGCTTCAATACACGACGGATTTCTTTCAGACCTTGCGCTCTATCGGAAAAATTACGCACACCAAAGGCAACCATCGCTGCATCGAATGTATCATCTTGAAAATCAATGTTTTCAGCACGAGATATGGATAAACTGATTCTATTGTCCAATCTTTTTTTTGCGGCCTTCTCCCTCCCTATTTCGAGCATTTTTGTCGAAATATCAATGCCGAAAACCTTAGCGTTTTCAATCTTTTTCGCTATTTTTATGGTAGAATCTGCCGTACCGCATGCCACATCGAGAATCACAGGCGTTTCAACACCGGCTACAGCTTTTTTAAGACGTCGCACAGCTTTACGGCGCCACGACTTGTCGACATTCAGCGAAAGGATATGGTTAAGCTTGTCGTAAGTCGGAGCTATATCGTTGAACATCAATGCGATATGCTCGTTATCAGTAGCCATATTTATCTTTCCATTTAGCTTTTAGCGAGCGTCTCAGTTCAAGTTCTTTCGGGTTGTCTTGTGGCGAATACAAACGCACTCCCGAAATCTCTTCAGGCATAAACTCTTGCTCAACGAAGTTGCCGGGATAGCTGTGTGCGTACTTGTAACCATCATGATATCCGAGGTCTTTCATCAGTTTTGTCGGGGCGTTGCGCAGATGTAGAGGCACACTGAGGTTGCCAGTCTTCTTCACTAAAGCCTGCGCCTCGTCGATAGCCACTACTGCCGCGTTGCTCTTCGCTGACGATGCAAGGTAAGTCACTGTCTGTGAGAGTATTATCCTACTTTCGGGCCATCCTATCTTATTAACTGCGTCGAAGCAGGCATTGGCGAGCAATAGTGCGTTAGGATTGGCGTTTCCGATGTCTTCGGAAGCTAAGATGAGCATCCTTCGAGCGATAAACAGCGGGTCCTCGCCTGCTTCAATCATCCTTGCAAGATAATACACCGCTGCGTTAGGATCGCTGCCGCGTATCGACTTGATGAAAGCCGAGATGATGTCGTAATGCATCTCGCCCAGACGGTCATATTTCAGCAGGTTGCTCTGAATGTATTTCGTCGTGACTTCGTTTGTCACCACCAGTTTCTTGGCTTTGGGCTCGGCGTCGTCGAGCATCCCTACCACAAGGTCGATGGCGTTGAGCAGCTTGCGTGCATCGCCGCCGCTGATCTGCATCAGAGCCTCGTCTTCTTTCACCACGATATCCTTCTTGAAATCCTCCTTCAATACAGCTACCGCGCTGATTATCAGCTTCTTAAGGTCGTCTTTTTCGAGTTCTTTCAGGATATACACCTGACAGCGTGACAGCAGCGGCGAGATTACCTCGAAGCTTGGGTTCTCTGTGGTGGCGCCTATCAGCGTCACCAGTCCCTTCTCGACGGCGCCGAGCAACGAGTCCTGCTGTGCCTTGGAAAACCTATGGATTTCATCGATAAACAGTATCGGCGGTTCGGGTGCCATGCGCGCTCGGTCGTAGACCTCGCGCACGTCCTTCACCCCACTGCTAACAGCGCTGAGCACAAAAAATTGACGTTTCACCTGCTTGGAGATGATGTAAGCCAGCGTAGTCTTGCCCACTCCCGGAGGTCCCCAAAATATCATCGAAGGGATGTGACCGCTCTCGATGGCGCGACGCAGCACGGCATTCGGACCAATCAGATGTTCCTGACCGATGTAGCCGTCCAACGACGTCGGACGCAGCCGTTCTGCTAAAGGTATGGTGTTTCTCATTGAAATGCGACTTCAATTATGGCTTTTACCACGTAAAAACCGATGACAACAGTATAAACAATCTTCATAAAAGTGCCGGCAAGGAAGCCAATGAACGAGCCAAAGGCCGAGCGCCAAGCCTTTTCATCTGGCGTGCCGCCCATCTTCTCACCAACGTATGCCCCAACAAACGGTCCGCCCAGGATGCCAAGGATTCCAAACGGTCCGAGCACTATGCCGAGCATCGGAAGCACAAGTATTCCCACTATCAAGCCGATGGTGCTGCCGCGAACTCCGGCCTTGGTGCCGCCGAATTTCTTCGTGCCCCACACAGGAACGACATAGTCAAGAACGGTTATCACAGCACAGAGCAGACCGGCGATCACCAAAAGCTTTGGCGAGAAGCTGTAACGGTCGGTCCAATGCACCAGAAGCAACGCGAGATAACTCACGGGAGTGCCAGGAATTCCTGGTATTATATCGCCAATCAAGCCGATGATCAGCACCACTATTGCGGAGATAAACAACAAATAATCCATGTCAAAAATTTTGCACAAAGTTAATAATTTTTGTTGACATTTCACAAATTTTTTGTATCTTTGCAAAAATTAAGGACTTAAAAACTGAATATCATGAAAAGAAGCCTTTTCCTAATAGGCCTATGCCTATTTTGCAATCATTGCTTTTCCTGGAATTTATCAGGTGTTGCAGGTGCTCGCAGCAATGCGACGGGTAATTGTTCAGTGTCGTTCAACGACTTCTGGAGCATTCAAAACAATCCGGCCGGTTTGGCCGACTATCACTTTCTCGGCGTAGGATTCTCCTACGAAAACCGATTCTTCATGAAAGAGCTGAGTTTTTACAACGCAGCCTTCGTGATGCCAGTAAATATTGGCACTTTCGGACTCTCGATGAGTCGTTTCGGGTTTGAAAATTTCAACAAAAACAAACTCGGAATGGCTTATGCAAGAGATTTTAGTCCATATCTGAAAATGGGCTTAAAGCTCGACTATCTGCTCTTTAACTTCTCCGACGACTACGAAAAACGACGAACTGCAACGTTCGAACTGGGCATTCAGTCGGATATCACCGACGATTTGCGTATTGGCGTTTATGTCTTCAACCCTATCAACGTGAAGCTGAAAACCATTCATAATGAACGCGTTCCAGTCGTTTTCCGTTTCGGTTTCGCCTATAAGGTGACGAAAGATTTCTTGGCGACTTCCGAGGTGGAATATAACTCCGAAAATCGTCTCGATTATCGTTTCGGGCTGGAATATCACACCTTAAACGAATTTTATATTCGAGTCGGCGTACATACCAATCCGGCGACAGCAAGCGTTGGCGTCGGATACACGCTAAACCGCGTAATTATTGACGTTTCCGCAAATATGAATCAATACACTGGTGTGTCGTTTCAAAGCAGTCTGATATTCAAAATAAAGGAGGTCGGATTATGAAACGGATTATGATACCTTTATTAATAATGCTTCCTTGTCTGGCTTTCGCGCAAAGCGACATAACTGATGAAATCATCATCGACCAGATTGAGCGGATGCTTGAAAACGACGATAATGCCGATGAGCTCGACTTTACCGATCTTATCGAGAATTATTGGAATATATGCGAGAATAAAATCAATATCAACAATGCCGAAGAGCTGAATCAACTCATTGAGTTACATTTAGTTAACGTTTTTATTATTGAAAATATAAATTCATATAGAAAAGATTTCGGCGATATAATGATGTTAGATGAGCTGACAATGATTGAGGGTATCGACGAGATGACTCTCAACATCCTGAAACCCTTGATTTGCTTTGAAAAACCGCCTGAAAATGATAAGCTGAAACTTAAAGATTTGTGGAAATATGGCAAACATCAGACTATCTTTCAAGTCGAGCAGTGTTTTAACGAAAAAGAAGGCTACAAAGAGGATAAATATCTCGGGAGTCCGCGGAAAATGCTGCTAAGATACGGTTTTAGCTCACGCAACAAGCTTGAATTCGGCTTTGCTATGGAGAAAGATGCCGGTGAGAAAAACATGCTCGATTTCGTGTCGTTTCACTGCGTTTTGCATGACTGGAAATTTGTCAAGACCTTGGCTCTTGGTGACTATCAACTCGCTTTTGGTCAAGGAGTTACGATGGGTTCAGGGATGGCGTTTGCAGCCAGCGGAGGTTCACTTTTGCGAAAAACCAAGAAGATCCGTGCATCTAAATCGGCCAACGAAGCCAGATATCTGCGAGGAGTTGCTACCACTTTGAATTACAAAAATGTCGACTTGACAGTCTTTTATTCGAATAAAAAAGCAGATGCCAACATCAGTGTCATCGACAGTCTTGGCGAGCCATTGATAGTGACTTCGCTGCAGCAGTCTGGATTGCATCGTACCGAGAGCGAACTCGCTGACCGTCATGCTATTACACAGCAATTATTTGGCGGAAATCTCAGCTATCGTGGCTCAAATTTCCAAATCGGATACACCATTCATAAAACACTACTGAGTTGCGAACTGAATCCAGATCCACGACTTTACAACACCTTTTACTTTCGCGGTAAATCGCTTGTAAATCAGGGAGTTGACTTTTATTATGTTTTGAGAAAAATAGCCTTTTACGGTGAAGCGGCTATCAGCGACAACAAAGCGCATGCAGCATTGATAGGCACGACTGTTCAACCAGCGGGATATATCGATTTTACTGTGCTTTACAGATATTACGACAAGAAATACCAGAACTTTTACTGCAACGCCTTCGCCTCGGGTAGCGCGCGTAACGAAAAAGGGCTTTATCTTTCATCGTCGATTACGTTTGCACCGCGTTGGCGACTTATCGCCACCGCCGACTTCCCGCAGTCCGACTGGGTAAAAACCTCGGCCTACGCACCAAGCCGCGCGCAGGATTATAACTTGCAAATTGAACATCAAATAAATAGTAAATCATTGTTTTTCATTCAGTTACGATATAAAGACAAGGAGAAAAACGGTTCGAGCGAAAACACCTACATGCGCAGTCTGATTCACGACCGCAAGATGTCGCTTCGTTTTCACGTCACCTACCCTGTCGGCACCGATTTCACACTGAAAAACCGAGTCGAATATATCGTCAACAAAGATGTGCTGAAAAATGGCACATGTTATCTGATATATCAGGATATACTGTATAATCCAGAGAGTCGACCTTACAGTATTGCTTTCCGTTATGCGCTCTTCGACAGCCCAACAGGCGCCGTCTACGCTTACGAAAACGACGTGCTCAACGCCTTCGCCATCGGCAGCTTCTACCACAAAGGCATGAGAATCTATCTTTTAGGCAAGGTGAAAATCCGATGGGGACTCGCCATAAACGCAAAGATTGGTTGTACAATCTACAGCGACGTCAACGAAATAGGCAGCGGACTCGAGAAAATCGATGGAAACGTGAAGACTGAAGGGAAAATCCAGATAATTTGGAAAATTTAATACAGTTTCTGTCTTTTTATCAGATACGCTGTCAGCACCTGGTCGTACAGCTTGTTGATGTCGGCTTCGACGTAGTCAATCTGATATTGGTAGCAGTGGCGCAGCAGCTCGTCTTTGCGCGCCTTCATAATCTGCTCGTATTTCTCCTTCACCTCCATCGGGTTGAGCTTCACAACATCGCCCGACTCAAGGTCGACAAAACGATACGGCCGGTTCTCAAACTCCAGCTTTTGCTCGAGAAGTCCGTCGTGGACATGGAACAGCACCACTTCGTGTTTGTTGTAACGCAGATGCTCGAGAGCGGCAAACAAATCGTCGTACGAAGCCATGTTTTCCAGCATGTCGCTGAAGATGATGATCAGCGAGCGTTTATGCGTCATCTCAGCAATCTTGTGCAGACAAGCCGTGGCGTTGGTTTCCTTCTTCTCGTTTTTGTTGTAAGGCAACAGCAGCTTCTCCAACTCATTGTAAATCATGTTGATATGCACTGGAGCGAGCTTGGCCTCGGTGTGAATAGTCACGTCGTCGTCAAACAGATCCAAGCCCACCGCATCACGTTGGCGGCGCATCAGCTCCATCAGCGAAGCTGCGCTGTAAACTGCAAACCACAGCTTATTAGGATGCTGATAATCAAGTTGTTGACGCACAGGGAAATACATACTCGAGCTTGTATCCACCACAAGCTGGCAACGGAGGTTGGTCTCCTCCTCATAGCGTTTCACAAAGAGCTTTTCGGTCCGGCCATAAAGCTTCCAGTCGATATTACGGATCGGCTCGCCAGTATTGTACAGACGGTGTTCCGCAAACTCGACTGAAAACCCATGGAACGGACTCTTGTGAAGTCCAGTTATAAAACCCTCGACAATCTGCCGAGCGTGAAACTCAAGACTCCCAAGAGGCGCAATGTTGCTTTTATTCAGCACCTTTTATAATGAAATGGTTTTAGTCGTCAATTTTGAAGGCCTTCAGCTTTCGAAGAAAGGTGGCCAGCCGAAAAATGACGATTAAAACACTATAATAACTTTTTCAGCTTCTCTTCAAACGATGCCTTTGGAGCTGCTCCGACATTCTTGTCGACGATTTCACCGTTCTTGAAGAAGAGGACGGTCGGGACGTTTCTGATGCCGTATTTTGCTGATATTCCCGGGCATTCGTCGACGTCGACTTTTGCAACCACCGCCTTGCCGGCGAATTCGTCTGAGAGCTGATCCATATAAGGAGCAATCATGCGGCACGGACCGCACCATGTTGCGCCAAAGTCAACCATTACTGGGAGTTCCGACTTCAAAACCTCAGCTTCGAAGTTCTGTTCTGTGATATGTACTGCCATAATTTTAAATTTTTATTTTGATAAATCGTAAGTTACTAAATCTTTATAATCATTCAACTTTTTGAAAACCGCCTCCGCATTGATCTTGCCTTTCTCAGGATGCGTCGAGCAAGTCATACGATTCGACTTGTCAACAAGCATTATCGAATACGGCTGATTTCCTGGATTTTCTTTAAAAATATCGATGATAGCTTTAACATTTTCGCTATCCAACTTATTGATATTCAATTTGAATTTCGCTTCGCGTGACGATTTGCTGAAGACATCGTCGAGCAAAGCCACCTCTTGAACTTTCAGCTCATTCGGACGTTTCTTTTCATCCGGCAAATCTCTGTTTCCATAAGGTTCCTGCACTATTCCTGTAATCATCAGCGGCGTTCCGACGACGAAGAGATGCTTGTAATTGCATTTCATATAAGCCTCGCCAAAGAGGGCAAACGAATAGCTACTCGTCTGATCCTCAATGGTATATTTGCCATATGCCTTGCCGTTTTTCGAGGTCAATTCGGCAACATTTGTGACAATGCCGGCCACATGCACCGTAGTACCCTTCTTGTTTCTGATAATCTCCGGCAAATTCTCGAGTTTCGCGTCGGTGAAATACTTTATCGTGTATTCGTAAGCGTCGAGAGGATGCGAGCTCAGATAGAAACCGATTGCTTCCTTCTCCTCGTCGAGCATCTTCACGTTCGACCAATGCTCACATTCAGGGATGTCGAGTTTAAACAGGTCGTCGCCGCCAGCAGCCTCAAGCTCTCCGAAGAGGTCGATTTGTGCGTTGTTTTTGCGCTCATTGCTAGCATTTACTTGCTTTATCGACTTCTCGATGAAGTTCATCTTCTCGCCTGGAGCGATGTAGAAATATGCCGCACGATGTAATTCGGTGAAATCGCTGAAAGCGCCAGCTCTTGCTAGCTGTTCCAATACTTTTCTGTTAAGCTGCCGTGCGCCTACCCTCGCCATGAAATCGGCAAAACTGGTAAAACGGCCATTCGCCTCGCGCTCGTCTTTGATGACATCGGCCACCTCGCCAATACCCTTGATGCCGCCCATTCCATAGCAGATATTGCCTTGCTCGTCGACAGTAAACTTGTATTCCGACTTATTGACATTCGGTGGTAACACATTGATTTTCATTCGTTTACACTCGTCAAGCATAAAGATAACCTCTTCAGCATCACGAATGCTCGAATTCAAGACCGCCGCCATAAACTCTGCCGGATAATGGGCCTTGAGATATGCCGTCTGATAAGCAATCCACGAATAACATGTAGCGTGCGACTTGTTGAAAGCGTACGAAGCAAATTTCTCCCAGTCGTTCCAGATCTTCTCGAGAATCTTAGCGTCGTGACCGAGCTCCTGACCTTGTTTCATGAACTTGTCCTTGAGCTCCATCATCTTCGCTATCTGCTTCTTACCCATGGCTTTACGCAGGGTGTCCGACTCGCCTCGGGTGAAGTTGGCCAGCTGTCGCGACAGAAGCATCACCTGCTCCTGATACACCGTCACGCCGTAGGTATCCTTCAGATATTTCTCCATCTCCGGGAAGTCGTACGTGATCGGCTCTTTGCCATGCTTACGCGCGATGAAATTCGGGATGTATTCCATCGGGCCCGGACGATAGAGCGCGTTCATAGCGATAAGGTCCTCAAACACCGTGGGCTTCAGCTCGCGCAGGTATTTCTGCATGCCAGGCGATTCGAACTGGAACGTGCCGATGGTGTTGCCCGAACTGAACAAAGCGAAAGTCTTCTTATCGTCGATTGGGATATGGTCGATGTCGAGGTCGATGCCCCGCGTCTTCTTGATATTCGCCAAGGCGTCCTTAATCTGCGTGAGCGTCTTCAGTCCCAAGAAGTCCATCTTGATGAGACCGACGTTCTCAACCACGTGTCCATCGTATTGAGTAACAAGCACATCCTCGCCCGTATCCTTATCTTTGATTGTACAGACCGGAGCGAATTTCGTAAGGTCGTCGGCACCGATGATGACGCCGCAGGCATGGATGCCCACCTGGCGGTTTGTATCTTCGAGTTCCTCAGCATACGTTAGCATTGACGACACATTCTCATCGTCGCCTTCAACCAGTTTTTTAAGCTCAGGAACGTATTTGTAACAGTTTTTGAGATTTACCTTCGGCGACTTGCCCTTCTCATCCTTGATGTTATCAGGGAAGCTGCGATCAGGAATGTAACTCTTGATGGTGGCGACATCCGAGAGCGGAATCTTCTGCACACGGCTCACATCCTGGATGGCCGATTTCGCTGCCATTGTGCCGTAAGTGATGATATGCGCCACCTTCTCCTTGCCATATTTCTGCGTGATCCAGTCGAGAACCTTGCCACGGCCATCGTCATCAAAGTCAACGTCGATATCAGGCAACGAGATACGGTCAGGATTGAGGAAACGCTCGAAAAGTAAGTCGTACTTCAGCGGGTCAACATCAGTGATTTTCAAGCAGTAAGCCACCACCGAACCTGCTGCCGAGCCACGTCCCGGACCGACCGAGACGCCGAGTTCTTCGCGCGCACCACGGATATAGTCGGCAACTATCAAGAAGTATCCCGGGAATCCCATCGATTTCATGGTGTGCAGCTCGAAGTTGATTCGCTCTATCTGCTCGTCGGTGAGCTTCTCGCCATAGCGCATCTTTGCGCCTTCCCAAGCTAGTTTTGCGAGATAGTCGGCCTCAAGTTTGATGCGGTACAGCTTCTCGTAGCCGCCCATTTTCTTGATCTTCTTCTCGCCTGCCTCGCGACTCATCACCTCATTGCCATGCTCGTCACGCGTAAACTCGTTGTAAAGATCCTCTTCGGTATATTTTTTCTTATATTCTTCGACAGTTCCGAACTCTTCTGGGATGCTAAACTCCGGCATTATCGGGTCGGAATTAATGGAATACGTCTCCACCTTATCGGCGATTTCCATAGTGTTTGCGAGCACTTCCGGCACATCGGAGAATATCTTGTACATCTCTTCCGGCGTCTTGAGCCACTCTTGCTTGGTGTAATGCAGACGCGTCGGATCGTCGAGGTCTTTGCCAGTACTTAAGCATATCAGGCGGTCGTGAGCCTCGCCGTGCTCTTCCTCCACGAAATGTGCGTCATTGGTAGCAATTACTTTGGTTTTTGTCTTTTTAGCAAGCTCAAAAATTACCTTATTGACTTCCACCTGACGGGCGTAGACTTCCTGGTCGCCGCCTGGTTTGTCGGTCTTATGTCGTTGAACCTCAAGGTAATAGTCATCGCCGAACAGCGATTTAAACCATTTGATAGTCTCTTCAGCGCCTTTGATGTCGCCGTTCATAATCTTCTGCGGCACCTCGCCACCCAGACAAGCCGAAGTTACGATAAGTCCTTCGTGATATTTTTCCAAAAGCGAATGGTCGATACGCGGATTATAGTAGAAACCGTCGGTATATGCTATTGACGCGAGCTTACAAAGGTTTTTGTAGCCCGTTTTGTTTTTTGCCAATAAGATAAGATGCCAGCCGCGGTCGTTACGTCCTTCACGCTTGTCGATGCTCACTGGAGCGCAATATGCCTCAGTTCCGAAAATCGGCTTGAAGTTGGCACCGTCTTTGTTCACCTTATCGGCATAATCGGCTAACTCTTTTATTCCAAACATGTTACCATGATCAGTAAGCGCCATGGCATGCATGTTGTATTTCAGACATTTGTCGACCAAATCCGGAATCTTCGACATTCCGTCGAGGATGGAGAAATGCGAGTGCACGTGCAGATGCGTAAACTGTATAGCATCAGTATTTTCAGGCGTTTCCGTAGGTTTCTCTTCTTTCTTTTCTTCTACTTTAGGCTTTTCTTTTGCCTCATAATTCGGCTTAATCTCGATTCCAGCCGCTTTTATGACATCGGGATTCGCCTCGCGGAACTTTTTGAAGAACTCCTCTCCTTCCGGAATATCAGTATTATCAAGCACTCCACGACGCACGCATTCCAAAAACACGCGCGTTGTAGCCTCCACATCGGCGCAGGCGTTATGAGCTGAGCTGAAGTCTTCGCCAAACAGAAGTTTATGAAAATCAATGAGTTTAGGAAGTTTAAAACGTCCGTGACCACCACCTGGGAATTGGCAGAATTCGGCCGTCTTTTCGGTGCAGGTATCGACGATTTTCCAATTCGGCAAAGGATTCTCGCCACGGTCACGCAGAAATTCGCAGCCAACGATGCTGAGGTCGAAGTTAATATTATGTCCGACAAGGTATTTCGCCTTTTTAGCGGCCTCGAGGAACATATTCAAGACATCGGTAAGTGCTTCGCCGTGTTCGAGAGCATATTCAGTGGAGATGCCGTGTACCATCTTGGCATTGATAGGAATCTCAAAGCCTTCGGGGCGCACGATATGATTCTGGGCTTCGACGAAGTTGCCGAGCTCATCGTGCAGCTGCCATGCAATCTGTACCATCCGTGGCCAGTTGTCGAAGTTGGTCAGCGGGGCGTTATACAGCAGTGGCAAGCCAGTGGTCTCGGTGTCGAAAATCAGAAACATAATTTTATCTTTTTCTACTCAGTTTTTATTGATTATCAATATCAATTTTCGGATGAAATCAACCTTCAAAGATAAGAAAATTTTTCGATATTTTTACATTTCGGTAAACATTTTTTTAATTTTAAGAAAATCAAATACTTAGTAAAATATTTTCAGAAAAATGTTGTAGATATTGAAATTTTTTGTACTTTTGCACCCGCAAATCTCGGGTAGATTTGGGTTAACTAATTATAAATCAATTAAAAAAGTAATTTTATGCCAGCAAAAATCAGATTACAGAGACATGGTAAGAAGGGTCAGCCTTTCTATCACATTGTAATTGCAGACGGTCGTGCACCTCGTGATGGTAGATTTATTGAAAAAATCGGAACTTACAATCCTGTAACAGTTCCAGCTGAGATCAATTTGAATTTTGACAAAGCTCTTGAATGGTTAAACAAGGGTGCTCAGCCAACCGACACAGTCCGTTCAATCCTTTCGAAGAAAGGTGTCATGTTGAAGAAGCATTTGATGATTGGTGTCCAGAAGGGCGCTATGACAGCTGAACAGGCTGAGGTCAAATTCCAGACATGGATGAAGGAAAAAGAAGCCAAGTTAGCTAGCGAAATCAAGGCAAAAGCCGAGAAGAAGAGAGCTGACCAGAAGGCTAGAATCGAAGCTGAAAGCAAGGTGAACGCAGCACGCGCCGAAGCTATCGCCAAGAAGCAGGCCGAGCTCGCAGCCAAGGAAGCAGCGGAAGCAGCAGCTGAGAATGCGGAGAACGCAGAGGAAGCTCCAGCAGCAGAAGAGGCTCCAGCAACTGAAGAAGCACCAGCTACAGAGGCTTAAGATTCAAAATCTGAAAAAACAACAAAAAAGCACTGGGAAACCGGTGCTTTTTTAGTTTACAATATCTCTCTCGCTATCCATGCGCAAGCTTCTGCATCGGCTAGTGCATGGTGATGATTTTCTAAATGATAACCGCAGGCTTCGGCAACGGTATGAAGCTGATGGTTTGGAAGTAGTTTGCCAAAATGCTTTCTTGAAGCTCGACAAGTACAAAAGAACTGATAATCAGGGTAATCCATTTGATAGCAACGGAACACGGCCTTCAAGCATCCTTCATCAAATGGACTGTTATGCGCCACAAGTGGCAGACCTTCAATCAATGGTTCGATTTGCTCCCAAACGTATGGAAACACCAGCGCATTCTCAGTATCACGTTGAGTTAAGCCATGCACCCGAGTATTCCAATAGTTGTAATAATTCGGCTCCGGCTGAATCAACGAATAGAAGCTATCAGTAAAAACGCCGTCGCGAACGACAACGACTCCAACACTGCAAACACTAGTCGGCTCGCAGTTAGCGGTTTCGAAATCTATCGCAGCGAAGTCTAACATTTAGTTTATTTTTTGCAAAATTAGCAAATTTTTCCAAATAAAAAAACATCCACAATCTTTTCAGACTATGGATGTTTTGGAAGAAGGGCGCACGAGGTACGTCCTTACATTAGTTCTTGAAAATCAATCCGTTGCCGTCGTAATCGACAGTGATTGGCTTGTCTTTGTTGACCTTGTCGGCGATGATCATGCGGGAGAGTTCGTTGAGCATTTCACGCTGCATCATACGTTTCACAGGACGTGCGCCGTATTGCGGGTCGTAGCTGATCTTTGCCATGTACTTCATTGCAGCATCAGTCATATTGATGTCGATGCCGTTAGGTTTCAACATCTCCTTAACCTTGTTGAACTGCATTGCGACAACGCTAACTATCTGTTCCTCTGTAAGTTGCTTGAACACGATGATGTCATCGATACGGTTCAGGAACTCAGGACGGAAGTGATTTCTCAATTCACCTTCAGGCACATTCGAAGTCATGATGATGATGGTGTTCTTGAAGTCGACCAGACGACCCTTGTTGTCAGTCAGACGACCATCGTCAAGCACCTGCAACAAGATGTTGAACACATCAGGATGCGCCTTTTCAATCTCGTCGAGAAGCACCACCGAATATGGCTTACGACGCACAGCTTCAGTCAATTGGCCGCTCTCTTCGTAGCCCACATATCCTGGAGGCGCACCTATCAAACGCGACACGGTGTGACGCTCCTGATACTCCGACATATCTATACGAACCATGTTGTTCTCGTTGTCGAACAGAAACTCAGCCAAAGCCTTTGCCAGCTCAGTCTTACCGACGCCGGTGGTTCCCAAAAAGATGAACGAACCGATTGGTCGTTTCGAGTCCTGTAGTCCTGCCCTGCTCCTTCTGATAGCATCGGAAACAGCAGCGATTGCATCGTCTTGTCCAACCACACGTTTATGCAACTCAGATTCGAGATTAAGCAGCTTTTCACGCTCGCTTTGCATCATCTTGTGAACCGGTATGCCAGTCCAACGCGACACGATTTCAGCCACATCGTCGGCCGATACCTCCTCGTCGACCAATGGTTTGTCACCCTGAACCTTGGTAAGTTGCTCTTTGGCCTTTGCTATTGCAGCCTCGGCTTCGGCAATCTTACCGTAACGCAGCTCAGCCACCTTGCCGTAGTTGCCTTCGCGTTCGGCCACCGTTGCCTGATATTTGTAGTTCTCGATATTCTGTTTCTCTTTCTGAATCTTCTCCACAAAGCCACGCTCGGTTTCCCAACGCATGCGAATATCTTGACGCTCTTTATCCAACTCATTGATAGTCTTGGTCAACTCCTCAACCTTCTTCTTGTCGTTCTCACGCTTGATGGCCTCGCGCTCAATCTCAAGCTGACGAATCTTACGTTGCACATCTTCAAGTTCCTCAGGAACCGAATTTATCTGCAGACGCAGACGTGAAGCAGCTTCATCAATCAAGTCGATAGCCTTATCAGGCAAGAAACGGTCGGAAATGTAACGAATTGAGAGGTCGACAGCCGCGATGATAGCCTCATCGAGGATTCTCACCTGATGATGCGTCTCGTATTTCTCTTTCAGACCACGCAAAATCGATATAGCCGACTGCTCGTCAGGCTCGTCGATCATCACTATCTGGAA